>NZ_JAWPOP010000002.1:82748-385698 GCF_033344345.1 Vibrio sp. 1978
CCTTAGCTCAGCTGGATAGAGTACCTGGCTACGAACCAGGCGGTCGGAGGTTCGAATCCTCCAGGACGCGCCACTTACTGAAACAGCCTCGCAATTGCGAGGCTTTTTTGTATCTAGACATCTGAAATATAGCGTAGGATCACTAGAGCCTATGTTCCTCTTTTTTAAAAGCGAATATGTGCGTATCTAAGCAATTTGCTATCAAGCTTCTGTCGCATCGTGTGAAATCATCCTGATTATCCCTCCTATACACTGACTTCCATTTTTCATTTCAATTACTCTCATGTAGTTACTTTGTTTTTTATTTGTTTATTAATTGTTAACTTTATTCATCTTTTTGTTTTTGTTGGTTTTTACTGCGTGAGTACCGATTTGATTTTGAAATCTAAATCGCAGTTTTTATTTATGTCCTCCTTTACTCTGTTCGTAAGGTGATAGCGATTTGAAGTGATTATTTTGTCATGAACTGTGATCTGTGTAGTGAATAAATAATCATTTATCAGGATTACTACAAACCTTCCTTAAACAAAATTGACAAAATTTAACCAATCGAGATAATCCATGGGTCGGGATTTGACACTATTAAAGTCCTGCACGTTGTCAGGATGACAAAGAAAGGAAGCAACATGACTAATATAGGAAGCCTGCTAGTAGATGCGGCCACCCTGATGCTAACGGGGATGGCGGTCGTATTTATTTTCCTCACTATTCTTGTTTATCTCGTTCGGTTAATGTCGAAATTGGTACCAGAAGAAGTACCAGAGCCGATCGCAGCACCAAAAACAAACACTAATATTCAATCAACCTCTTCAGCTGTTAGTCCACAAGTAGTGGCGGCGATCTCGGCTGCGATTCATAAACATCGCGCCTCATTCGCGAAGTAGCCGAACTAGGATTAAAAAGGAGTTTAAGAGCATGTCTAAACCACTAGCTATTACTGATGTGGTCCTTCGTGATGCCCATCAATCACTATTTGCTACGCGTATGCGTATTGAGGATATGCTGCCTATTGCAGCTGAGTTGGATAAGGTTGGTTACTGGTCTCTAGAGACTTGGGGTGGTGCAACATTTGATTCTTGTATTCGATTCTTAGGGGAAGATCCTTGGGAGCGTTTACGTGAACTAAAAAAAGCGATGCCTAATACACCAATGCAAATGCTACTGCGTGGTCAAAACCTTTTAGGATACCGCCATTATGCCGACGACGTAGTAGAGAAGTTTGTTGAACGCGCGCATGCTAACGGCATGGATGTATTCCGTATTTTTGATGCAATGAATGACGTGCGAAACTTCCAGAAAGCCGTTAAAGCAACGGTTGATGTTGGTGCGCATGCTCAAGGTACGTTGTCTTACACTACGAGCCCAGTGCATAACGCAGACACTTGGGTTGACTTGGCAAAACGCCTAGAGGATTTAGGTTGTCACTCGCTGTGTATTAAAGATATGTCTGGCTTACTTAAGCCTTATGAAGCGGAAGAGCTTATCACGCGTATCAAAGCGTCTTGTGATGTGCCATTGGCACTTCATTGTCATGCAACAACGGGGCTGTCTACAGCAACAGCGGTAAAAGCAGTAGAAGCCGGTATTGATATTCTCGATACTGCGATTTCTTCAATGAGTTGTACTTACGGTCATACACCGACTGAAACGGTAGTTGCTATGCTAGAAGGCACCGAGCGAGATACCAATTTGAAACTCGAGCAACTGGAACCTATCGCCGCATATTTCCGTGAGGTACGTAAGAAGTATGCGAAGTGGGAAGGCCAGTTAAAAGGAGTCGATTCACGCATCCTGATTGCTCAAGTGCCTGGTGGTATGCTGACCAATATGGAAGGCCAGTTGAAAGAGCAGGGCGCTGCGGATCGCATTGATGAAGTATTAGAAGAGATCCCTCGTGTACGTGAAGATCTTGGTTTCATTCCATTGGTGACTCCAACTTCACAGATCGTCGGTACGCAAGCGGTGATTAACGTTCTTACTGGCGAGCGCTATAAGAGTATTACCAAGGAAACCGCAGGTCTATTGAAAGGTGAGTACGGTCAAGCGCCAGCCGAGTTAAATGCAGAACTGCAAGCGAAAGTGCTTGATGGTAAAGAGCCAATTACCTGTCGTCCTGCCGATTTACTTGAGCCTGAAATGGAGACGCTTACGGTTGATCTGATGGAGAAAGCGAAATCAGAAGGCATTAAGCTAGCAAGTGAGCGTGTTGATGACGTACTCACTTATGCACTTTTCCCTCAAGTTGGACTTAAGTTCCTTAAGAATCGTGAAAACCCAGAAGCATTTGAGCCAGCACCAACGCTAGAAGCTGCGAAGCCTGCTGTACCTGTAGCTCAACCAGCAACTGGTGGTGTAGAAACTTATAGTGTACGTGTTGACGGACAGGTGTATGAGGTGGAAGTTGGCCCTCAAGGTGAACTGACATCTGTTACTCCTTCTAATGCACCGGCAAAATCGGTTACACCTAGCACACCTTCTAATGCTTCAGCTGAAGCGGTACCTGCTCCTCTTGCAGGTAACATCTTCAAAGTGAATGTTCAGCCTGGTGCTGAGGTAGCTGAAGGCGATGTATTGCTCATCCTTGAAGCGATGAAAATGGAAACTGAAGTACGAGCGGCGCGTGGTGGTGTGGTTCAAGAGCTGAACGTTAAAGAAGGCGATGCTGTCACAGTAGGTGCGCCTCTGTTGAGCCTGGCGTAAGGGAGTATCATGGACGGATTGTTAACCCTTTGGGCAGAAACAGGGATCGCTAACTTCGAGTTCGGCCAAATCTGTATGATGCTGGTTGGTTGTACCTTGCTGTTTTTGGCAATTAAAAAAGGATTTGAACCTTTACTGTTATTGCCGATTGGTTTCGGTGCTATTTTGGCGAATATTCCAAATGCTGGCTTTACTGAGCCTGGTGGCTTGCTCTACTACGTTTACTACATTGGGATTGAATCGGGTGTGTTCCCGCTATTGATCTTCATGGGTGTAGGCGCGATGACCGACTTTGGTGCTTTGATCGCAAACCCAAAAACGTTGTGGTTAGGTGCGGCTGCGCAGTTTGGTATTTTTGCAACACTGTTTGGCGCTATTTTGCTCAACTATGTACCTGGCATGGAGTTCTCCATGGCAGATGCATCGTCTATCGCGATCATCGGTGGTGCTGATGGGCCAACAGCGATTTTCTTAGCGAGTAAGCTCTCTCCAGATCTGCTAGGTGCGATTGCAGTCGCGGCATACAGCTATATGGCATTGGTGCCGATCATCCAGCCACCAATCATGAAAGCACTGACAACCAAGGAAGAACGTCAAATTAAGATGGCTCAGCTTCGTCATGTTGGTAAATGGGAGAAAGTCATCTTCCCGCTTGCTGTATTACTGATGACGATTCTGTTCTTACCTTCAGCTACGCCATTGGTTGGTATGTTCTGTTTGGGTAACTTGATGCGTGAAGCTGGTGTGGTCGATCGTTTATCGAAAACTGCTCAAAATGAATTGATCAACATAGTGACTATTTTTTTAGGTCTTGGTGTTGGTTCTAAGCTGCAAGCTGAGCAGTTCTTGAACCTAGAAACGTTAGGTATCTTGGGGTTAGGCGCAGTTGCATTTAGTATCGGTACTGGTGCGGGCGTCCTGATGGCGAAACTGCTTAACAAGTTCTCGAAAGAAGACATCAACCCACTTATTGGTGCGGCTGGCGTTTCTGCGGTACCAATGGCCGCGCGAGTCGTAAACAAAGTTGGTTTACAAGCTAACCCGCAAAACTTCTTGTTAATGCATGCGATGGGACCAAACGTTGCTGGTGTGCTGGGTTCAGCCGTTGCGGCTGGTATATTGTTAGCACTTGTTGGTTAGACATTATTGAAAATGGAATGATCAACCAATTTACAAAATCACGATTAACTTAGGTTAACAAAATGGTTTATAGTCAAAGGGATGCTTTCGCATCCCTTTTTGTTTTCTTGCAGGGAATGGTTTATGGAACACAAACAGATCGTTATCACTGAGTTTGGTGATGCCAACGTACTCGCGATTCAACATGCTTCTACACCATCACCACAGCCTGGTGAAGTCTTAGTAAAAGTCGCTTTTTCAGGCGTAAATCCTATTGATGTCAAAACTCGAGCTGGGCTCGGTTGGGCGGCAGCGCAGAATAAGAATAATTTACCTTGGGTGCCAGGTTACGACATCTCAGGAAAAGTGATGTCTTGTGGAGAGGGGGCATCACGTTTTAATGAAGGTGAGGAGGTGGCTGGATTTATTGGTTTCCCAGTTCGAGGCGGTGGTTACAGCCAATACATATGTGTTCCAGAAACTGAGTTAAGTCATGTTCCTAGCTCTGTCACTTTAGAAGCAGCTGCTGCATTACCGTTGGCGGGACAAACTGCGGCACAAGCTCTCAGTAAGGCTAATGTGACGGAAAATGATCGCGTACTTATCCTCGCTGGAGCCGGTGGTGTTGGACACCTCGCGGTACAAATTGCGATCGCGACGAAAGCGGAAGTCTTTACAACCTGCAGTGAACGAAATCTAGACTACCTTGCGACGCTCGGTGCTCATGCAGTGAACTATCAATTTGCACCAGTGTCAGAACGTGTTGAAGATGTTGATGTTTTGATTGATTTAGTAGGCGGAGATGCTGCGTTAGATGCGCTTAAATGCCTGAAAGACAATGCGAGAGTCATCACCGTTCCAACCATAACTGCTGAGCTGATTTGTGAAAAAGCCAAACTCCTAGGCTTTGAGGCTAGTGGCATGTTGGTTGAACCAGACCCTGCGCAGTTAGATACCTTGTTGTACATGGTCGGCGTTGGCTTACTGAAGACTGAAATTCAACAGGTTTATCCTATGAGTGATGTCATTGGTGCTCACCAGCAGGTCGAATCAGGAAGAACCAGAGGCAAGGTGTTGCTTGATATGACATGCTAGAAGCATTTAACACGAGTTTTGAAAGTTTAGCGCTTTGGTTTTCAGATTCAGCATTATGGGTGCTTTTCATGACCGGTTTTCTCAGTGCCACGTTGTTGCCTGGTGGTTCTGAGGCGGGCTTAGTTGCCACTCTCTCATTAAATCAATACTCCGTTTCTTCAATTGTTATGGTCGCTACTATCGGTAATACGCTTGGTGGCTTAACAAATTATTGGCTTGGCTTGTGGATTCCCAACAAAGCACAAGAGGAAAAGCACGGTCATACCGCATTAAAGTGGCTCTCTAAGTATGGCTATTGGGGATTATTTTTTAGCTGGTTACCTGTAATTGGAGACCCGCTGTGTTTAGCCGCAGGGTGGCTAAGAATGAAGTTTCTGCCTTGCGTGATTTTAATATTTTTAGGAAAGGCTGCTAGGTATAGCTTACTTGCGGTCATCTATCTCGGATTATTTTAAGGAAAGTACATGAAGATGTTTTGGGTTGGCGCGTGTTCACTGTTGGTGATCACGGGCTGTGCATCAAATACGCCAGTTTCATCACTGCCGAAAGGGGTAACTTTCGTTGAGTCATCGAAAGCTGAAGAAGGCAAAGTTAAGATTCCATACCAAAAGTATAAACTCGATAATGGTTTAACGGTGATCTTAGCTCCTGAAGATTCTGACCCATTGGTCCATGTGGATGTGACTTACCATGTTGGTTCAGCTCGTGAAGAAGTGGGTAAGTCTGGTTTTGCGCATTTCTTTGAGCACATGATGTTCCAAGGTTCAGAGAACGTTGGTGACCAAGAGCACTTCAGGATCATCACAGAGGCTGGAGGCACGTTAAATGGTACAACAAACCGCGATCGTACTAACTACTTTGAAACTGTCCCTGCTAACCAGCTCGAGAAAATGCTGTGGTTAGAGTCTGACCGTATGGGCTTTTTGCTGGATGCGGTTTCTCAACGCAAATTTGAAATTCAGCGTTCGACTGTAAAAAATGAGCGAGCCCAGCGTTACGATAATCGTCCTTATGGCTTAATTTGGGAGCGCATGTCCGAAGCGCTATATCCTGAAGGTCATCCGTATTCGTGGCAAACCATTGGTTATGTTGAAGATCTTGATCGTGTTGATGTGAACGACCTCAAAGCGTTTTTCTTGCGTTGGTATGGCCCAAACAATGCGACTATCACGATCGGTGGTGACTTAGACGTTGAACAAACTCTAGAGTGGGTAAATAAGTACTTCGGTTCGATTCCTCGTGGTCCTGAGGTTGAAAATGCGCCGAAAAAACCTGCAAAACTGCAAGAAGACAAATACATCACGCTAGAAGATCGTATTCAACAACCTATGGTGATGATCGCGTGGCCAACAACCTACAACGGCGAAGAAAGCCAAGCGTCTCTCGACACGTTATCAGAAGTATTGGGTGGCGGTACCAACAGCGTGCTCTATCAAGACCTAGTGAAGACTCAAAAAGCGGTCGATGCTGGTTCATTCCATGACTGTGCTGAACTGGCGTGTAACTTTTACGTTTACGCAATGGGCGATTCTGGAGACAAAGGCGACCTATCAAAACTGTACGACGAGCTTTTACAATCACTGAATCAGTTTGCGGAAAAAGGCGTGACAGAAGATCGCCTTGAGCAGTTGAAGGGTAAAGCGGAAGCGGATGCTATTTTTGCGCTAGAAAGCGTTAAAGGTAAAGTGACTCAGTTGGCTTCCAACGAGACATTTTTCGGCGATCCTGATCGTCTTGAGCAACAGCTTGAACAAATCCGTGCAGTTACGCCGACTTCGGTAGAAAAAGCGTATACGGACTTTATCCAAGGTAAGAACAAAGTGACCCTAAGCGTGGTCCCAAAAGGAAAAACAGACCTTGTCGTAAAACCTGCGACCTTTGTGACACCAAAGCGTACGCTGCCAGAATATGAGAAGATTTCCGATGACCAATTGGCGTATCGTCGTGCGACCGATAACTTCGATCGCTCAGTGCAACCTCCAGTAGGAGAACCAGTGAAAGCGACGATGCCAGAGCTGTACGAGTTACATTTCAAGAATGGCTCAGAGCTGCTTGGTGCAGTTAGCGACGAAACGCCGACGGTGATGATGCAATTTAGTCTACCTGCAGGGACACGTTTTGTTGAAAAGGGTAAAGAAGGTCTTGCCCAATTGACCGCTGCGATGTTGCAAGAAGGTACAACGAAACGCAGTGTCGAAGAGATTCAAGCTGAGCTTGATAAACTGGGTAGTGTTATCTCTGTTAATGCCACAGGTTATACAACAAACATCAGTGTTTCTGCTCTAGAAAAGAACTTAGAGCCGACGTTAAAAATTGTCGAAGAGATGTTGCTGTCTCCTGCATTTAATCAAGATGATTTCGAGCGTGTAAAAATGCAAGCGCTAGAAGGCCTGGTATATGAGCACCAAAATCCAAGTTGGATGGCGTCACAAGCGAGTCGCCAGGTGCTCTATGGGGATTCGGTTTTTGCTCGACCAAAAGACGGCACGCAAGCAGGTGTCAGTGCATTAACGTTGGATGATGTCCGTGAATTCTACTCGAAGCATTACACGCCACAAAGTGCGCAAATCGTTGTTGTTGGTGACATCAATAAACAGGAAATTGAGCAGCAACTGACGTTCTGGAAAAACTGGCAAGATGAAGCTGCGCCATTGTATGCACCGCAAAGCATTGCTGCATTAGGTGAGCAAAAGATCCATCTTGTTGATAAACCAGGAGCGCCGCAAAGTGTGGTCATGATGGTTCGTCAAGGTATGCCTTACGACGCAACGGGCGATTTTTACCTAAGCCAACTGGCAAACTTCAACTTAGCTGGGAACTTCAATAGCCGCATTAACCAAAATCTACGTGAAGACAAGGGTTACACATACGGTGCTTACGGATATTTCTCTGGTAATCCAGAAACAGGCTCGGTGGTTTTCACCGCGCAAGTACGAGCGGATGCAACGGTTGCTTCGATCATTGAGATGAAAAATGAGCTAAATGAATACTCGCAGTCAGGTATTACTGATGAAGAGATGAAATTTATGCGTCAAGCGGTCGGTCAAAAAGATGCACTGAAATATGAAACACCAACACAAAAAGCGGAGCTCATCAGTGATATTCTTAAGTACAACCTCGATCATGATTACTTGCAGCAAAGAAACGCTATCGTAGAAAAAGTCGATAAGCAGACGTTGAATGCGCTGGCTCAGAAATGGTTTGATCCAAATGACTATCAAATTATCGTCGTTGGTGATGCTAAATCGTTGCGTCCTCAATTAGAAAAGTTGGGGAAAGACGTAGAAGAGCTTGAAATCATTCGATAGAGTACACATTTAATAGCGGAGAAACGTTTCTCCGCTATTCATCTAGATAAGCAACTTTTCGTGGGTTATTTATCTAGATGCATTAATTATCAATAACTTAGCTTACACTTGTGTTATGTAACAAGTGTCCTGCTCCCAATATAAGCGAACCTCATTTTGACTGATTTTGCTGCGCGACTAAAAAAAGTTGCATCAAACCCCGAAGTATTTAAGCAGTTTGGACGCGGTGTTGAGCGAGAAACTTTGCGCTATCGTCAGGATGGACATCTAGCTACAACTCCTCATCCTGAAGGGTTAGGCTCTGCGTTCACAAATCAATGGATCACAACGGATTTTTCGGAATCATTGTTAGAGTTCATTACGCCTGTGTCACATGAAATTCCAGAGCTGATGGCACAGCTGAAAGATATCCATCATTTCACTCAAACCAAAATGGGTGAAGAGAAAATGTGGCCATTATCAATGCCTTGTTACGTAGGCTCAGAGGATGATATTCAGTTAGCCCAGTATGGCTCTTCGAATGCAGCGAAAATGAAAACGCTGTACCGAGAAGGCCTAAAGCGTCGCTATGGCAGCCTGATGCAAATTATTTCAGGTGTCCATTTTAACTTCTCGTTTTCTGAAACATTTTGGGATGCGCTCTATGGCGAGCAAGATGAACAAGCCCGCCAAGATGCTAAGTCTGATGCGTACTTTGCGTTGATCCGTAATTACTACCGCTTTGGCTGGATGATTCCCTACTTCTTTGGTGCATCACCAGCGTTATGTGGCTCTTTTATTCAAGGTCGTGAAACCGATCTGCCATTCGAGAAGATTGGCGGGACATTATATTTGCCGAAGTCGACGTCTTTGCGTTTGAGCGATCTTGGCTATACCAATAGTGCTCAAAGTGTGCTGAAAATTGGTTTTAACAGCATTGACCAATACCTCGATGGTTTGAGTGATGCGATTCGCCACCCATCAGAAGAGTTTGCGAAAATTGGGGTAAAAGTGGATGGTGAATACCGCCAGCTTAATTCCAATATCTTACAAATTGAGAATGAACTGTACGCTCCGATTCGTCCAAAACGTGTATCGAAAAGTGGTGAGAAGCCTTCAGATGCGTTACGACGCGGTGGTGTCGAATACATTGAAGTTCGTTCTCTAGATGTTAACCCATTCAGCGCAGTGGGCTTAAATGAAGAGCAAGTACGATTCTTGGATCTCTTCCTTACCTGGGCGGCCTTGTCAGACTCAGATCCTATGGATAACTGTGAATTAGAGTGTTGGCGCGATAACTGGAATAAAGTCATTGTTTCTGGCCGTGAAAAAGGTCTAATGCTGCAAATTGGTTGTCAAGGTGAACGTCTATCTCTACAAGATTGGGCACACCGAGTTTTCGTCGAGTTACGTCAAATAGCACAGCAAATGGATATGACCGCTGGTGGCAGTGCATACCAAGATGTGTGTAATCAACTCGAGACATGGATTGATAACCCAGAACTAACGATCTCTGGTCAACTATTAGAGCTAACGAAAGAACTGGGTGGGCTAGGTAAAGTTGGTTGTACTCTTGGTATGAAGTACCGTGATGAAAACCTAGCTCACGGTTATCAGTACTACTCACAAGATACGATGGAAACGGAAGTAGCGTCGTCCGTGGAAAAACAAAAGCAAGCAGAGCAGAGTGACACGCTTTCTTTTGATGATTTTTTGGAAGATTACTTTGCTTACCTGAAGCAGTAATGACTAACTAAGGATTGGTGGGGTTGAACATTAAGTCGTCAGTAGTAGCGGTACTTGGAGGCGTGCTACTTGCAGGTTGTGCTACGGCACCGCCAAAGCAGCAGAATAACTTATGCGAGATATTCCGAGAGAAATCCGGTTGGTACGATGATGCCAAAGATATGGAAGATGAATGGGGGACCCCTATTCATGTCGCTATGGCCATCATTAAACAAGAAAGCAGCTTTCGGCACGATGCAAAACCACCTAAAGATTATTTGCTAGGGTTTATTCCTTGGGGACGAGTCAGCAGTGCGTATGGTTACGCTCAAGCTCAAGACCCTGCTTGGGAAGACTTCCAAGATGCCACAGGTCAGGGTGGCTCTCGTACCAACTTCGATGATTCTATGATGTTTGTCGGTTGGTATACTCATGAAACACGGCGTCAGCTAGGGATTTCATTATGGGATCCCTATAACCAGTATCTGGCTTATCATGAAGGGCGAGGTGGGTATAAGCGAGGTACTTATAATCGAAAGCCTAGTTTAATCAAAGTCGCTCGACGTGTTGAACAAACAGCGAAAACTTATGGCTGGCAGCTGAAGCAATGTCGTCAGGAATTAGAAGACAACAGCAGCTGGTTCTTTTAGCCCACAGTCAGTTCATGTGCTGTAGGGATGAATGACATTTATCCATTACCGAAAGGTACTGGAGTTACAATCAGGAGAGATGTAATGCCTTTACTCGATAGTTTTACCGTGGACCACACTCGTATGAATGCACCCGCTGTACGAGTGGCGAAAACCATGCAGACCCCAAAAGGGGATACGATTACTGTTTTCGACTTACGCTTTACTGCGCCAAACAAAGACATTCTTTCTGAAAAAGGTATTCACACCCTAGAGCACCTTTATGCAGGCTTTATGCGTAATCACCTAAACGATGATTCTGTTGAGATCATCGATATTTCGCCTATGGGTTGCCGCACAGGTTTTTACATGAGCCTGATTGGCACACCATCAGAGCAGCAAGTCGCAGATGCTTGGATTGCAGCAATGGAAGATGTGCTGAAGGTAGAAAGTCAGAATAAGATCCCTGAACTTAACGAATACCAATGCGGCACGGCAGCAATGCACTCTTTAAAAGAAGCACAACAGATCGCAAAGAACATTTTGGATGCTGGTGTTTCGGTGAACAAAAATGATGAACTTGCTTTGCCTGAGTCGATGTTAAAAGAGTTGCGCATCGACTAGGTGCTCATTAAGAGAAGCATATTGCCCCAATAAGTAAAAAAGCCTGACATGAGTCAGGCTTTTCTTTTGGTTATTTGGATGTCGATTTTTTCTTCTTCGGATAAACACGAACGAGCTTGATTCGGTTCTCTTCAATCTCAACAAGTTCCATTGGGTGACCCGCTACTCTCACGCTTAAATGGCTCTCTGGAATATCTTCCAGGTGCTCCAAAATAAGACCGTTTAACGTTCTTGGGCCATCCGTTGGTAAATCCCATTTCAGGCCTTTGTTAATATCTCGAATATTGGTGCTGCCTTCAATAAGAAAGCTTCCGTCACCTTGAGGACTGATTTCATCAGAGAGGCTTGGAGAAATTGACGTCGTGAACTCACCAATGATCTCTTCCAGAATATCTTCAAGAGTGATTAGACCGATGATATCACCGTACTCATCCACGATCAGACCGATACGTTGCTTGTTGCGTTGGAATTTCAACATTTGCACGTTCAGTGGTGTGCCTTCTGGGATGTAATAGACCTCATCAGCAGCACGTAATAGCGTTTCTTTGTTGAATTCGTTCTTTTCCAACATCAGACGATAAGCTTCACGCAAGCGCAGCATGCCAACCACTTCATCAATTTGGTCACGATAGAAAACTATGCGTCCATGTGGTGAGTGTGTTAGCTGGCGAACAATGGATTTCCAGTCGTCGTTAATATCAATACCGGTAATTTCATTGCGTGGGACCATAATGTCGTTCACGGTGACGTGCTCAAGATCTAAAATAGACACTAGCATGTCTTGGTGTCGGCGAGGGATCAAACCGCCAGCTTCATTTACCACCGTACGCAGCTCATCGGAGCTAAGATGATCTTCTGCTGAGTGATCCGCTCTTACACCAAGTAAGCGGATAAAGCCATTCGTAATAAAGTTAACAAGCATCACTAAAGGCGACAGTAACTTCATCAGTATGGTCAATAATATACTGCTCGCGTAGGACACACGTTCAGGGTAAAGCGCTGCAATTGTTTTAGGGGTAACCTCGGCAAAAACCAATACAACCATAGTTAGTGCACCGGTTGCGATAGCGACACCTAAATCACCATACAAACGCATACCAATAATGGTCGCGATCGCGGACGCGAGAATATTAACGAGGTTGTTGCCGATAAGAATAAGACCAATCAAACGATCTGGACGGTCTAATAGTCTTTCGACTCGCTTAGCACCCTTATGCCCGTTTTTGGCTAAGTGTTTTAAGCGATAACGATTCAGAGACATCATCCCTGTTTCTGAACCGGAAAAGTAACCTGATATGACGATAAGACACGCGAGTAGCGCAAACAAGATACCCGTAGAGATGTCGTCCAAAACGTTGCTGTTCCTTGTAAGTATTGGGTTATATAACGGTTGAGTAAGTCCGTTAAGTCAAAGAGTTAAGGCGTACTGTATTTTATCTAGCCTAAAATATAAAGGATAGGAGCCCTAGAGCTCCTTAATTCAAGATGATTTCTTTTACAAAGCGACTGCCAAAATATGCCAGAGTTAACAGTGTTGCTCCTGCAACAGCGAACCATGTGACTTTTCTACCACGCCAGCCTTTTTGATAGTGACCCCAAAGCAGTATTGAGTACACCACCCAAGCGATGAAAGAAAGAATGCCCTTATGTGCCTTACCTTGGGCAAACATATCCTGCACAAAGACAAAGCCAGTAATGAGCGTGGCAGTTAACAATAAGTTACCGATCAAAATAATTTTGAAGAGTTGACGCTCCACCATTAATAGAGGCGGCAGGTTTGGGTTAATCGCCAAAGATTTTTTTGCTTTCAGTTTGTGATCCAGCCAAGCCAACTGAAGCGCATATAGTGCCCCGATAGTTAAAGTCGCGTATGAGAAGAGCGCAAATGAAATATGAATGAGTAGCTTAGGGTCATTCTCTAGGTGCTTTATAAACGTGCTTGGCAAAAATGTGGCAGCAGATAAATTGATGGCAGCAAAGCTATAAACGACAGGCAATAAAAACCACAGTCGGTTTTTCAACATAGCAAGGCTCATGACCAGAGAAATAATAAAACTGATCAAAGAAGCCACGTTGAGAATACTCAGGTTTTGACCTGAACCATCAAAGATCAGATCACTCAAAATCCACGCATGAAAAACAAGCGCACAGGCAGCACTAGCAAACACTGTTTTTGCTTTGATTCCTGACTGTTGTGAGAGTCCGGGTATGATGGTCGCAATCGCCAAGACATAAAGTATGGCGGCCGCGATGGCTATTAAGCTATCCATGAATCCTAAATATTATTGTGCACGATGGAGAAATTATACCTTGCATTACACTTTGGGGCTACGTTATATCCGACATCAATCGTGAGAGATGAGATATTGAAATTAATAAGTTACCGCACCATATATAAATAGAGACAAGAATAGGACAGCGGTACGGGTATGACTCAGACCTTGGCTAATGTATACTCACACTAATTAATCGCCATTTTAGCGAAGAGACAAAGATGTTTGAGAATTTAACGGATCGATTATCCAAAACGCTGAAAAATATCAGTGGTAAAGGTCGTCTGACCGAAGACAA
Organism: Vibrio sp. 1978; assembly: GCF_033344345.1. Classification (NCBI taxonomy): domain Bacteria; kingdom Pseudomonadati; phylum Pseudomonadota; class Gammaproteobacteria; order Vibrionales; family Vibrionaceae; genus Vibrio; species Vibrio sp. 1978. The sequence goes on from NZ_JAWPOP010000002.1 coordinate 96,499, forward strand.
CATTAAAGAAACCCTACGTGAAGTCCGAATGGCTCTACTTGAAGCTGACGTTGCGCTTCCGGTCGTTCGTGAATTTGTGAACCGCGTTAAAGAAAAAGCGGTGGGCGTAGAAGTTTCTAAATCTCTGACTCCAGGTCAGGAATTTATCAAGATCGTTCAAACAGAACTTGAAGCCGTAATGGGTGAGTCGAATGAGGCGCTAAACCTTGCTGCTCAACCACCTGCTGTGCTTCTTATGGCTGGTCTACAAGGTGCGGGTAAAACCACATCGGTAGGTAAGTTATCTAAGCTTCTAAAAGAACGTGACAAGAAGAAAGTTTTGGTTGTGTCTGCCGACGTTTACCGTCCTGCGGCAATCAAGCAGCTTGAAACACTGGCATCAGACATCGGTGTTGACTTCTTCCCATCATCACCAGACCAAAAGCCTATTGATATCGCCAATGCAGCGATTGACCATGCGAAGAAAAAATTCTACGACGTATTGATTGTCGATACCGCAGGTCGTTTGGCAATTGATGAAGAGATGATGGGGGAGATCAAAGATCTTCACGCAGCTATCAACCCAGTAGAAACGCTATTTGTTGTTGACGCCATGACGGGTCAAGACGCAGCAAATACAGCAAAAGCCTTTGGCGATGCGCTACCTCTTACCGGTGTAGTTCTAACTAAGGTTGATGGTGATGCTCGTGGTGGTGCGGCACTTTCAGTACGCCATGTCACGGGCAAGCCAATCAAATTCTTGGGTGTCGGTGAAAAAACTGACGCGCTAGAACCGTTCCACCCAGATCGTGTTGCTTCACGTATTCTTGGCATGGGTGACGTTTTGTCTTTGATTGAAGACCTACAACGCAACGTTGACCAAGAAAAGGCAGAAAAGTTAGCGAAGAAGTTCAAAGAGAAGAAAGGTTTCGACCTTGAAGATTTCCGTGAACAGCTAGGCCAGATGCAAAACATGGGCGGCATGATGGGGATGATGGATAAGCTTCCAGGAATGTCCCAGCTACCAGACAATGTAAAAGACAAAGTCGATGACAAGATGTTCAAACAGATGGAAGCGATCATCAGCTCCATGACAATGAAAGAACGTCAACGCCCAGAAATTATCAAGGGCTCGCGCAAGAAGCGTATCGCGGCTGGTTCTGGTGTGCAGGTTCAAGATGTAAACCGCTTACTAAAACAGTTCACCCAAATGCAGAAAATGATGAAAAAGATGCAAAAAGGTGGCATGAAAGGCATGATGCGCAACATGCAAGGCATGATGGGCGGCATGGGTGGTGGCGGTGGCTTCAACCCATTTGGTCGTTAATTAATCGATCACGCATAGATTCAGGGTGTTAGGTACGTCACAAACTTTAAATTCAATTTATGTTGGTGAAAAAGTAACTAAACTCCTTGCATTGCTCCGGGAGAAGAGTAAAATTCCGGAGCTTTATTTTGGCACGAGACCCCAAACTGTTTAATTTCTTGAATGGTTTTTGGGGTTAATTTTATTTTTGAGAAAGCAAAGAGGACGACATGGTAACCATTCGTTTGGCACGTCACGGCGCTAAAAAGCGTCCATTTTATCAAATCGTAGTAGCGGACAGCCGCAACGCTGCAACTGGCCGTTTCATCGAGAAAGTTGGTTTCTTCAACCCAACTGCTAAAGGTCAAGAAGAAGGTCTACGTCTAGACCTAGACCGCGTTAACCACTGGGTTGGTCAAGGCGCGTCAGTATCTGACCGTGTTGCTAAGCTAGTTAAAGACGCTCAAAAAGCGGCTTAATTTTTTACTTGAAAAGTAGAAACTAGTTTATGTCGATGAAAGGTAAAGAAACAATGAGCAACGAAAAGATTGTTGTAGGCAAGTTTGGTGCTACTTACGGCATTCGTGGTTGGCTTAAGGTTTTTTCCTACACAGACAATGCTGAAAGCATTTTCGATTACAGCCCTTGGTACATTAACCAAAAGGGCAAGTGGGTTGAGTACAAAGTAGAAAGCTGGAAGCGCCATAACAAAGGTATGGTGGCTAAGCTGGAAGGCATGGATGTTCGTGAAGACGCGCATCTAATGACGAACTTTGAAATTGCTATTGACCCTGCGGTACTTCCTGAATTGTCAGAAGATGAGTTCTACTGGCGCGAATTGTTTGGGATGCAAGTTGTAACTACTAAAGGTTACGATCTAGGTGTCGTTACTGACATGCTAGAAACTGGCTCAAACGATGTTCTGGTTGTTAAAGCAAATCTTAAAGATGCTTTCGGGCAGAAGGAACGATTAATCCCGTTCCTTGAAGAGCAAGTGATCATTAATGTTGATCGCGAAGCTCAACGGATCGAAGTTGACTGGGATCCTGGATTCTAATCTCCAAAATTACAGAGCGAGATAAACATGTGGGTTGGCGTTATTAGCCTTTTTCCAGAAATGTTCCGTTCTGTTACTGATTTTGGAGTAACAGGTCAAGCGGTTAAAAAAGGTCTTTTGTCGATTGAGACTTGGAATCCTAGAGATTTCACTCACGACAAACATCGCACAGTCGATGACCGACCTTACGGTGGTGGCCCTGGTATGTTAATGATGGTTCAGCCTTTGCGCGATGCCATTCATACCGCGAAAGCAGCCTCACCGGGCAAGACGAAAGTCATCTACCTTTCTCCTCAAGGTCGCAAGCTCGACCAGAAAGGAGTGGAAGAACTGGCAACGAATGAGAACTTGCTTCTGATTTGTGGTCGTTATGAAGGGGTAGATGAGCGCATCATTCAATCTGAAGTCGACGAAGAATGGTCGATTGGTGATTTTGTGATGACGGGTGGTGAGATACCAGCCATGACGTTAATCGACTCTGTCTCTCGGTTTGTTCCGGGTGTACTAGGGGATTTCGCGTCAGCAGAAGAAGACTCTTTTGCAAATGGCTTGTTAGATTGTCCTCACTATACGCGTCCAGAAGTATTGGATGACAAAGAGGTACCAGCTGTACTGATGTCAGGCAATCACAAGGACATTCGTCAATGGCGACTCAAGCAGTCGTTGGGCCGTACTTGGCTAAGAAGACCAGAGCTCCTGGAAAACCTAGCTCTGACTGACGAACAGGAACAATTACTTGCTGAGTTTGTTAATGAGCATAAAGCCATTAAAGAACATAACGCAAAGTAACCTAATTTATTTAGTATCAGTTTATTCTAGGAATTTAAAAAATGAGTAACATCATCAAAGCTCTTGAAGAAGAGCAAATGAAATCAGACCTACCTAAATTTGCACCAGGTGACACTGTTGTAGTTCAAGTTAAGGTAAAAGAAGGTGACCGTGAGCGTCTACAGGCTTTCGAAGGCGTTGTAATCGCAATCCGTAACCGTGGTCTACACTCTGCTTTCACTGTACGTAAGATCTCTAACGGTGAAGGTGTTGAGCGTACGTTCCAAACACACTCTCCAATCGTTGATAGCATCGAAGTTAAACGCCGTGGTGCAGTACGTCGTGCCAAGTTGTACTACCTACGTGAGCGTTCTGGTAAGTCTGCTCGTATCAAAGAGAAACTTGCTAAGAAGTAATGCTATAACTAGCGTTCTCATCTTAAACGGAGTCCTTTTAGGGCTCCGTTTTTTTATTTGTGTAATTAGCTTGCTCGTTTCTTTTCGCCCGACCTGCACTGTCGATGCTCATGCACTGACGTACACTCCACGCCTCTGTCTTGTTGTGAATAGATTCCTGATGTCGCTATGGCTCCTCGGAATGACAGGAAATGATGGTCAAAGATTACAGAGTACCGTGGTTAAAATTCGTCATTCTGGATAGCGACGAAGGACCGTGATTCAGAATCTACTAGTTGAGAATGTAAGTGTTTAAGTTGTTAGCTTCATCCTTGCTGTTAGTTGATTCTTAATGTCGCTATAGCTTCTCTGAATGATGGGAATTGATAGCCAAAGATTACAGGGTACCGCGGTTGAAATTCGTCATTCTGGACAGCGACGAAGGAGCGTGGTTAAAAATCTACTCGCTGAGAATGCTAGTTTTTAAGTTGTTAGCTTCAATCCTTGCTGTTAGTAGATTCCTGATGTCGCTATGGCTCCTCGGAATGACGGGAAATGATGGCCAAAGATTACAGGGCACCGCGGTTAAAACTCATCATTCTGAACAGCGACGAAGGAGCGTGATTCAGAATCTACTAGTTGAGAATGTAAGTGTTTAAGTTGTTAGCTTCATCCTTGCTGTTAGTAGATTCTTAATGCCGCTATGGCTCCTCGGAATGACAGGAAATGATGGTCAAAGATTATAGAGTACCGTGGTTAAAATTCGTCATTCTGGACAGCGACGAAGGAGCGTGATTCAGAATCTACTAGTCGAGCATGCAAGTGTTTAAGTTGTTAGCTTCATCCTTACTGTGAGTAGATTCCTGATGTCGCTATGGCTCCTCGGAATGACGGAAAATGATGGTCAAAGATTATATAGCACTGAGGTTCAAATTCGTCATTCTGGACAGCGACGAAGGAGCGTGATTCAGATTCCCCAAGAAGGAACCTAGGGTATTCCTTTACCCTAGGTCTCAATTTAATACTGGTCTTCAGACCAGCCATCACTATCGGACATATCGGGTGCGCCTGGGATGGTGTTTTCTTCATCTGCCCATTCACCAAAATCAATCATTTGGCATTGTTTACTGCAGAAAGGGCGATGAGGACTTTGTTCTCCCCATTCTACGTCGGCGCCACATTGTGGGCATTGAACGATGGTAACTTTAGACATAGTTGAGCGTCCCATTACTAATTGGTGTTAAAGGGTAGTATACCTAAACGAATTAAAGATGGCTTATTCAACGCGCTATTGCTGCTACGAAATTTTATCAAATATAAGCGCAATAAAGCGTTGAATTTTAGATTATGGAGGCGAGGCGTAGTGTCGTCTTAGCTGCAAACAGCAAGTTCAAATTCAATATCTTGTGTGCATGCTTGACCGTTTTCAAACGACATGAACTTGATCGCAAAGCGGTTTTTATGGCCTGAAATCATAGGATACACGCCATATTCCATTGGGATGTGAAGTCTTAGAATGTTGGCTTCATCAGCGTCACTTTGGAAGAAACCTGCACGACCGATTTGAGCTTTGAAATGTCCGGTCTCTCTAGTGAGCTTTAACCATAACGAAAGCGCATCAGATAAGGGCTTTAAGCTTGCTTGCCACTGTTGTGCATCACGCTTTTTACGTTCAATAGGTAGATGAAGCCAGTAGTGTAATGCTGGCAGATCAAAACAGCATGAACCACCCGGTAGATTAAAGCGTTGACGGATAGAGCTTAGGAAGCGATCTTCTTTTAATGCTTGGCCAAAACGTTCAGCACTCATTAGTTGGCTATGAACGACATCTATCTCTTGTAGCAAGGTATTTAATGCGTCTTGATCGACACCATCAACATTGAGCCAATGGCGGTACGACAGCCGTTGCTTCTCAAGATCTTTAGCCAGTTCACTTTTCAGTTGGATTTGTTCGAAGATCTCAACCATATCGAATAACGCACGGAAAAACAGTTGATACTGATGATTTTCGCTAAACCCAGAGGCCAAGTGAGCCTGACGCAGCAGAGACTCCACTCTTAGATAAATACGAGTTTTCTCATTTAACGGATGTTCAAATTTGTGCGTGGTCATCGACATAAGCCTTTGTGAGTTTCGTTCCTATTTTCGCAGATTTTTCTTACACATGGCTAGGTACTTTTCGTGCAAATCTGTGATTTGAAGCAAAAGATCAGGGTCACTTGGATTATTCTTAACCACATCGTCTGCAAGCGCGAGCCTTTGCTCTCTTGATGCTTGAGAGGCAAGGATGGCGCGAACTTGATCTTCACTCACATTGTCTCGTTTCATCGTGCGAGATATCTGTGTATTCGGTTCTACATCGACGACAAGAACGCGATCACACAAACTATCTAGCTTGTTTTCTACGAGCAACGGCACCACAAGTAACGCATACTCTGAAGTGACTTGCTGCAAATCTTCGATCATCTTTTCACGAATTATCGGGTGCAACAGTGCGTTGAGCCATGCTTTTTCATCTGAATTCGAAAAGATTTTTTCTCTCAGCTTTGCGCGATCTAAAGTTTGGTCTTCACGAACGATATCGTGACCAAAGTGTTCAATAATCGCGTTTAGGCCGGGAGTACCTGGCTCGACAACTTCTCTTGCGACAATGTCGGCATCGACGATATCGATTTTAAATTGTTGTTTGAACAGATTCGCGACGGTTGTTTTTCCACTAGCGATACCACCTGTTAAACCAATAACCAAAGCCATTTACACTCCTAGAACTGAAGTAAAGTACCAGTTTAAAATCTGGTCGCCCCAAATTAAGCTTATCCAACCAGCAATTGCTAAGTAAGGACCGAAAGGGAAAGCTTTTTCAATTCCCTGCTTTTGCAAGCGTAGTTGAATGATGCCAAATACGATGCCAACCACAGAAGAAAGTAGAATGATCATCGGCAGTGACTGCCAACCTAGCCAAGCTCCTAGTGCCGCCAGTAGTTTAAAATCACCATACCCCATTCCTTCTTTACCGGTAAGTAACTTAAAGCCCCAGTAAACGGACCAGAGACATAGGTAACCAGCAATAGCACCAATGACAGAATCTTGTAGAGTAACAGGACTTATTTCGACTAATGCTAAGGCAATGCCAGCCCAAGTTAATGGTAATGTTAATTGGTCAGGTAACAACATAGTATCGAGATCGATAAATGTTGCGGCGATTAAGATAAAAGTAAAAAAGAGTAGGGCAACGGTAAAGTAACTAAAACCAAAGTAATAAGCGATAAAGCCAGAACAGAACGCGGTGAGCAGTTCAATCAGTGGATAGCGTGCACTAATGGTTGCCTGACAGTTGTGACATTTGCCTTTTAAAAGCAGCCAGCTAATCACAGGAATGTTGTCGCGAATACGTATCGGTGTTGCGCATTTCTGGCAGGAGGAGCGTGGAACGCTCAAGGTCAGCACTTCTTTAGGAGGTTCTATTTTGTATTCAGGAAATGACTCGGCACATTCGCGTCGCCATTCTAGCTCCATGATTTTAGGTAGTCGATAAATAACCACATTGAGGAAGCTACCCACGATCAGACCGAAGATGGTGGCAAACACAACGAATAGCCAAGGGTAGTACTGGAATACTTCCATATTTGTCTCTTGAGCGATGAGTGAAATCAGCAAGATGCTGTTTTAAAGGAGTTAACAGCTCATTCTAGCCCAATACACTCATTAAGTTAAAGATTGGCAAGTACATTGCTGTCACTAATCCGCCAACAACGATACCTAAAAAAACGATAATTAGTGGCTCTAGGATTTTACTAAGGTTGTCGACGGTGTTGTCGACTTCAAACTCGTAGATTGTTGCAACTTTATTGAGCATATCGTCAAGTCGACCAGACTCTTCACCGATCATAACCATTTGTAACACCAATTCAGGGAACACATTACAGTTGCGCATGGCTACATACATTGGCATACCTGCGGCGGTATCACGGTAAACTTCTTCTATGGCGAGTTGATAGTGCAAGTTTCCTGAGGTTTTTGATGTGGTTTTTAAACTGGTTAGAATTGGAATACCCGCTGTAAAGCTTGTGGCGAGTGTTCGACTAAATTTGGCGATAGCGGCTTTTGATAATACGGGCCCGAGGACAGGAAATTTAAGCACAGAGCGATTGAGCATTAAGCGAAAAGAATCTGAACGCTTAGAGAGGATTCTCGCTGAGATGAATAGACTGATAGAGCCTAGTGCTATAAATGGGCTCCAGTTTTGTGTCCAGGCGGAAAGATCTAACACTTGCCTGGTAAACCACGGTAAGTCAGCACCAAAACCAACAAACATTTTTTCAAACTCGGGAATGACTTTGGTGAGCATGATAAACGACACTCCTAACGCTACTAGCACTACCATGGCTGGGTAAATCAGTGCTTTGATCACTTTCGCACGAAGCTGCTCATTTTTTTCTCGGTAGGTGGCTAAGCGCTCGAACACTTCCGCTAAGTTACCGGATTGCTCACCTGTTGCGATAAGGTCGGTATAGAGTGGGTCAAAGTGTTCACTTGCAGTGCGCATGGCTTTTGACATGGGCGTCCCCGCTTCAACGGCGCGTGTCACGCTCATCAAAATGGATTTCATCTCTGCTTTTTTATGATTTTCTGAGACCAATTTTAAAGCCTGAACTAAGGGTACACCGGTTATCAACATCGTCGAAATCTGACGGGTAAACACCGTGATGTCTCTGCCTTTCACGCGATGGCTGAGTTTAGTGAGAAACGAGATACTGCTTTTCTTTAACTTCTTGATCTTGATGTGCTGTGCGTCTAGACGCTCGCGTACTTCAATTTCTGTCATCGCGAGGGTTTGTCCAGACGTCTTTTTGCCTGAACTGTTGATGCCTTTCCAGCGGAAGTTTTTAAGTTGTGGTGTAGTGCTTTTCATAGAGGTGACTGCTGATTAAAGGATTAAAAATAAAGTACGCGCTGTAGTTCACTAAAACTTGTGATCCCTTGTTTGAGTTTTTCTATGCCCGACATTTGTAACGTGCTCATACCATTTGCGATGGCGAGTTTTTCTAGTTCATGTACCGAGGCACCTTTAATAAGCGCTTCGGAAAGAAATTCATCAAAGCGCATCACTTCATAAATCCCCGTTCGGCCGGAATAACCATGGGTACACTCATTGCATCCATCGGGATTGGCTTTAAAAATGTTGTCGCTTGCTTGAATTCCGAGATGTTGTAGCTGAACGGTAAGCTCTTGTGATTGTTTGCAGTGCGAGCACAGTTTACGGGCTAAGCGCTGGGCAATAATCAAACTAAGAGATGAGGCCAAGTTAAAGCTTTCTACGCCCATGTTTGATAAACGAATAACCGTTTCAGCCGCAGAATTGGTATGTAAGGTTGAAAGTACTAAGTGACCGGTTTGCGATGCTTTTATGGCGATTTCGGCGGTATCTAAATCACGAATCTCACCGACCATTACTACATCGGGGTCTTGACGTAAGAAAGAGCGCAGGGCTTCGGCAAAACCAAAACCAATCTTAGGCTGAACTTGAACTTGGTTAATGCCCGATAAGTTAATTTCTACTGGGTCTTCTGCCGTGGAAATGTTGATTTCTGGTTTATTGAGAATACTCAGCCCAGTGTACAGAGAAACGGTTTTTCCGCTCCCGGTTGGCCCTGTCATCAGAATCATGCCTTGTGGGCGACGCAGCGCATCCAAGTACAATTGTTTTTGTTGTTTGCTATAACCAAGCTTGTCGATATCCAATGACGCAGAGCTGCTGTCGAGCAGTCGTAGTACAATTTTCTCTCCAAATAGAGTAGGTAGCGTGGATACACGCATATCAATTGCGGTGTCTTGATTCAACTTGAGCTTAATACGCCCATCTTGTGGTAAGCGCCTTTCGGCAATATCAAGCTTAGAGAGGATTTTGATACGAGCGGATAAGCGGCGACTTAAGTGGCTTGGTGGCTGCTGTGTTTCAATTAAGATGCCATCACAGCGTAGGCGAACGCGGTACATCTTTTCATAAGGTTCAAAGTGGATATCGGATGCGCCTTTGCGCACAGCGTCCAACAGAATTTGGTTGATATAACGACTAACAGGAGATTCGTCTTGGCTCAAGTCTTCAATGTTGTCGATTTCATCTGCGCCCACGTCAACCAGATTGGCTAATTCTTCTTGGTTGATCTCTTTTAATCCAGACTTTTCTTGCCCAAGTGCTCGGCCATATAAGCGCCGAATCGCAGCGGTCAGCTCGCGAAAATCAGCGAGAACAAGCTCTACTTGCAACCCTGTCGCAAAACGAAAGTCATCTTCCGCTTGTAAGTTAGTTGGGTCTGCAACCGCGAGTGTTAATGTGGAAGATGTGCGATTGAGTGGCAAGGCATTATGTCGAGTGATCAGATCGCGCAAGCCAAGCTTTTGGCACAGCGACGAGTACTCATACTGACTGAGTGATGTGCAGGAAAGTCCAAAGATAGAGCTAAGGTGCTCAGTCAGCTCATGTGATTGGAAAAAGCCACAACTGAGCAAAGCCTCCGGCATTGAAATGCCAGAAGCTTTAGCTTGCTCAAGTAACGATTCTTCTTGGGAAAAAGACAGTATTCCCGCTTGACGAAGAACCGTTGAGAGGTTGGTTAGCATTACTAGTTAGTTGGGCAGAAATCTGCGTGGTTACCACCAGTAGAATTACATGTTACTCCCCATACCACTCCACTGTTACTTAAAGTTGGTGTTAAACGCACTTCAAAACCGGCTGGTAATCCACCTTTGCCATCAGTAGCATCAATAGTTGCGCTGATAAATGTGTCCGTATCAACTGTTCCTAGTGTTGTTTGCAATACAGAAGAGCTTATAGCAAACTTATCGTCACCAGTTGCCTTATCAAAAGTTTGCCCGTTAGGAACCCCACCAGTACCGTCCGTACAGTCCGTTTCAGAACTTAATAGACAGACACCCACGGCGGTTTTAAATGCATTCGACGCGTGTAACATCTCACTCGCGTGAGCTCGCTTTGTATAATTTTGGTATGCAGGAATTGCAAAAGCAGCCAAAACACCAATAATCGCCACCACAATCATCAATTCGATCAGAGTAAAACCCTGTTGTTTTTTCTGTTTACTGTTTTTCATTTTTAACCCTTTCCTAAAAATTAATAATGCTCTTGCATTAGCGAAAGATTATGGAGAGTTAAGGTGGGTTGAAAATGGGGAAGAGATGGGCTCTCGAGTGAGATAAAACTCTTTGGTGAAAAGTTGCATATCGCATGCAGAGTTTTGCGAGTAGTACTATTTTTTTAGTGGATAAAAAGAAAGGGCCAATTGGCCCTTTTAAATGATGAGTTACTCACAACTCACTGAGTTAGTTGAAGTAATTGAGATTGTGTTGCTTTTATTATTTGAAGCGCATCGAAAGATCCATCGCTTTTAGATGCTTAGTCAACGCGCCTACCGAAATGTAATCGACACCGGTTTCTGCGTATTCTGCGATGGTCTCTAGCGTAATGTTGCCGGAGTTCTCTAAAGCGGCACGACCTGCGTTAATCGCTACGGCTTCACGCATCATTTCTTTTGTGAAGTTATCGAGCATGATGATGTCGGCACCAGCCTCTATCGCTTGTTTCAACTCTTCTAAGCTTTCCGTTTCGACTTCTACCGGTTTGCCTGGGTTAAGCTCTTTCGCTTTTTGGATGGCTTGAGTGATGCCACCACAAGCAATAATGTGGTTTTCTTTAATGAGGTAAGCGTCGAACACGCCGATGCGATGGTTAAAGCCACCACCACACGTCACGGCGTATTTTAGTGCGCTACGCAGACCTGGAATGGTTTTACGTGTATCTAGTAGACGACACTCAGTATGCGCGATTTTTTCAGCGTACTCTGCGGTAACTGTTGCGCAGCCAGACAACGTTTGGATGAAGTTCATTGCGTTACGCTCACCAGTCAACAAGTCACGAGCAGGGCCTGTAAGCGTGCAAAGGGTTTGGTTGGGTTCGACTTTATCGCCGTCCTTTACGTGCCATTCAATGCTGACCTTGCCACCGAGCTGTTTAAAAACTTCATCAGCCCATGCTTGACCACAGAACACACCATGCTCACGAGTAATAATCGTTGCGGTATTAACCGCATCGGCAGGGATCAAAGATGCAGTAATGTCATTATCTGCGTCGACACTGCCACCTAGATCTTCTTTTAAGGTATCAGCGACAGAGCGAGTGATCTCTAAAGGGAGTTGTTGTTTAAGGTATTCTAGGCGTTCTTGAATGTTGTGTGTGTTCTTCATCGCAAATCTTGTCTTGAAAGGGAGATGGCAACGAATGATACTCTCCGGTGTCAATAATTTCAGCAGTTAATTTGCAAAGTAGAGAGGTTGATATGCGCCCAATTATCGAGAATGGCTGGCTGACACAAGCAAAGCATGTTCCGTCACCATTTTTTGATGCCCGCTCTGATATAAACGACATCTCTCTGCTGGTGGTACACAATATCAGTTTGCCTCCTGGGCAGTTTGGTGGACCATATATAGAGGACTTCTTCACTGGCAAGCTAGACCCAAATGAACATCCATTTTTTGAAGTCATTCACAAAATGGGCGTTTCTGCACATTGCTTGATTAAAAGAAACGGCGAGGTTGTTCAATTTGTTTCTTTTCTTGATAGAGCATGGCATGCCGGTCAATCCAGTTTCGCAGGCAGGGAGCGTTGTAATGACTATTCCATTGGTATCGAGCTTGAAGGGACAGAATTTACTGCCTACACAGAAGCGCAATATCAATCACTTGCAGAGATCACTGAGGTGATTATGCAGTCTTATCCTCAAATCACCCCGCCACGAATTACCGGTCATCAATATATTGCGCCCTTGAGAAAAAGCGATCCTGGTCTAAGCTTTGATTGGGTGAAATATAGACTGCTTATACAGCGTTGATTTGTAGCGAAAGTGTAAATTCAAAAAAGCGAAATAAATAAGGCATACGATCAGGTATGCCTTTTTTTGATACCAGAAATATTAATGATTGTTAAAAGTTAACTACATTTTTACGCTCGCACATGCCGTTTTGGTGAATAAATAGACTGATAATTTTGTCATTTTCTGTATTTCTTTTCCAAAACTGCTAGCACGTCGACTTCCCATTTGTATGCTTTATGTAATTGGTCATACCAATTCTATTGCTGTTTTAACAGTCGATTGTTATCAGAGTGTTGGAAGTAAGCTCGTTCTATGATTTAGGTCAATTTTCGGCTGGACAGTGGCGTTTTAATTATGTTAATTTCTGCACCAACTTAAAATTGGTATTACCAATTACCTGCAAGAGTAGAAGAACAATAAATTATGGCTTATCAAAGGATTCGTCAGCCAAAACTCTCTGATGTTATAGAACAAGAGTTAGAAAGGTTGATAGTGGAAGGAACATTGTCTCCGGGGCAACAACTGCCTCCAGAGCGTGAACTAGCAAAACAGTTCGATGTGTCTCGTCCTTCAGTCCGAGAAGCCATTCAACGCTTGGAAGCGAAGCGTTTGTTGACTCGTCGCCAAGGTGGCGGAACATTCGTAAGTGAGAATATCTGGAAGAGCTTTTCAGATCCCTTGTTGAATTTGTTGTCTAGTCATTCTGAAACCCAGCTTGATGTGCTTGAGTCTCGTCATGCGATGGAAGGAATTTCAGCCTACTTTGCAGCTTTACGTGGTACCGAAGAAGATTTTGCGCGTATTCAAGGTTGCCTTGAGCGCATTAGTCAAGAGCAAGCAAACAACGATATCGAAGCTGAATCTGCGGAAGTAATGCAATTTTTGATCGCTTTGACAGAGGCCGCGCACAACGTGGTTTTGTTGCACATTGTTCGAAGCTTAGCACCTTTGCTTGAGCAAAATATTCTACAAAATTTTAAATTACTACGTCGCCGCCCAGAAGCGGTCGAGAAAGTCAGTAAACACCGAGCCAATATCGTGGATGCGATTGTTTCTGGTCAGCCTGAAAAGGCGCGAGAAATGTCCCACTCGCACTTGGCTTACATCGAAGAAACATTGTTGGATTTGACTCGAGAAGAGTCTCGACGAGAGCGTTCTCTGCGTCGAATTCAGCAGGGTAATGACTCGTAAGAGCGTTACTTAAATAAGTAGATCCAACCAACAGAAGGATAGATCGCCATGTCTGATATGAAGCATGACGTAGATGCACTGGAAACTCAAGAATGGCTACAAGCGCTTGAGTCAGTTGTACGTGAAGAAGGTCTAGAGCGTGCTCAATTCCTATTAGAGCAAGTTCTAGATAAAGCACGTCTAGACGGTGTTGATATGCCAACAGGTATCACAACTAACTACATCAACACGATTCCTGCAGACCAAGAACCAGCATACCCAGGTGACACAACACTTGAGCGTCGTATTCGCTCAATTATTCGTTGGAACGCTATCATGATCGTTCTACGTGCATCTAAGAAAGACCTAGAGCTAGGCGGCCACATGGCGTCTTTCCAGTCTTCTGCTGCGTTCTACGAGACATGTTTCAACCACTTCTTCCGTGCACCAAACGAGAAGGATGGTGGCGACCTAGTTTACTACCAAGGTCACATTTCACCAGGTATCTACTCACGTGCATTCGTTGAAGGTCGTCTAACTGAAGAGCAGCTAGACAACTTCCGTCAAGAAGTAGACGGCAAAGGTATTCCTTCATACCCGCACCCTAAACTGATGCCTGAATTCTGGCAGTTCCCGACAGTATCGATGGGCCTAGGTCCAATCGCTTCTATCTACCAAGCTCGTTTCCTTAAGTACCTAGAAGGCCGTGGTCTTAAAGATACTTCAGAACAGCGCGTTTACGCGTTCCTAGGTGACGGTGAGATGGATGAGCCAGAATCACGTGGTGCTATCTCTTTCGCTGCGCGTGAGAAACTAGACAACCTATGCTTCCTAATCAACTGTAACCTACAGCGTCTAGATGGCCCTGTAATGGGTAACGGTAAGATCATTCAAGAACTTGAAGGTCTGTTCAAAGGTGCTGGTTGGAACGTAGTGAAGGTAATCTGGGGTAACAACTGGGATTCACTACTAGCTAAAGATACGACTGGTAAGCTTCTACAGCTTATGAATGAAACGATCGACGGCGACTACCAAACATTCAAATCAAAAGATGGCGCGTACGTACGTGAGCACTTCTTTGGTAAGTACCCAGAGACAGCTGCACTTGTTGCTGACATGACTGATGACGAAATCTTCGCACTTAAGCGTGGTGGTCACGAGTCTTCTAAGCTATACGCGGCATACAAAAACGCGGCAGAAACTAAAGGTCGTCCAACAGTAATCCTAGCTAAGACTGTTAAAGGTTACGGCATGGGTGAAGCGGCTGAAGGTAAGAACATCGCGCACCAAGTTAAGAAGATGGATATGACTCACGTACTACACCTACGTGATCGTCTAGGCCTTCAAGACATCCTAACTGACGAAGCAGTGAAAGAACTTCCGTACCTGAAACTTGAAGAAGGTTCAAAAGAGTACGAATACCTACACGCTCGTCGTAAAGCGCTACACGGCTACACGCCACAGCGTCTACCAAAATTCACTCAAGAATTCATCGTTCCTGAGCTAGAAGAATTCAAGCCACTACTAGAAGAACAGAAGCGTGATATCTCTTCTACTATGGCATTCGTACGTGCGCTAAACGTTCTACTTAAGAACAAGAACATTGGTAAGAACATCGTTCCTATCATTGCTGACGAAGCACGTACATTCGGTATGGAAGGTCTGTTCCGTCAAATCGGTATCTACAACCCGCACGGCCAAACTTACACACCAGAAGACCGTGGCGTTGTTTCTTACTACAAAGAAGCGACTTCAGGTCAGGTTCTACAAGAAGGTATCAACGAGCTAGGTGCTATGTCTTCATGGGTTGCTGCTGCGACTTCATACTCGACAAACGACCTACCAATGATCCCGTTCTACATCTACTACTCAATGTTCGGCTTCCAACGTGTTGGCGACATGGCGTGGATGGCTGGTGACCAACAAGCACGTGGTTTCCTACTAGGTGCAACTGCGGGTCGTACAACGTTGAACGGTGAAGGTCTACAGCACGAAGACGGCCACTCGCACATTTTGGCGGGTACGGTTCCTAACTGTATTTCTTACGACCCAACATTCGCGTACGAAGTAGCAGTAATCATGCAAGACGGTATCCGTCGCATGTACGGTCCAGAACAAGAAAACGTGTTCTACTACCTAACGCTAATGAACGAAAACTACGCAATGCCAGCAATGCCAGAAGGCGCTGAAGAAGGCATCCGTAAAGGTATCTACAAGCTAGAAACTTACACGGGCGACAAAGCGAAAGTTCAGCTAATGAGCTCTGGTACTATCATGAATGAAGTACGTAAAGCAGCTCAAATCCTAAGCGAAGATTACGGTGTTGCTTCTGATGTTTACTCTGTAACGTCATTCAACGAACTAACTCGCGATGGCCAAGATGCAGAGCGTTTCAACATGCTTCACCCAGAAGCGGAAGCGAAAGTACCTTACATCCAAACAGTAATGGGTACTGAACCTGCTATCGCAGCAACTGACTACATGAAGAACTACGCAGAGCAGGTTCGTGCATACATTCCTGCTGAGTCTTTCAAAGTTCTTGGTACTGATGGCTTCGGTCGTTCAGACAGCCGTGAAAACCTACGTCGTCACTTCGAAGTGAACGCAGGTTACGTAGTAGTAGCAGCGCTAACTGAACTAGCGAAACGTGGCGAAGTTGAGAAATCTGTAGTTGCAGAAGCAATTAAGAAATTCGACATCGACACAGAGAAAACAAACCCGCTATACGCTTAATTAAGAAGGTAGATAAGAAATGGCAATCGAAATTAATGTACCAGACATCGGTGCGGATGAGGTTGAAGTTACTGAGATTCTTGTAAGCGTTGGCGACAAGGTTGAAGAAGAGCAGTCTCTGATCACAGTTGAAGGCGATAAAGCTTCTATGGAAGTTCCTGCTTCTCAAGCGGGTATCGTTAAAGAAATCAAAGTTGCAGAAGGCGACAAGGTTTCTACTGGTTCTCTAATCATGATTTTCGAAGCCGAGGGTGCAGCTGACGCTGCACCTGCTCCTGCGGCAGAAGCAGCTCCAGCAGCAGCTCCAGCTCCAGCAGCAGCGGCAGAACTAAAAGAAGTTCACGTACCAGACATCGGTGGTGATGAAGTAGAAGTTACTGAAATCATGGTTGCCGTTGGCGACAGCATCGAAGAAGAGCAATCTCTTCTAACTGTTGAAGGCGACAAAGCTTCTATGGAAGTTCCAGCGCCATTCGCAGGTACTCTAAAAGAGATCAAAGTTGCAGCAGGCGATAAAGTATCGACTGGCTCACTTATCATGGTGTTCGAAACAGCAGGTTCAGGCGCTCCAGCAGCACCAGCGGCTGCTGAAGCTCCTGCGGCAGCAGCTCCAGCAGCGTCTGCGGCAAAAGAAGTGAACGTTCCAGATATCGGCGGCGACGAAGTTGAAGTTACTGAGATCATGGTTGCTGTTGGCGACACAGTGGAAGAAGAGCAATCTCTAATCACTGTTGAAGGTGACAAAGCTTCTATGGAAGTTCCTGCACCATTCGCTGGCACAGTTAAAGAAATCAAGATTGCAGCTGGCGACAAAGTGTCTACTGGCTCACTAATCATGGTATTCGAAGTGGCGGGTGCAGCACCTGCTCCTGCAGCAGCTCCAGCTCAAGCGGCAGCACCTGCAGCTCCGGCTCCTAAAGCAGAAGCTCCAGCGGCAGCAGCTCCAGCAGCGACTGGCGATTTCAAAGAAAACGATGAGTACGCTCACGCGTCTCCAGTTGTTCGTCGTCTAGCGCGTGAATTTGGCGTTAATCTTTCTAAGGTTAAAGGTTCTGGTCGTAAGAGCCGTATCCTAAAAGAAGACGTTCAAGCTTACGTGAAAGATGCACTTAAGCGTCTTGAGTCTGGCGCAGGTGCAGCAGCATCTGGCAAAGGCGACGGCGCGGCTCTTGGTCTACTACCATGGCCAAAAGTGGACTTCAGCAAGTTTGGTGAGACAGAAGTTCAACCGCTATCTCGCATTAAGAAGATCTCTGGCGCAAACCTACACCGTAACTGGGTAATGATCCCGCACGTTACACAGTGGGATAACGCAGACATCACTGCTCTTGAAGCATTCCGTAAAGAGCAAAACGCGATTGAAGCGAAGAAAGACACTGGCATGAAGATCACACCACTTGTGTTCATCATGAAAGCGGTAGCTAAAGCGCTTGAAGCGTTCCCAGCGTTCAACTCTTCTCTATCAGAAGACGGTGAGAGCCTAATTCTGAAGAAATACGTGAATGTTGGTATCGCGGTAGATACACCAAACGGTCTAGTTGTCCCTGTATTTAAAGACGTGAACAAGAAAGGCATCTACGAGCTATCTGAAGAGCTAATGGTGGTTTCTAAGAAAGCACGTGCTGGTAAGCTAACTGCGGCTGACATGCAAGGTGGCTGTTTCACTATCTCTAGCCTAGGCGGTATCGGCGGTACAGCGTTTACTCCAATCGTAAACGCACCAGAAGTTGGTATCCTAGGTGTGTCTAAGTCAGAAATGAAACCGGTATGGAACGGTAAAGAGTTCGAACCGCGTCTACAACTTCCACTGTCTCTATCATACGACCACCGTGTGATCGATGGTGCTGAAGGTGCGCGCTTCATCACTTACCTAAACTCATGTCTATCTGACATTCGTCGTCTAGTTCTGTAATAGAAATTAGATGAATGAGAGGCGGCAACTTAGCCGCCTCTGCTAATCATAATTACCGACAATTTGGTTATCAGCCTTGCTTCGTTCAGGGTTTTCACAATCGAATTGTTGTCTAGCTCACAGGCTAAATTGATTTACTTTTCACACCATTAACATCTCTGTAAACTGTTAGCGGTCTGAAAATAACTGTTTAAAACAAATCTCTCTTAAACATAAAAAATCGATACCCACTCAGCCTGTTAGGGATAATGACTACAAGAGGTCAAAATGAGCAAAGAAATTAAAGCCCAAGTTGTTGTACTTGGTTCTGGTCCTGCTGGTTACTCCGCTGCATTCCGTTGTGCGGACTTAGGTCTTGAAACTGTACTAGTTGAACGTTACAGCACGCTTGGCGGTGTATGTCTGAACGTGGGTTGTATCCCATCTAAAGCACTGCTTCACGTTTCTAAAGTAATTGAAGAAGCGAAAGCGATGGCTGACCACGGCGTTGTGTTCGGTGAGCCTCAAACAGACATCAGCAAAATCCGCATCTGGAAAGAAAAAGTTGTTAACCAACTAACTGGCGGCCTAAGCGGTATGGCTAAGATGCGTAACGTAACAGTAGTTAACGGTTACGGTAAGTTCACTGGCCCTAACTCTATCCTTGTAGAAGGCGAAGGTGAGCCAACAGTTGTTAACTTTGACAACGCAATCGTTGCGGCTGGTTCTCGTCCAATCAAACTGCCATTTATCCCGCATGAAGACCCACGTATTTGGGACTCTACTGACGCTCTAGAACTAAAAGAAGTGCCAGAAAAACTGCTTATCATGGGCGGTGGTATCATCGGTCTAGAAATGGGTACGGTTTACCACTCTCTAGGTTCTAAAGTTGAAGTTGTTGAAATGTTTGACCAGGTAATTCCTGCAGCAGACAAAGATATCGTGAAAGTATTTACTAAGCGTATTAAAGACAAGTTCAAGCTAATGCTAGAAACGAAAGTAACAGCAGTTGAAGCAAAAGAAGACGGTATCTACGTTTCAATGGAAGGCAAGAAAGCGCCAGCTGAAGCTGAGCGTTACGATGCGGTTCTAGTTGCTATCGGTCGTGTACCAAATGGTAAGCTAATCGACGGTGAAAAAGCGGGTCTAGAAATTGACGAGCGCGGCTTCATCAACGTTGATAAGCAAATGCGTACTAACGTTCCTCACATCTTCGCGATCGGTGATATCGTTGGTCAACCAATGCTTGCTCACAAAGGTGTGCATGAAGGTCACGTAGCTGCTGAAGTTATCTCTGGTAAGAAGCACTACTTCGACCCTAAAGTTATCCCTTCAATTGCGTACACTGAGCCAGAAGTGGCTTGGGTTGGTAAGACTGAAAAAGAAGCGAAAGAAGAAGGCATCAAGTACGAAGTAGCAACATTCCCATGGGCAGCATCAGGTCGTGCAATCGCATCTGACTGTGCAGACGGTATGACTAAGCTAATCTTCGACAAAGAAACTCACCGCGTAATCGGTGGTGCTATCGTTGGTACTAACGGTGGTGAACTACTTGGTGAAATCGGCCTTGCAATTGAGATGGGCTGTGATGCAGAAGATATCGCTCTGACTATCCACGCTCACCCAACTCTACACGAGTCTGTAGGTCTAGCTGCTGAAGTATTTGAAGGTTCAATCACTGACCTGCCAAACAAAAAAGCAGTTAAGAAGAAGTAAGCTTTTTCTGACTGAATGATAGAAGCCGCTGCATTGCAGCGGTTTTTTTATGCTTGTTATATAGAAATATAAATGTGTGCTTAGCTGACAGCAGACAATAAAAAGCCCACCAAACGGTGGGCTGACATATATTACGAGCTAAGCTTTAGTGTTCACGGTTGTAAATGCAAAGCATATCTAAGTATGAATTCACTAGATGTTTCAGCTCCGCTTCACCTTTAGCGCGGTTCGCTTGGACAAACAGTGAGTAACAAATACCGTGGAACAGGTTTGCCAAGTGTTCTGAATCGTGCTGGTCACACACTTCGCCACGTTCAATTGCTTTAATGAACATGTTTTGTACCAGCAACTGGTTAGTACGGTTAGTTGAAACAAACAATGGCCATACTTCGTCACGTGTTGAAGCACTCCACTCGAACCATACTTTTAGCCAGTGACAATCTTGGCTGACAAGCTCGATCATCGCATTAGTAATATTGGCGATGTTTTCACGTGCATGTAAGTCTAGGTCTATGTTATCCGATAGGAAGTTTGAGAACTGACGTACGACGTGATTGAGAACTTCATCCACCAAGTCTTCGCGTGTAGGGAAGTAGTTAAAAACAGTCGCTACAGAAACTTGAGCAATTTCTGCGATATCTGCGTGACCACCACGACCGATGCCGCGGCGCGCAAATACTTCCAATGCGATTTCCATTAACTGTTGCTTACGCTTAATTGGAGAAAGCCTAGTTCTAGGTCTCTTTGCAATTGAGTCCATATCCATTTTCCTTGCCATTTGAGTTGATATTGGGGGTAACCCCCTAATTGATTATTTTAATAGTTGCTTAAAGCAGTGATGAGTGTAATGGTGCATATGCACAAGGTCAACATCTGTAGAACAATTTATATACAGTAATGTCATTATTATTGATAAATTTAGCTATGAACTTTATAAAACTAAGACCTTCTTCCAAGATTTTTTGGCAACAGGATGCGACTTTCAACCCAATGAACGTGGTGATACACTACACGCCGTAAGATTAGGTGATCGTTTGCGTGCGACTTACCTCAACCCACAAATTTAGATTGAGCACAGTATGAAACATACAATAGAAGTCATGATTTCTGAGCAAGAAGTTCAGGAGCGAGTTCGTGAATTAGGCAAACAAATTACAGAGCGTTATCAAGGTAGTGAAGATCTTGTGTTGGTAGGCTTATTGCGTGGCTCATTTGTATTTATGGCAGACTTGGCACGTGCTATCGAACTGACTCACCAAGTTGATTTTATGACTGCGTCAAGCTACGGCAATACGATGGAAAGCTCACGTGACGTTCGTATCTTGAAAGATTTGGATGATGACATCAAAGGTAAAGACATTCTGCTTGTTGAAGACATCATTGACACTGGTAACACACTAAATAAAATCCGTGAGATTCTTTCGCTACGTGAGCCGAAGTCTATCGCTATTTGTACGCTCCTAGATAAGCCATCTCGTCGTGAAGTGAATGTTCCTGTGGATTGGATTGGTTTCGAAATTCCAGATGAATTTGTCGTTGGGGTGGGTATTGATTACGCGCAGAAATACCGCCACTTACCATACATCGGTAAAGTTGTACCTCAAGAATAATCATTGAGAGCAGCATTAAAAATATAAAAAAACGCCCATCTAAGATGGGCGTTTTTTGTTCAACTTTTAGATATGACTTAGCGACAAAGCAGCTTGTTATCTGTATTTAGAATCGTCGAAAGAGCTTTCTGGTAAGACGCTTCTACGGTTTCCTTAGAGTTAGAACGAATGCCTAAGTACTCTAAGCGACCATCTTCAATTCCGTATACCACACCATGAATTTCAACATCTTGTCCACGCTCCCAAGCGTTTTGCAGGATGGTTGAGTTACCCAAGTTGTACACTTGCTCTGCAACATTAAGCTCGCCTAGTTTATCCGCTCGATCTTGTTGCGGCATTTGATCTAGGTAAGTGCGGTGTTTGAAATAGATATCTCTGATATGTAACAGCCAATTATTAATAAGACCTAGCTTAGGGTTATCAATGGCTGCATTTACGCCACCACATCCATAGTGTCCACAGACAATGATGTGTTTAACCTTAAGAACGTCTACGGCGTACTGGACGACGGATAGACAGTTGAGATCAGTATGGATAACTTGGTTTGCAACATTCCGATGAACAAAGAGTTCACCTGAGTATAGTCCGGTTAGTCGCTCGGCAGGGACGCGGCTATCAGAGCAGCCAATCCAAAGAAAATCAGGCTTTTGCCCCTCAGCGAGTTTTGCGAAGTATTCAGGTCGATCAGATTTGATCTCTTGAGACCATTTCGAATTGTTTTCAAATAACTGTTTTATTTCCGGCATTTTGCAAACTACTTCCCTTAAAAGACAAAATCGCTGCCGCTGTTTGTGTGCACATGCAAGCGATCAGTGTTGTAACTATACACAATGTTACAATTTCGATCTCGTTAAATATTCGTCAGATAGGACTCATCTGACTAGTTTTCATTAAGAAAAAAGTAAAATCTGGTGAAACTATTTGTGGTGTGAATTTAGCCTTAATCTATTTATGGTTTAAATTTTCGCCTAGCT
Organism: Vibrio sp. 1978; assembly: GCF_033344345.1. NCBI lineage: Bacteria > Pseudomonadati > Pseudomonadota > Gammaproteobacteria > Vibrionales > Vibrionaceae > Vibrio > Vibrio sp. 1978. The sequence continues at coordinate 118,983 of NZ_JAWPOP010000002.1, forward strand.
CGTTAAAGTAGTGATATTTTACTTTTTAAAATTGAATGCAGGGAAAATCAGCAGTGTTCGGTAGTCGTTTTGAAGATATCAATTTCAAAGGGGATGTATTTGGCGGGGTAACCACGGCGATTATCTCTCTCCCTCTGGCGTTAGCGTTTGGTGTTGCATCCGGAGCCGGTGCTGAGGCCGGCCTTTGGGGGGCAATAATGGTCGGTTTGTTTGCCTCGTTATTTGGTGGTTCTAATACGTTAATATCAGAACCGACAGGGCCAATGACGGTAATCATGACCGCAGTATTAACCAGTATGATGGCGAAATACCCAGAAACGGGCATGGCTATGACTTTCACGGTTGTCATGATGGCTGGAGCGTTCCAAATCCTATTGGGGACGTTAAAACTGGGTAAATACGTTACCTTGATGCCTTACAGCGTTATTTCTGGGTTTATGTCTGGCATAGGTGTGATTCTTATCATTCTGCAGTTATCGCCTTTGATGGGGCATGCTGCGCCTTCAGGGGGAGTACTCGGAACGTTATCTGCTTTGCCGGAGACCATTTCTAACCTTAAGTTCAGTGAGTTGTTTTTGGGACTACTGACTTTGGGGATTCTTTTTTTCTTCCCTAAGCAATATCGTAAATACGTTCCTGCACAGCTCGTGGCATTGGTCGCGGTGACTTTATTGTCTGTGATTCTCTTTGATACAGAAGATATTCGTCGTATCGGTGAAATTCCTGCTGGGTTACCTTCTCTCGTCGCCCCTTATATTGACACAGATATGTTTGTCGAGATGGTCATTGATGCATTAGTGCTCGGCACGTTAGGTTGTATTGATACTTTGTTAACGGCGGTTATCGGTGACTCATTAACTCGTAAAGAACACGACTCAGATAAAGAGCTGCGAGGTCAAGGGTTAGCTAACATGATCTCTGGCTTGTTTGGTGCGCTGCCGGGGGCGGGAGCTACCATGGGGACGGTAACGAATATCCAAGTTGGGGCTCGTTCGCCATTATCTGGTGTGATTCGCGCACTAATGTTGGCGTTGGTTGTACTGGTTGCTGGTGGGCTAACAGAGCCAATCCCGATGGCTGTGTTAGCAGGCATTGCGGTGTATGTTGGCTTTAACATCCTAGACTGGAGCTTTATTCAGAGGGCACATAAGGTAAGCTTTTCCGGAATGGCGGTGATGTATGGCGTTATGTTGCTTACAGTATTCGTTGATCTTATCGTTGCGGTGGGTTTAGGCGTCTTTATCTCGAACATTATCATCATCGAGCGTTTGAGCCGAGAGCAGGCGCGACAAGTAAAAGCGATCAGCGACGCGGATGAAGATGATGTGCCGCTGACTGACAGCGAGCGTGGTTTGTTGGATCGTGCTAATGGTAAAGTGCTGTTCTTTTATCTTTCCGGTCCGATGATCTTTAGTGTTTCTAAAGCCATTTCACGTCAGCACTCTAGTATTTCGGACTATGACGTGATGATTCTCGATCTTACGGATGTACCAATGATTGATGTAACCGTCGGTTTGGCGTTAGAGAATGCGATTAAGGATGCTCTCGATGCCAATTGTGCCGTGTATTTATTATGCCCGAATGAGCGAACACGAGAACAGCTAGAGAAATTCCATGTGATTGACCTTGTCCCGGATGAAAATATGTACCAATTCCGTTACGAAGCATTGAATGCGGCGGTGGCACATGTTGAGGCAGACCAGTATCAGCGCATAACGGCGTAATCATTCTGACAGTTAAAAACGCAACAGTTTCCTGTTGCGTTTTTTTATGCTCTATTTTGTCTTACTTAGAGATAACCTTTACGAGGTAAGGGTTATATTTCCAATATTATCGAAAGGTTTATTTGTAATCATCGTTATTCAACGATAAACTGATGGACCTCCAGTACGATACCCAAGGCGATTTTGTAGTAAACCGCTGCTAAATATGAGTCGGTATTAGTAATCACAAACAAACGGCAATCAAGACCTTATGTACGCATTAGAAATTGAACAATTGCGCAAGACGTATGCAGGTGGCTTTGAGGCGTTAAAAGGTATAAGTCTCCAAGTGAAAAAGGGTGACTTCTACGCGCTTCTGGGTCCCAATGGTGCAGGAAAATCGACCACGATTGGCATCATTTCCTCCTTAGTGAATAAAACCTCCGGAACGACGAAAGTTTTCGGTTATGACATTGATACCGACCTCGAATTGGCCAAGCAGAATTTAGGCTTGGTGCCACAGGAGTTCAACTTCAACCAGTTTGAAACCGTTGAGCAAATTGTGATGCAGCAAGCTGGCTATTACGGTGTGTCTAAAGTGTTAGCCAAAGAAAGAGCAGAAAAATACCTGAAAAAATTGGATTTATGGGAAAAACGCCAAGAGCGTGCTCGTAACCTATCCGGTGGGATGAAGCGTCGTTTAATGATCGCAAGAGCTTTGATGCACGAGCCGCAATTACTCATTTTAGATGAACCAACGGCTGGAGTGGATATTGAACTACGCCGCTCAATGTGGGGGTTTCTGAAAGAGATCAACCAAGAGCAAGGAATTACGATTATTTTAACGACACACTACCTAGAAGAAGCGGAGATGCTGTGTCGAAATATCGGCATTATTAATCGTGGTGAGCTGATTGAAAATACCACCATGAAGGCGTTACTAGGTAAGCTAAGCGTCGAGACATTTATCTTGGATATTGAGTCAGAAGTCGAGGTGCCTGAGCTTGAAGGTGTTAATCGACAAAGTATTGTTGATGGCTCTTTAGAGATAGAACTAGATAAAAGCCAAGGATTGAATTCGGTATTCAGTCAGTTAACAGAGCATGGCATTAAAGTTCTCTCAATGCGTAACAAAGCCAACCGACTTGAAGAGTTGTTTGTCAGCATTGTAAGAGAGGGGAGTAATTAAATGTACGGTTTATATTGGACGGCATTTCGCAGCTTGCTGAGCAAAGAAGTCACTCGTTTTACACGTATTTGGGTGCAAACCTTAGTGCCGCCAGCCATTACGATGACGTTGTACTTCATCATTTTCGGTAATCTTATTGGCTCTCGAATTGGTGAGATGAGCGGCTTTAGTTACATGGAGTACATTGTTCCAGGTTTGATCATGATGTCGGTGATCACCAACTCATACTCGAACGTGGCGTCGTCATTCTTTAGTGCAAAGCTACAGAAGAACATTGAAGAACTGCTGGTGGCACCGGTACCAAACTATGTGATTATTGCTGGCTATGTTATGGGCGGCGTGACTCGAGGTTTGTTGGTCGGTGCAATTGTTACTTGTGTGTCACTTTTGTTCGTTGATTTGCAAGTGGAGCACTGGGGCATTATTGTCGCGACTGTCTTCATGACGTCGGTTGTATTTGCTCTCGGTGGCTTGATCAATGCGGTTTACGCAAAAACGTTTGACGATATTTCGATCATCCCTACGTTTGTATTGACTCCTTTAACTTACTTGGGAGGAGTCTTTTATTCGATCAGTCTGCTGCCTGAATTTTGGCAAGGCGTTTCTAAGATCAACCCAATCGTCTACATGGTGAATGCGTTCCGCTACGGCTTTTTAGGTGTCTCGGATGTGGGCATTGTCACTTCATTTAGTGTACTCGCAGTGTTTGTTGTTGCACTGTATGCCATCGCGCATTATCTAGTAACCAAAGGGATTGGGCTAAGAAGCTAAGCCATTCTCATAAAGCAAAGAGCGGCGATTCACGCTGCTCTTTCGCGTGCATAACAATACATACCCATACAATTTTTCGGTTTTTATCATGGTAGGTTTCAATCATTTGTAATAAATGAGTGATCCTATGAATATTGTCCCGCCGCCGCCTTTCTCCTATCAGTTACTTAAGCCCAAATATTGGTCTGTATGGCTGGCATTTGGATCTTTAGCGATTCTTGTTAATGTACTGCCATACGTAGCATTGCGAATCTTAGGTAGAAGCATCGGCTGTATTGCGATGCATGTAATGAAGCGCCGACACAAGATCGCTCTGCGTAATCTCCAGCTGTGTTTCCCTGATTTTACGGATTGGCAATGTAAGGACGTAGTACGAAAAAACTTTCAATATACTGGAATGGCGATCATCGAAACCGGTATCGCCTGGTTTTGGCCAGATTGGCGGATACGTCGGATAACCTCTATTGTTGGAAAAGCTCGTTTACTCGCTGAGGAAAAGAATGGACGTGGTGTGTTGGTGGTGTGCAGTCACCATTTAAACTTGGAGATAACCGCTCGTATTTTTAGCCAGTTTGCCCAAGGTTATGGCGTTTATCGCCCAAATTCGAATCCTGCTTATGAGTTTATTCAACATCGAGGTCGAACTCGTTTTGGACATCAAATGATTGATCGAAAAGACGTGAAATCAATGCTCAAAGTTCTGAAGAATGGTCATCGACTTTGGTATTTGCCCGACCATGATTATGGCGTTAACCATTCTGTTTTTGCGCCGTTTTTTGCTGTTGAACAAGCGGCGAGTACCGTCGGGTCTAGTGTTCTCATTGATGCAACAAAGTGCGCGGTTATATCTGGCGTTACAGTGAGTAAAAATCACCATTACACGCTGTACATTGGAAAAGACATTAGCGAGCGTTTCGAGAGACGTAATACGGTTAAAGCGGCAAGCATCTTGAACCAAGAGCTTGAGAAAATGATAAAACGTGATATTCCAGCGTGGATGTGGCTGCACAAGCGGTTTAAAACTCGCCCTGAAGGGTTAGATTGTGTCTATACGTAGAGTATAAAAAAGGTCGACTAAGAGTCGACCTTTTTACTTTTATGGCTCAGAGCTTACTCTGCGTTCTCTGAGTTTGTATTGTTAGATTCAGCTTCTTCCTTCGCTTCGACAACCATATCTACCGTTTGGTTATCGATAAGACGAGCTTTGCCTAGGAACGCAGACATCAGAATGACAGCTTGTGTCGTTTCTGGTGTGATCACTTGTAATGTACGAGCATCACGAATGAAGATCTCATCAGGGTGCAGACCTGCAGCTCGAAGTTGGTCGCTTGCATCTTCGATGATCGATGCGTAGTCATCGCGGCCACCGCGAATGGCACTACTGATCCAACGCATTGTACGAGCAAGTACAGGAGCACGTTGACGCTCGTCCAGCGTAAGCAAGCCATTGCGTGAACTCATTGCTAAACCGTCCATTTCACGTACGGTTGGTACACCGATGATTTCAATGTCCATTGCTAGGTCATCAACCATCTTGCGGATAACAGCAAGTTGTTGGAAGTCCTTCTCGCCGAAGCACGCGACATCCGGTTGTACGATGTTAAACAGCTTATTCACAATCGTCGTCACGCCACGGAAATGACCTGGTCGAGACGCGCCTTCGAGAATTGTTGATAGGCCAGGGACATCGACGAAGGTTTGCTTATCCAGACCTTCTGGGTAGATAACTTCTGGTGTTGGCGTAAACACCACATCGACCCCTTCAGAGGTTAACTTGCTTAAGTCTTCCTCTAGCGTGCGTGGGTAATTATTTAAATCGTCTGCACGATCAAACTGCATCGGATTAACAAAGATGCTTACGACAACGATATCAGCGTATTCGCGTGCTTTACGCACTAAAGTTAAGTGGCCTTCGTGAAGGTTGCCCATGGTAGGGATAAACGCCACTTTACGACCTTCACGTTTAAAGGTTTTAAGGTGTTCACGAACTGCTGAGATTTCCGCAAAAGTTTGCATGCATTTATCCTCTAGGCAATGGTATGAGCGTCGTCTGGGAATACACCGTTGGCTACATCTTCAATGTATTTAGTAACGGCTTTGCGCATATCACCTGTTTCAGCAAGAAAGTTTTTGGAGAATTTCGGCATGTAGTTGGCAGAAATACCAAACATATCATGCATTACGAGAATTTGACCATCTGTTACGTTACCTGCACCAATACCGATAACAGGAACGTCAAGCACTTGCGTAATACGTTCAGCAAGCTCAGCTGGTACGCATTCTAGTAAGACGATTTGAGCGCCTGCTTCTTGTAGCGCTAATGCGTCTTTTACCATGCGGTCTGCTTTTTCTTGATCGCGACCTTGGATTTTGTAACCACCAAAAATATTAACAGCTTGAGGAGTTAAACCAAGATGAGCACAAACTGGAACTGATCGTTCAGTGAGCATTTTCACCGTGTCGACAAGCCAGTCACCACCTTCAATTTTTACCATATTGGCACCAGCACGCATCAGTTTAGCCGCATTTTCGCAAGCTTGCTCTGGCGTGGTGTAGCTCATGAATGGCATGTCTGCCATCAACAAACAATTTGGGCTACCAGCGCGTACGCAACGAGTATGGTAAGCGATATCATCGACCGTTACTGGCAGAGTATCGTTGTGACCTTGCAAAACCATACCTAGAGAATCACCAACAAGAAGTACTGGCATTTCTTGGCTTTCAAACAGTTGGGCAAAGCTCGCATCATAAGCGGTTGAAGTAGCAAATTTACGACCTTCTTGCTTCCACTTGATTAGGTCGTTGATGGTCATTTTTTTCATGGTTTTATCCTTACTAGGAGTTGGCTATGACTGCCAGATACTGAGGCCGTTTCTATCTACTTGTTCCAGTAGTTTAGAGACCTCGGTCCCATCAGGGAGTTGTAAACTTGGTGCAATTTCCGCAAGAGGGTAGAGTACGAATTCACGCTCTTTCATTCCATAATGAGGAACGATCAGCCTCTCGGAATTAATCACCTCATTGCCATAAAGCACAATGTCGAGGTCCAAGGTTCTTGGTCCCCAGCGTTCGTCTTTACGGACACGCCCTTGTTCTTGCTCTATAGCTTGTGTGCAATTGAGCAATTCAATAGGCGTCAAACTGGTGTTAATAGACACAACCGCATTGATGTAATCCGGTTGATTTAGTGGCCCCATTGGCGTGCTGCTGTATAGCGAAGAAGCTTGAACAAACTCTGATTTAGGCAGCGTTTTTAATGCTTCAATCGCTTGCTTCGCTTGGCTGACAGGATCAGCCAAGTTACTGCCTACCGCAATGTACGCTGTAATCATGATTTGGGCTTACTCTTTTTCTTGCGATAAGTTTTACGGCGGCGCTGGCCTGTTTTCGGTGATTGACCGTCTAAGTCGGCAGCCATTGCTTGACGCATTTCTCGGCCTGCATTTTGAAAAGTTTCCCACCACTTGGCAAGCTTCTGAGTGTCACCACCTTCAATTTCACCACGCATTTCAAGAAAATCAAAGCCAGCTCTAAATTTATTGAGCTCCATAAGACGGAATGCACGTTTACCGTTACGTCGTGGAAGACGAAGCTGTAACTGCCAAATCTCGCGAATGGTTGCGGTGTGGCGTCTTGGAATGGCAATTGTGCGAACTTGCTCGTCAAGAATGATGTTGCTCGCTTCCATAATGGCGTCGTAATGGCCTAAGTTGCGCTCTTCCATCAGTTCATCGGCTTTCGCACACAGTGGGTACCACAGCATTGCAGCAAACATAAATGCTGGATTGATGCGTTTCCCATCTTCGATGCGCATGTCGGTAGAATCTAGGACAAGATCCAACATCTGCTCAGTGTGAGAGGAGTAATCTTCTGTAAAGTGCGCTGCAATCGTCGGGAATAGTTGCTGGAATAGGTTGTACTCACGCAGTAGGTGGTAGGTTTCTAAGCCATGACCGGATTGCAATAATTTGAGTGACTCTTCAAAAAGACGCGCTGACGGAATGTCACCGAGCAACGGTGCCATGTGTTCGATTGGCGCTGCGGTGTCTTCTTCAATATCAAAGTCTAGTTTTACCGCGAAACGAACCGCACGCAGCATGCGCACAGGGTCTTCACGGTAGCGTGTTTCTGGATCACCAATCAGTCGAATTAGGCGATCTTCTAAATCTTCAATACCACGTGCGTAGTCGTGAATCGAGTAATCTGCGATGTTGTAGTACATCGAGTTAATCGTGAAATCACGGCGCTCAGCATCTTCATCGATGGTGCCGTAGACGTTGTCACGCAGCAGCATACCCTCTTTTGATTGCTGAGAAATGCTCTTATTCTTTTGCTCTTGGTGGTGACCACGGAATGTCGCAACCTCAATGATGTCTCGGCCAAACATAATATGAGCCAAGCGGAAGCGGCGACCAATCAAACGGCAGTTACGAAATAGCTGTTTGATCTGTTCCGGCGTTGCGTTGGTCGCAATGTCAAAATCTTTTGGTTTTTGTCCAAGCAGTAAGTCTCGAACCCCGCCACCCACAAGAAAAGCATCGAAACCAGCACCATTTAGGCGGTACAGTACCTTCAGCGCATTATCACTGATCTGCTTACGCGAAATGTTGTGCTCTTCACGAGTTATTACATTGAGAGCGAGCTCTGGAATTGTGGCAGGTTCGCTTGGTGTATAGTCGTTTGTATTCATGTGCATCTGGCAATAACTGGGTTTAATCCAATCTTGCTTTGGTTAGTTTTATACGCCTCTAGGGCCTAATTTGCGGCTAATGATAGCCTACACAATGCCATTTGAGAATCACGGTGTGATCTCGATCTCTGCTGGAAGCTGTTCCAAGCGCCAGTTTTCGCAGCCCCAACGAAGAATATCTTCTATGTTGGCCGCCCTTACGGTTTCAGGTATCTCGAAACCTAAAAATGTCATGGCGCGCAATAGAGTAGGTTTTGGTGTATCTATATCAATAGCCGTCGCGTGATTTTGTTTCGACAATTTATTGCCGTTGTTGTCCATCGCCAATGGTAAATGCAAGTAGCTAACTTCAGGCTGACCAAGTATTTGGTACAGGCTAATTTGACGCCCTGTCGGCTCGATTAAGTCTGCACCTCGCACGACTTCTGTGACGCCTTGGTCGATGTCGTCCAATACTACCGCAAGATTATAAGCAAATAATCCATCTCGACGTTTAATAATGAAATCTTCATTAACGAGTTGCTCTGGAATAGTAATGGTTCCCCGCTTTTGGTCGAGGAAATGAGCGACAGGCTTGGTCATTTTTAGGCGAATCGCGCCGTCTTTCAAGTTTTTATCGCGGCAAGTGCCAGGATAAAAACCGCCATGCTCTTTAATTTGCTTACGAGTACATTGGCAATAATAGGCTTCTCCATTTTCGAGCCATTTGTTTATTTGAGCTTGGTAAAGGTCGTGACGTTCGCTCTGGTATACCACTTCTCCATCCCAATGCAGCTGATAGGCCTTGAGTGCCTCTAGGATAAGTTGCGCTGCACCTGGCATTTCTCTTGGTGGGTCTAAGTCCTCAATACGTACTAACCAAGCTCCGTTTTGTGCTTTCGCTTGAAAATAACTGCCAAGAGCGGCAATCAGTGAACCAAAATGCAGTGGACCAGAAGGAGATGGGGCGAATCGACCTACATAGCGTGTCATGCGTGTATCTCGAATTTAGTAAACAAATAGGGTGCGAAGATAGCCAAAACAAAAAGGGAGCCTGAGCTCCCTTCAACAATCATAATGCTGGGTGATTAACCTTGCATTTGCTTCTCTTTGATTTCTGCAAGTGTTTTACAGTCAATACAAAGGTCAGCGGTTGGACGTGCTTCAAGACGGCGAACGCCAATCTCTACGCCACAAGACTCACAGAAGCCAAAATCGTCTTCTTTGATTTTATCCAAAGTCTTTTCAATCTTCTTGATCAAACGGCGTTCGCGGTCACGGTTACGCAGTTCTAGGCTGAACTCTTCCTCTTGAGAGGCGCGGTCAACTGGATCTGGGAAGTTTGCTGCTTCGTCCTGCATGTGGTGAACAGTACGATCCACTTCAGCTCTTAGCTGGTCGCGCCAAGCTGTTAAGATTTTCGTAAAGTGTTCAACCTGCTCTGGTGACATGTACTCTTCACCAGGTTTTTCCTGATATGGCTCCACGCCGGCAATGGCTAGGATGCCTATCGTTTTCTTCTTTGATTCTGGCATACAGCATCTCCTACTTACACCTAGTCAACTGCTACGCAGTCAATTTAAGGCGGGTATCTATAGCAAAAAGAGGCGGTGCAAGCAAATACTGAATCGCAAAGTTATCGTCAATGTGAAGACGACATCATTTTTTCTCTTAATTGATAAAATCAATAGCGGAAATCAGCTTCATTCCAGTATCGCTCAGTTCAGCTTTGTAGCAGAGAACTTCCACTCCAGCGTCTTGTGCTTGTTTGAGTAATAGTGAATATTTCGCGTCTATATGGTGCGCCGCGGATACTTTTTCAATACCTGAATGTAAAACAGTGAATAAAAGTATGGCTCTACTTCCATTTTGTGCCATTTCTGTGAGCTCTCTCAGGTGTTTTTGTCCCCGAGTCGTGACCGCATCTGGGAAGTATCCTTGTCCAGTAGAGTCGGTCTCATCAAGAAGAGTGACGCTTTTCACTTCTATATAGCACTTTGGCTTGTCGACTGCGCTGAGCAAGATATCAATTCGGCTATTTTCATTGCCGTATTTCACCTCAGTTTGAAGTGTGTCATAACCACAAAGCTCTGAAATGACATTATTTTCAATAGCCTCTACGGCTAATTGATTGGCGCGCGCGGTATTGATACAAATACGGTGGCCTTGTTCGGTTTCACTCAACTCCCAACTATTGGGGTATTTTCGTTTCGGGTTGTCGGAAGTAGAAAACCAAACCTTGTTTCCGGGCGTTGCACAACCCGTCATTGCACCTGTATTTGCGCAGTGGATTGTACGGATTTCACCAGTATCGAGCTCGATATCGGCAAGAAAGCGTTTATAACGTTTGAGTAGAGTGGCGGACTCTAAAGCGGGTGTGAAATGCATTTGCTTATTTAGACAAAAAATTTTTTATGTACAATGTTGCCACCATTACACCATAAGGTATTTTCTTTGTCACAATTGCCGATTGAAGCCGTGATGCCTGAGTTGCTGACGGCGGTCAAAAATCAACATCAAGTGATCTTAAAAGCGGCGCCTGGTGCCGGTAAGTCGACTTACTTCCCTTTGCAGTTACTCTTAAATCATTCGGTTGCTGGAAAAATCATCATGCTTGAGCCAAGACGACTCGCGGCGCGTAACATTGCCCGTTATCTTGCTGAGCAATTGGGAGAGCAAGTAGGTCAACGCGTGGGTTATCGAGTTCGTGGCGAGGCAAAGGTAAGTTCTGCAACGCAGCTGGAGGTCGTGACCGAAGGGATCATGACCAGGATGATCCAAACTGACCCTGAACTGGATGGGGTTGATCTACTGATCTTTGATGAGTTTCATGAACGCAGCATTCATGCCGATACCGCTTTGGCATTCAGTTTAGAAGTTCAAGAGGCATTGCGAGACGATCTCAAGCTGGTGGTAATGTCGGCAACGCTTGACCAACAAGCATTACAATCGTTGTTGCCAGAAGCCAGTTACATTGAATCTGAAGGGCGCAGCTTTGATGTTGCAATGCGCTACCAGCCGTTAGGTGTGAACGAGCATTTACCTACGAGTATGGCAACAACAATAGAAAGTCTTATGAACAAAGAGTCCGGATCTTTGTTGGCTTTCCTGCCGGGTGTTGGTGCCATAAAACAAGTTGAAGAGCGGTTGTCTCATTTAGCGGATGATATCGACGTATGCCCACTTTATGGTCAACTGAGCTTTGCAGATCAACAAAAAGCGATTACGCCAGCAGAACAAGGTAAGCGTAAAGTCGTTCTAGCGACCAACATTGCAGAAACTTCACTAACGATTGAAGGCATTCGCCTCGTCGTTGATTCTGGGTTAGAGCGTATTGCCCGCTTTGATTTGAAAAACGGTTTAACACGCTTAGAGCAAACACGCATTGCACAGTCTTCAGCGATTCAGCGTGCAGGACGAGCGGGACGAATAGAAGAGGGCATTTGTGTTCGTCTTTATTCTGAAAACCAGTTCAAGCAGCAACCGCTGGTTCCCCAACCCGAAATTTTGCATTCCGATTTGGCTAGTTTAGTTATGGAGCTTGCCTTTTGGGGAGCGAGTGATATCCACGATCTAAAGTGGCTTGATGTTCCCGCTAATGCGTCATTGGAACAAGCGAAGCAGCTATTGGTGTCATTGGGACTACTGACGGAAAAAGGGCAATTAACGTCCGAAGGAAAACAGGCGCATGAACTAGGCGTTGAGCCTCGTGCGGCTGCGATGCTAATTAAAGCGCTATCTTACAGTGATAAGATGTTAAATGCTGCTTTGGCGGCGGTCGCACTGATTGAAGAGCCAGAGAGAAATGTTACCAATATCGCTCATAGCTTGCATCGTTGGCTTGTTGGTACTCATCCAAAAAAGTCGATGTTGTTCAAGCGTGCTCAATCTCTGGCGTACAAATTGGATACGGTATTTGACCTGAAAGGCGTGGATGAAGATGCATTACCGCTGGTGTTAAGTTTGGCATTTCCAGATCGCATTGCGCAGCAGCGCACAAATCAATTTGGGCGATTTACTTTGGCTAATGGTCATGGTGCAGAATGTCATCAGGAAGACATGCTAGGTGGCTGTGAGTATTTGGTTGCCGTTGACTTAATGCGTTCTCATTCTAATTCAAGTCAAATTCATTCGGCATGTGAATTGGATGTCAATATATTGCGAACGACCTTTGATACGCTATTTTCGTCTGAAGAAGTAGTGGACTGGGATGAAAAAAGAGGCCGTCTAATAGCTGAGCGACAAACAAAACTCGGTCTGCTGGTCGTTGAACGCGAGCCGTTGCCAAGCCCGGGCAAAGAAAAAATGACACAAGCTTTACTCACGTATGTCCGCCGCCAGGGCTTACAGAGTCTAAACTGGACACCGGCAGCGGAGAGCTTGTTGGCTCGGATTCGTTGTGCGGTGGAATGGTTACCTGAGCAGTCATGGCCAGTGTTTGATGAAGCCAGTTTGCTGGATTCATTAGAGGAGTGGTTAGAACCATACATGACGTCTGTCAGCTCGGTTAAAGACCTGAGCAAGATAAACTTAGTCGAAGCGCTTAATGCTCTATTAGGTTGGCCACTCAATCAACAACTGGATGAATGGTTACCTGAGCATTACCAACTACCCACAGGTTCAAAGAAGCGTATCCGTTACCAATATGGCCACGAGCCGATATTATCGGTGCGTATGCAAGAAGTATTTGGGGAGAGTGGTTCCCCAACGGTAGCTCTTGGCCGCAAGCGTTTGGTGCTTGAACTGCTTTCACCGGCACAACGTCCATTGCAAGTAACGTCGGACTTGGCGGCTTTCTGGAACGGAAGCTACAAAGACGTTCAAAAAGAGATGAAAGGGCGCTACCCAAAACACGTTTGGCCAGATGATCCTGCCAATCATGTAGCAACAACGAAAACAAAAAGACAATTGAATAATGACTGACAGCAAGAAGCCTAGCGCGAAAAAAGCGCCAGCGAAGAAAAGTACAACCAATAAAGGAACCGCAAAACAGACTCGACGTACGCCGAGTAAAAAGCCGACTAACGAGAAACGTTCGTGGTTGAAAGTTCTGTGGTCGTTTAGCTGGAAAGCTGGCGTTGCACTTGCCGCTGTTTTGCTGTTTGTTGGGATTTACTTAGATAGTGTGGTGAAAGAACGCTTTGAAGGTCAGCTGTTTGAGCTGCCAACGGTGGTTTATGCCCGTATCTTGAATCTAAGCCCTGGTGAGAATATCACCATCCAAGAACTGCGCAACGAGCTAGATGTGTTGAATTACCGTAAAGTGAGTCAACCTCGTTACCCAGGCGAATATTCCTCTTCTTCCACTCGGATTGAATTGATTCGTCGTCCATTCGAGTTTGCCGATGGTCCCGAGCCGGATCGTCACATTATGCTGCATTTCTCTGATTCCGGCTTGCAACGTATTCAGTCTTTAGAATCTCGAGGAGACCTTGGTTACTTGCGCCTAGAACCGAAGATGTTGGGCATGCTGGAGAAAGACCGTGATGAACAGCGCCTTTTCTTACGTCGTGATCAGTTCCCTGAAATTTTGGTGGATGCACTGCTTGCGACCGAAGACCGGGATTTTTATCAACATGACGGGGTGTCACCGCTCGCGATTGCACGTGCATTGGTTGCGAACATTAAGGCGGGTCGTACTGTTCAAGGTGGTAGTACGCTGACTCAGCAATTGGCAAAAAACCTGTTTTTGACTCGTGATAAAACACTGTGGCGTAAAGTTCGAGAAGCGTATATCGCGCTAATTTTGGATTACCGTTACAGCAAAGATCGTATCTTAGAAGCCTACCTAAACGAAGTGTACCTAGGTCAAAGTGGAGGTGAAGCGATCCACGGGTTTGGCTTGGCGTCGCGTTATTATTTTGGGCAGCCAATTCAGGAGTTGCGAATCGATCAATTGGCGATGTTAGTTGGGATGGTAAAAGGACCGTCTTACTACAACCCAATTCGTTACCCTGAGAGAACGAAAGAGCGTCGTGATCTCGTTCTGCGCCTGTTAATGCAGCAAAACATGTTGACTTCAGAGCAGTATGAACAAGCTGTAAGTCGTCCACTCGATACGCAAAGCAAGCCACGTATTGCGAGCCGTCAGCCAGCTTATTTCCAACAATTGAGCATTGAATTAAAAGAAAAAGTTGGGGAGCGATTTAAAGCAGAGACCGGACTGCGCGTGTTTACGTCTCTGGACCCAGTATCGCAAAGCAAAATGGAACAAGCTATCGCGAAAAAGATCCCAGAACTAGCTAAACGGGGTGGTAAAGAGTTAGAAGCCGCTGCTGTGGCCGTTGATCGCCATAGTGGTGAAATCCGTGCGATGGTTGGTGGTAAACGTGTCGGTTATGAAGGCTTTAACCGCGCGCTCAATGCCAGTCGTCCAATTGGTTCTTTAGTGAAACCAGCGATTTACTTAACGGCTCTAGAACAACCGGATAAATACAACCTAGGCACGACGCTACACGACACGCCGTTAAGTCTGAAGAGCAGTAAAGGTAACGTGTGGACGCCGCGCAACTACGATAGAAAATATCGTGGTGATGTGCCACTTTACATTGCTTTAGCGAAATCACTTAACGTACCAACCGTGCGCTTAGGTATGGCACTTGGCATTCCTGAAGTGTCCAATACTTTAGAGCGTTTGGGCGTGAACAAAGACGAAATTCGCCCAGTGCCTTCGATGTTTTTGGGTTCGTTTTCTTTGACGCCATTCGAAGTTGCACAGATGTATCAGACTCTGACGAATTCAGGTAAGCGTGCAAAACTGACCGCTCTGCGCTCAGTCATGGATATGGAAGGTAATGTGCTGTATCAATCCTTGCCTCGTTCATCAAGAGCCGTGGATGAACAAGCTGCATGGCTAACGACCTACGCGATGAAACAAGGGGTTGCTCAAGGCACTGGCCGCTTCTTACAAAGCCAGTTTGGTTGGGCTGCATTGGCAGGAAAAACGGGTACCAGTAATGACAACCGCGATAGTTGGTTTGTCGGTGTTGATGGTCGTGAGGTGACGACAATTTGGCTAGGCCGCGACGATAATAAACCCGTGAATCTAACGGGGTCGAGTGGTGCATTACGAGTGTACGCAGAGTACTTGAAGCAGCGTATTCCTGAGCGCTTAGAGCTCCCATGGCCAAGAGAAATCACCACATTAGGGTTCAAGCCTACATCTGATGGAGGTTTAGAAATGAACTGCCGTAGTGATTACAAACTGCCGGTTTGGGATAAAACCGGTCAGATAAAGCAACAGTGTGAGAAGAAATCAAACTGGTTAAATAGCATATTTGATTGGTAGCATCGCCAAATCAACAACATTAGCTTGTTTATCTGATTAATTCTTAGTACATATTAGGGCGTGTTAGTACAGTACTGCTAGCACGCCCTACTTGATCAGATATTCAATAAAGGAAGAAGTGAATGTTCAAAAAGCTGTTATCAAGCCCATCGGTTCGCAACTTTGCGCTTTGGGTTAGTACCTTTTTGATGATCACTCCTTCTGTTTCCCTCGCAAACTCTCTAACAAAAACGGATGACTTGGAACCTCGACCAAAGGTGGCGGTTGTGCTTGCTGGTGGCGGAGCGAAAGGGGCGGCACACATTGGAGTTTTAAAAGCATTGGAAGAAATGCAGATTCCTGTGGATATTGTGACCGGTACCAGTATGGGCGCCTATGTGGGTGGGCTTTATGCCACGGGGATGAGTGCTGATGAAATCGAGAGTTTTATCTACACCGTCGATTGGGGCAGCGGTTATCGAGATCGTGTTGACCGTAGCCAACGTAGAGTTCGTGACAAAGAGTATGAAGACCGCTATCAAATTAATACCGACCTCGGCTTAAGATTCGGTGAGGTACGAGCACCAACGGGTGTGGTGCAAGGCCAGAACATGTTGCGAGTATTGCGTGAGACTACAGGGAACTTAGGGCGATTCGATTCTTTTGATGATCTTGCCATTCCCTATCGTTCTGTTGCGACAGATATTCTTGCCCTAGAAGAAGTCGTACTGGGCAATGGTTACCTTGTTGATGCAATGATGGCTAGCATGTCTGTACCAGGAGCGCTTCCTCCTTATAAGCTCAATGGCCATATGCTTGTTGATGGCGGCGTCGTCAATAACATGCCTGTCGATGTGGCTCGCGCCATGGGGGCTGATGTCGTTATTGCCGTCGATATTAGCACCGATTACAAAACCGAAGATGAATTTACGGGGCTGTTTACTGTCGCGGACCAACTCTCTAACTATCTCGTTCGTCGTAGTACACAACAGCAAGTGGACGAGCTTGAACCTCAAGATATCTATATTCGTCCCAATGTGGGCACCATGGAAACCGTCGAGTTCGACAAAATGCCTTGGGCTTTTCAAGCTGGGTACGATATTACCAAGCAATTAAAAGACAAGCTGAAAGAGTTACGCTTGTCCAACGCGGACTATCAAAAATACATCGACCGCAAACAAGAAGTTCGTAAAACTTTGATTTATGGCGATCAGCGTGTGGTTGATGACATTGTGATTGTAAATAACACGCACTACAGCGATGTGTTGTTGACGAATCGTATTGAATTAGAAACCGGACGTCGTATTTCAACGGCCGAAATTGAGAAAGCCGTTGAAAACCTCTACGCGTTAGATCGGTTCGAGCTCATCACTTATCACTTTGAAGAGGTTGATGGTGAGACATTGTTGGTTTTTGATGTTAACGAGAAGTCGTGGGGGCCTAATTATCTCAACTTCCGATTTTTTCTTGAAGATGACTTCGATACAGATAGCCAGTACGGCATAGGGATATCAACCAACTTTACCAACTTGAACTCTCATGGCGCGGAGTTGGCGTTCAACGTAGAAATGGGCACGGATAAGCTGATTGAAGCTGAGTTGTATTCCCCTGTTTTATCTAGCCAAGAACTTTTTGTATCGGGGCGTATTTCCTATGGCAGTGAGAGCCGAAACTTACCTTTAACAGAGCCTCAAGCACCAGATTTAGAGTCAGTAAATGATTTTTTTCCGGTCACTTACGATGATTTTACAACAGAGTTAGCGATAGGTATCCAACCCACATTGTGGCAAGAACTTCGATTTGGCGCTCGCTACTCAACCGGAGATATTGAGCTTTCTACTTTGGCTTCTGCTGGTAAATTGGATTTTGAACGTCGTGGCCTGTTTGCCAATTATCGCCTAGATACACTTGATGATTTCGCATTTCCGACTCGTGGGCTTTTAGTCGATCTCGAATATTTAGTGTCTCATGATCAAAGTCCTCAAGGCGTTAGCCTTTTAGAAACTGACAAAATTATTGAAGATACCGTTTATGAAATCTCTGCACGATTTAAAGGTGCAGTGAGTCATCAGCGTCATACTTTAGTCGGACATGCTGAATATAGTTTTGTAGAGAGTAAAAACTCATCTTTACCGCTTGATCCCAGAGAGTTGGGCGGCTTCTTAAGCCTATCGGGAATCCCAAGAAATAGCCTGATCGGACAGAACTTATTTTTCAGCAGTTTGGTGTACCGATATAAGTGGTTTGATAATGATTTCGGATTGTTTGAAGCTCCAGTCTACCTGGGTGCATCGGTCGAATATGGCGGTGTTTGGTCTGATAATGATCTGAAACTAAACGAAGCGCCGCTTTACAATGCTGGCTCCATCTTCTTTGGTGTTGACTCACCAATAGGACCAATAATGTTGGCATACGGTCGTACCGAGCAAGATTTGGATGCTGTGTATTTGATCGTAGGAACATCGTTTAATTAATCGGGTATGAGAAAGCAAAAACTTGGCATATTTGGTCAAAATTAGCAGAACTTTAGTCGTAAGTTGCTATGTTGGTCAAAATGATAAGATTTTAATTTAAGGTTAAATTTGCTATTATTTTGCCCACAGTTTGGCCTCTACGGCGCTGTTTCTCAATCATAATTGAATGAAAACAAGGGCAATGGAGAGCCAAGTTTCCAAGGATGTTCACTCCTTTACTTTAACAATAGTAATAATAGAGGAGGAACCGCAATGAGAGGAAAAAGTCGTGCTTGAAGCCTACCGTAAACACGTCGAAGAGCGTGCTGCTGAAGGAGTTGTTCCTAAACCGCTAGACGCAGAACAAGTTGCTGGACTTGTAGAACTTCTGAAAAATCCCCCGGAAGGTGAAGAAAAAGTCATTCTTGACCTACTTGAAAACCGTATCCCTCCAGGTGTTGATGAAGCTGCTTATGTAAAAGCGGGTTTCCTAACAGCAGTAGCAAAAGGTGAAGTTAAATCACCATTAGTGAGTCGTGAAAAAGCGGCTGAACTGCTAGGCACTATGCAAGGTGGTTACAACATCGAACCGCTAGTTGAGCTATTGGATGATGAAGCACTGGCAGAGATCGCAGTAAAAGCGCTGTCTCATACGCTGCTAATGTTTGATGCTTTCTATGACGTAGAAGAGAAAGCAAAAGCAGGCAATGCGCATGCACAGAAAGTACTTCAATCATGGGCTGATGCTGAGTGGTTCCTTTCTAAGCCTAAGCTTGAAGAAAAAGTCACTCTAACCGTATTTAAAGTAACAGGTGAAACGAACACGGATGACCTTTCACCTGCACCTGACGCTTGGTCTCGTCCTGATATCCCAGTACACGCACTGGCGATGCTTAAAAACGAGCGTGAAGGAATAAACCCTGATCAACCGGGTACTATTGGCCCGATCAAGCAAATTGAAGAGTTAAAAGACAAAGGTCATCAATTGGTTTACGTTGGTGATGTTGTTGGTACTGGCTCTTCACGTAAATCTGCAACCAACTCAGTGCTTTGGTTTATGGGTGATGATATCCCTTACGTTCCAAACAAACGAGCTGGTGGGTATGTGCTTGGTGGCAAAATTGCCCCTATCTTCTTTAACACAATGGAAGATGCTGGCGCACTACCAATCGAAGTTGACGTAACTAAGCTCAACATGGGCGATGTTATCGATGTTTACCCATATGAAGGTAAAGTTTGCAACCACGAAACTGGTGAGGTTCTAGCTGAGTTCTCGCTAAAAACAGAAGTACTGATTGATGAAGTTCGTGCTGGTGGTCGTATCCCATTGATCATCGGTCGTGGTTTGACAGACAAAGCGCGCCAGTCTCTAGGTCTTGAGCCTTCGGATGTATTCCGTAAACCTGGTGAAATCGCAGATTCTGGCAAGGGTTACACGCTTGCACAGAAAATGGTTGGTAAAGCGTGTGGCGTAGAAGGCATTCGCCCTGGTACCTACTGTGAGCCGAAGATGACGACAGTAGGCTCGCAAGATACTACAGGCCCTATGACTCGTGATGAACTTAAAGACTTGGCGTGTCTCGGCTTCTCTGCTGATCTTGTCATGCAGTCTTTCTGTCACACATCGGCTTATCCAAAACCAGTAGACGTTAACACTCACCATACACTTCCGGACTTTATTATGAACCGCGGTGGTGTATCTCTTCGTCCTGGTGACGGTATTATCCACTCATGGCTAAACCGTATGCTACTGCCGGATACTGTTGGTACGGGTGGTGACTCACATACTCGTTTCCCTCTGGGTATTTCATTCCCAGCTGGCTCGGGCTTGGTTGCCTTTGCAGCTGCGACAGGCGTTATGCCGCTAGACATGCCAGAGTCAATCTTGGTTCGTTTTAAAGGTGAAATGCAACCGGGTATTACACTGCGTGATCTTGTTCATGCCATCCCTTACTACGCGATTCAGCAAGGTCTACTAACGGTAGAGAAAGCGGGCAAGATCAACGAATTTTCTGGCCGTATCCTTGAGATTGAAGGCTTAGAAACGCTAACGGTTGAGCAAGCATTTGAGCTTTCTGATGCATCTGCAGAGCGTTCGGCGGCAGGTTGTACTGTGAAATTGTCTCAAGAGTCGATCGAAGAGTACTTAAACTCTAACATCGTGATGCTGAAGTGGATGATCTCTGAAGGCTACGGTGATCGCCGTACTATCGAGCGCCGCATTACTGCAATGCAAGAGTGGCTAGCAAACCCTGAGCTGATGCAAGCAGATAAAGACGCTGAATACGCACATGTGATTGAAATCGATATGGCTGAAATCAATGAGCCAGTACTATGTGCACCGAATGACCCAGATGACGCTCGCTTGTTGTCTGAAGTACAAGGCACAGCGATTGATGAAGTGTTCATCGGTTCTTGTATGACGAACATCGGTCACTTCCGCGCAGCAGGTAAATTGCTTGATAAGTTCAATGGCCAGTTAGCGACGCGCCTTTGGGTAGCGCCACCAACAAAGATGGATAAAGACCAACTGATTGAAGAAGGCTACTACGGTATCTTCGGACGTGCAGGGGTGCGTATTGAAACGCCAGGGTGTTCACTTTGTATGGGTAACCAAGCGCGTGTTGCAGATAAATCAACAGTAATGTCGACTTCAACGCGTAACTTCCCGAACCGTCTGGGTACTGGTGCGAATGTTTACCTGTCGTCAGCTGAGCTAGCTGCAGTAGGTGCAATTCTAGGTAAGATTCCAACCAAAGAAGAATACCTAGAATACGCGAAGCAAATCGACGCTACGGCAACGGATACGTACCGCTACTTGAACTTCCATAAAATGGATCAATACACCAAGAAAGCGGACGAAGTGATCTTCCAAGAACCGGCATAATCAGAAATGCACAATTCAAAAGCACCTCACATGAGGTGCTTTTTTTATGGGAGCAATTCGCTATACTCGCACCAAATTGATACGAAATAGGCAATCTCGGTGGAATTTGAATTCATTCGTAACACGTTGATGGGCGAGTACTACGTAAAATGTAGCATGGGACATGAGATTGTAGGGCGCTGGTTGCAAGAAGAAATTGGCAAAGATCCGATGAAGATTGCACAGGTTGAAAAGCTAATTGAGCGGTCATTTTTAGCGCCTTCTCAGGAGCATAACCTGACAGGCACGGAAATTAGCTTGATGATTCAGGGCGACGAAGTTCTTGTACAAGAAAACGCATTAGCCCATGAATATGATGTCGAGATGGAAAGTGAGTTCGACTTCTACAATGCAGAAAGTACAGCAAGTTGTGGGATAGAGGATTTCATGACACTTATCGAACAATGGAAAGACTTTTTGAACATTTAATGCACAGTTTTGGGTAATTTCTCTGCCGTTGCTTTAAATTTGTGAAAAGGGCGCACCGATATGGTGCGCTCTTTTTGTTTATAGATATGTAAATTGAGGTTAGCTTTTATTATTCAATGACTTAAAAACTTGGCACGTAGATTGGATTATAAGAAGTGTTTCAGGATGAAAGCTTCGGAGATAACTCAATGAAAATAATCAATGCCATTATTAAGCCGTTTAAATTAGACGATGTACGAGAAGCATTGGCTGATGTCGGTATCGAAGGGATGACAGTATCAGAAGTTAAAGGGTTCGGTCGTCAAAAAGGTCACACGGAATTGTATCGCGGTGCAGAGTATCAAGTTGATTTCCTACCAAAGGTGAAAATTGAAATCGCGACTCACGCAGACAATGTAGATCGTGTTGTTGAAGCAATTACAAAAGCTGCGCAAACCGGAAAAATCGGCGACGGTAAAATTTTTGTTTACGATCTGAACCAAGCGGTGCGTATCCGAACTGGCGAAATGGACGCAGAAGCACTTTAAGAATTCAAAGGATTGGAGATACTTATTATGGAATTAGCAACAACAGTAACCGAGTTACGTTACGCACTTGACACCTTTTTCTTCCTCATTTCCGGTGCGTTGGTAATGTGGATGGCAGCAGGCTTTGCGATGCTAGAGGCTGGCCTTGTGCGCTCTAAAAACACAACAGAAATTCTTACGAAGAACATCTGTTTGTACGCCATCGCATGTACGATGTTTCTGATTGTCGGTTATAACATCATGTATGTCGATAATGGAGAAGGAGGCTGGTTACCTTCATTTGGTACGCTAATTGGTACTCAAGGTGAAGGGGCCGACCACTCTTTAGAGTCTGACTTCTTCTTCCAAGTTGTCTTCGTTGCAACTGCCATGTCCGTCGTTTCTGGTGCGGTAGCTGAGCGCATGAAGCTTTGGTCTTTCTTGATTTTCTCTGCGATTTTAACTGCGTTTATCTATCCAATGGAAGGTTACTGGACATGGGGTGGAGGCTTCCTAGCAGAAGCTGGATTTAGTGACTTTGCGGGTTCTGGTATCGTACATATGGCTGGTGCTTCTGCTGCTCTTGCTGGTGTGTTACTGCTTGGCGCGCGTAAGGGTAAGTACGGTAAAAATGGTGAAATCTATCCGATTCCAGGTTCTAACATGCCTTTGGCAACGTTGGGTACTTTTATCCTTTGGTTTGGCTGGTTTGGATTTAACGGTGGCTCTCAGTTGATGGTTTCAGATTTTGAGAATGCTACAGCGGTAGGTCAGATCTTTCTAAACACTAACGCAGCAGCGGCTGCCGGTGCAATTGCGGCCCTATTCGTTTGTAAAACTACTTGGGGTAAAGCCGATTTAACGATGATCCTCAATGGCGCGCTAGCTGGCTTGGTTGCCATCACTGCAGACCCTCTATCGCCATCACCACTGTACGCGGTTGCGATTGGTGCGGTGTCGGGTGCACTAGTAGTATTCAGTATCATTGCTCTAGATAAACTTAAAATTGACGATCCAGTAGGTGCTATCTCAGTTCACGGTGTGTGTGGTTTCTTCGGCCTAATGGTAGTGCCACTGAGCAACGGTGATGCAACGTTTGGTGCACAGCTTTTAGGTGCCGTAGTTATCTTTGCTTGGGTATTTGGTGCCAGCCTAGTTGTGTGGGCAATCTTGAAAGCAACCGTTGGGATTCGCGTTACAGAAGATGAAGAAATGGAAGGTATGGACATGCATGATTGTGGTGTTGGTGCTTACCCAGAGTTTGTTACGGTGAAATAATCATTAGCTTGTAATAAATGGTTACACACTTAACACAATAAAACCTGCTCCGATGAGCAGGTTTTTTAATATTCGTCATTGTCTTCTTATTGAACATACATATAATAACGCAACTGATAAACGTTATCATTAGCATGGTAAAGGATTAAACAATGAAAAAACTGCTAACTCTTTCAGCACTAACTTGCGCTACTCTAGCTCCAACAGCAATGGCTGCTGAAGAAGTGAACGTCTACTCTTACCGTCAACCTTTCCTAGTTGAACCTATGTTCAATGAGTTCACTAAAGAAACTGGCATCAAAGTAAACGTAAAATTTGCTAAAAAAGGCTTAGCAGAA
Organism: Vibrio sp. 1978; assembly: GCF_033344345.1. Lineage (NCBI taxonomy): Bacteria > Pseudomonadati > Pseudomonadota > Gammaproteobacteria > Vibrionales > Vibrionaceae > Vibrio > Vibrio sp. 1978. The sequence goes on from NZ_JAWPOP010000002.1 coordinate 142,512, forward strand.
AAGCTAGCTCAAGAAGGTGAGTACAGCCCTGCTGACGTTATTCTTACGACAGACATCAGCCGTCTAGCTGAACTGACAAACAAAGGTTTAGTTCAGAAAGTCGATAGCAAAATCATTGAAGAAAACGTACCTGCTCAATACCAAGATAAAGAGAATGAGTGGTTTGCTCTAACTCTACGTTCTCGTAGCGTTTATTCATCACGTGATCGCGTAGGTAAACTAGGCGCAGATTTCAACTACGCAGACTTAGCTAAGCCAGAGTTCAAAGGTAAAATTTGTACTCGTAGCGGTAAGCACCCGTACAACGTTTCTCTAGTTTCAGCAATGATTGCTCACAATGGCGAAGCAGAAACCAAAGAGTGGTTGGAAGGCGTGAAAGCAAACCTTGCTCGCAAACCACAAGGCAACGACCGTGCACAAGTTAAAGCGATCAAAGAAGGCCTATGTGATGTTTCTCTGGGTAACAGCTACTACCTAGGTAAAATGGTTAACGACAAAGAGCAAAAGGCTTGGGCTGATGCAGTTTACATCAACTTCCCTAACCAAGAGACTACAGGCACTCACGTGAATATCTCTGGTATGGCGATGGCGAAGTACTCTCCAAACAAAGACAATGCTGTGAAGCTAATGGAATTCCTAACGGGTGACAAAGCGCAGCAAATGTACGCAGAAGTTAACTATGAGTACCCAGTTAAAGAAGGCGTGAAGCGTTCTGAGCTTGTGGAATCTTGGGGTGACTTTAAAGCAGACAAGCTTTCTCTAGACGATATTGCAGCCAACCACGAAGCGGCAATTAAGCTATTAGACGAAGTGAAATTTGACCTTTAATTCCTTGTGGGGGTATAACAGTACCCCCATTTGATTAAAGGATATGAGATGTATTTGCAACAGCATTTGTATTTCATACAGCCTTGCAGTAATTAGGCGATGAAAGATAAACACTCTTTATGGAAAACCAGTAGTGGGGTAATAACTCTGCTACTGGTTTTGCCGATCTTAGCGATCTTCTACACCGCGATTGGTGAAACGGATGATTTGTTTGCTCATTTAATGGCAACGGTCATGCCGACTTATATTTTTAACACGGTTGCGCTAACTGTTGGCGTAATGGTGCTGTCCTTAATTCTTGGTATTCCAAGCGCTTGGATAATGGCCATGTGTAAACTGCCGACCGAAAAATGGTTGCAGTGGGCATTGGTACTACCTCTTGCAATGCCAGGTTATATCATTGGTTATATTTTTACTGATTGGTTTGATTTTGCAGGCCCGATTCAGATCTTTTTGCGTGATGTAACCGGATGGGGACCTGGCGAGTATTGGTTCCCTGACATTCGTACGTTGCCTGGTGCGACCTTTGTGTTGGCTTTGGTGTTGTATCCTTACGTGTATTTATTGTGCCGAGCTGCGTTTATGGAGCAAAATGTCTCTTTATTGCAAAGCGCGCGTTTGCTCAAGTGCTCTCCATGGGAAAGTTTTTGGCGCATCTCGATGCCGTTAGTAAGACCCTCTATCGCAGTGGGTTTATCATTGGTCGCAATGGAGACCATTGGTGACTTTGGTACGGTAAGTTACTTCGCGGTGAATACGTTAACCACAGCGGTCTACGATACTTGGTTGGGGTACTCTAATCTTAATGCGGCAGCCAAGATTTCTGCCATGATGCTCGTCATTGTAGTACTGCTTCTTAGTGCCGAACGATACAGCCGCCGTAAACAAAAGCTTTTTCAAAGCCAATTTAACAGTCACGAAGATTTTCGTTACGAGTTGACGGGCTGGAAAAAGTGGACCGCACTAGTTTGGTGCTGGGGCTTGGTTTCGGTCGCGTTTATTTTGCCGCTACTACAGCTGATTGATTATGCGATCACTTATTTTGCACAGAGTTGGACCTCAGAGTTTCGTGAATACGCATGGAATAGCTTAGTTGTGTCTGTTATTGCTGCGATTATTGGTGTTGCTGTCGCACTGATCGTTAACTTTACCCATCGAGTCAATGGTAAACGAGAAAGCTTGGCATTTATGCGTCTTTCTTCTATGGGCTATGCAGTACCAGGAACGGTACTAGCCATCGGTGTGATGGTCGCTGTGCTGTTTATGGATCATCGTGTCAACGACGTTGCTAAAGCCATGGAGTGGGGAAGGCCGGGACTTATCTTTTCTGGTTCCATGTTCGCACTAGTATTTGCCATGGTTGTGCGCTTTTCCGCGGTAGCGATTGGTAGTATCGAAAGTAATTTAAATAAAATTTCTCCGTCGTTAGATATGGCATCGCGCACTATGGGTTGTAAGCCCAATGCCATGCTGTGGCGCGTGCACTTTCCGCTGGTTAAGCGCGGTGCACTGATTGCAGCTTTATTAGTGTTTATCGAGTCGATGAAAGAGCTTAATGCGGCTTTGTTACTTCGTCCGTTTAACTTTGAAACACTAGCCACATACGTTTATAACTTCGCCTCGGATGAGCATTTAGAATTGGCCGCTTTACCAGCGGTCCTGTTGGTTCTTGTTGGGTTGATCCCGCTTGTTGTTGTTAACCGTTCACTGGAGCAAAATCACTGATGAGCTGTGCATTATCAATTAAAAACCTAACGTGCCAATATGACGATCAAACCGTACTCGAATCATTGTCTCTTGAGGTAGAACAAGGGCAGATTGTCTGTTTGCTAGGAGCTAGTGGTTGTGGGAAAACAACACTATTAAAGGCCGTTGCGGGATTATTGCCGTTAACGTCAGGCGAAATGAGTCTAAATTGCGTCACAATTGATGATGGGGAAAACTGGTTGCCGCCAGAACAGCGTAATATAGGGATGATTTTCCAAGATTACGCACTTTTTCCTCACTTGACGGTGGAGCAAAACATTGCCTTTGGCTTAAAGCAGTACTCGACAAAAGAGAAAAATGCCAAAGTTCAAGAAATGTTAGAACTCGTGCATCTTCAAGGTTATGGCGATCGTTATCCTCATCAATTGTCTGGTGGACAGCAGCAGCGTGTTGCGATTGCTCGCTCATTAGCTTACAGCCCAGACTTATTGTTACTTGATGAACCGTTTTCTAATATTGATACGCAAGTTCGCCATGAGTTGATAAGTGAGATCCGTAAGATTTTTAAGGCGCAAGGCGTGACTGCCATTTTTGTTACGCATAGCCGTGAAGAGGCTTTTGCTTTCGCCGATAAAATGGCAGTGATGAACAATGGAGTCATCGAGCAATATGGCACAGCATCTGAGCTTTACTACCAGCCTTCAAGTAAATTTGTCGCTGATTTCTTAGGGGGTGGCAGTTACCTTGCTGCTAAACGGGTTTCGAATTCAGAATATGAAACCCACTTGGGCGTGGTTGAAGCCACGGCTCAACAAGATATTCCAGTACAGGCGGAGTGCTCTTTACTGCTAAGACCGCAGCATGTGCAAATTCAATCCGATGAAGATAGTTCGGTAACCGTATTGGAACAGCATTTTATGGGTGATCACTGCCGTTATGTGATTAACGCGAATGGTGACCGTTTGTTAGCTACAGCTTCGCAAGCATTAAATATAGGTGAGTCCGTCGCGGTGAAAATTGAAACTCAAGGCGTCCTGGCATTTGCTTAACGCTCCTGAGTATCTTTTCTATCTCGTTTACGACTTTCCAACATACAATAAAAAAGCCCGGCTGTGGAGCCGGGCAAGTGCTCTTCTCCTTTTTGATGAGCGCCTTTTCAGACAGCGTCGACTCTCATCATAGTGCGCGAAGCGGGCACAAGGTTCAGTTATAAAGACAAGAAGTCTTTAAACTGTTGAAGAACACGTTCCGCAGTGTCCTTATCTTGCATCTCTGCAAAAATTCGTAGCAGTGGCTCAGTGCCAGAGAAGCGAGCGATGATCCAACCGCCGTTTTTGAAGTAGACTTTCGCGCCATCTTCATAGCTGACTTTTTCGATTTCAAACTCAAACTCAGGCAACTGCTTTTCAACATAAATCTTGTTGAACAGTACGTCTTTTTGCGCTGGTTTGAACTTGCAATCGCCTTCTGCCATGTAGGCATAGCCGTACTTGCCGTAGATTTCATCTAGCAACTCAGACAGCTTCTTGCCGGTTACTGAAATCATTTCTACCAATAGACTTGATGCGAATACGCCGTCTTTACCTTTGATGTGGCCGCGAATGGTTAGGCCGCCAGAGCTTTCCCCGCCAATCAGTGAGTCATCCGCTTCCATTTTGGAACTGATGTGCTTAAAGCCTACAGGAACCTCAAAGCATTTTTCGCCATGATCTTCGGCGACTTTATCGAGAAGGTGTGTGGTTGCGATGTTACGTACCACGGAGCCTTTCCAGCCTTTGTATTCAAGTAGGTAGTAGTAAAGCAGCAGTAGCACTTCATTTGGATGAATGAAGTTACCTTTTTCGTCGATAATGCCAAGACGGTCCGCATCGCCATCAGTACCGATGCCAATATCGTAACCTTGCTCTTTCACTAGGTGCATCAAACGGTAGAGTGTTGCAGCGCTTGGCGAAGGCATTAACCCACCGAAGTCTGGGTTTTTGCCATCGTTAATCACATCAACGTCACAGCGGCCGTTGATTAATACGGTTTGCAGTGCGTTTTTCGCGACACCAAACATTGGGTCGATCAAAACACGTAAATTCGCTTTCTTGATCGCCCCTATGTCGATAAAGTCGATGATTGAGTCAACGAATTCGTTCATCGGGTTGATGATTTCAATCAGCTTATCTTCAACCGCTTGTTCAAAGTCGACGCTTTTTACATCTTGCACGGTGAGCGCGTCTATTTGTGATTCGATTTTTTGGGTGATGATTTCATCTGCGTCACGACCGCCTTCAATGAAGACTTTAATGCCGTTGTAATCGGCAGGGTTGTGTGATGCGGTAATACATGCCGAGTATGCGCAGCCCATTTCTTTCGCTTTAAACATTACGATAGGTGTTGGGACAAATTTGTCGATAAAGCTAACCACAATGCCGTTTGCTGCTAGAACCTCAGCGAACCAACGACCTGCTTTATCGGAAAGAAAACGACGGTCATAGCCAATCACAAAACCGCGATCAGCAACCGATTCGTTATTCGTGATGTTTGCAACTGCTTGAGCGACCAAACGTACATTATCTTTGGTGAACTCCTCACCGATAAATGCACGCCAACCGCCTGTACCAAATTTGATCATGATTCGATCCTCGATAAGAGCGGTATCCCACCGCCTCTTAAATCTTTGCTAGCGAACCGATGCACTTCTCAAACTCAAGTGCATCGGATAAATCAAAAGGGGAAAAGCTCTCCCCCAAAAGATGATTAACCTAGAGTAACGATAACTTCGTTTACTGAACCTTCCGCTTGAACTGGGACAGAGGCACCATTCACTGCTTCACCGTTCACAGTAATCGACTTAACGCCTTTGCTTACTGAGTTTGGGTTAACTACTTTGATGTTGTACGTTGCACCTAGCCATTGACGAGTCACTTCGAAACCAGGCCAGTTCGTTGGGATACATGGATCGATAGTTAGGCCATCGAAGCCTGTACGCACACCAAGGATAAAGTTGGTAACAGCGAAGTAAGCCCAGCCTGACGTACCTGTTAACCATGGGTGGTTTGCACGACCGTGGTCTTGGTGGTCACGACCCATGATGAACTGTACGTATGAGTAAGGTTCTGCAATACGTTTTTCGATGATGTCGTTCTGGTTGTATGGGTTCAGTGCATCGTAGAACTTCATTGCACGATCACCACGACCCAGTTTCGCTTCAGCTACCCAAGCCCATGGATTTGGATGCGAGAAGATCGCACCGTTCTCTTTTACGCCTTGGTAAACACGAGTTACGAAGCCGATATCATCATTCGGTGTTGCAAAAGATGGTGAGTTTAGGTGGAGGCCGTATTCAGAGAATAGGTTCTCATCGACAGCGTCCATCGCTTTTTCGCCGCGCTCTTGAGATACCGCACCAGAAAGTACCGCAAGTGTGTTTGACTCTAGGTGTACACGACCTTCTTTTTGTTGCGCTGTACCGATCTTTTCGCCGTTTTTCGTTAGACCACGGATATACCAGCCGCCTTCTTCGTCCCAAAGGTGTGTTTCACACGCTTCACGCACGTTTGCTGCCATCTCGGTGTATTTTTCAACGTCGGCTTCCTTACCTAGGTATTTCGCTAGGTCGATGAACTCCTGCAGTGCCCAGAAATGTAGGAACGACACCATTGAAGATTCGCCGCCACCTAGGTTCAGACAGTCGTTCCAGTCTGCACGCAGACCTTTACAGATACCGGTTTGACCTACGTATTCAGCCGAGAAGTCTAGCGCGGCTTTCATGTGGTCATAAACCGTTGCATCGCCACCGTCGGCGTAAGGGATCACTTCGTCGAAGAAGCTGTGCTCACCGGTTTCCATCACGTACTTACAGATGGTTGGAACTAGCCATAGGTGATCATCAGAACAGGTGTCTTCGATGCCGTGAATTTTGTCTTCATCAGAAGGTGTTGGAACTACGGTTGGAGATTTAGATGGTTTAACATCAGCTTTTTCTGGATCAAACCAATCTGGATCGAATAGGTGTAGACCGTAGCCCGCTTTTACTTGGCCGCGCAGTAGGTCAACGATACGTTTGCGCGTCATTGCTGGGTTAGCGTGAGGAACTGAGATTGCATCTTGCGCTGTATCGCGGTAACCAAGACCAGTACGGCCTCCCACCTCGATGAATGAAGCAAAGCGAGACCACACCACACACGTTTCTGCTTGGTATAGTGTCCAAGCGTTGATCATGGTATCTAGACCTTCGTTTGGCGATTTCACTTGGAACTTGCCACAACGCTCATCCCAGTGTGCTTTGATACCCGCAAATGCGTTGTCGACTTCTGCAAGGTCTTGGTACTTAGCACGCAGACGCTCACCGTTGCCTTTACCGATACCTAGAATGTAAGCAAAGCGAACCTCTTCACCCGGCTGAATAGTAAATTTCTTATGCAAAGAGCCACAGTGGTTGTAACACGTTTGTGCTGTATTGAAACACTTACCTTGTTCTACCGCTAACGGGTTTGCTTCGTCACGGTATAGGCCTAGGAAGCTGTCACGTTGGCCGTCGTATGAATCTGGATCAAATGTTGAAGCTAGGTAGTAGAAGCCTTCGAAATCGTTGGTGTTGTAGTACAGGTCGTACTCGATCACGCCTTCGTTGTAAGCCGTACCTGCCGAGTACAGAGACATCTGATGGTTTTGGTTATCAGATTGAATGTGGCTGAATGAGAACTCAACAAATGAGAATGCACTGATCGTACGTGGTTTGTCAGAGGTGTTTTTAATCACTACATCCCAGACTTCAGCGTCTTCGCCTTTTGGTATGAACAGAGTTTTTGTTGCGGTAATACCGCTGTATTCACATTTGAACTTAGAGTAAGACAAGCCGTGACGAACTTCGTAGTTTGCTTCGTCTAGGCTCTTCGCAACTGGTTGCCAAGAGATTGACCAGTAATCACCTGTCTCATCATCACGCAAGTAAACGTAGTGTCCTGGGCGATCGAATGTCGCATTTGGACGGAATTTAGTAACACGGTTGTATTCTGGAGAGTTGTAGAACGAGTAGCCACCCGCGTTGTGCGAGATAACCGTACAGAACTTCTCAGTACCTAGGTAGTTGGTCCATGGTGCTGGTACGTCAGGGCGAGTGATGACGTATTCGCGATTCTCGTTATCGAAATAGCCGTATTTCATTTGTGTCTTTCCTTTTTACGAAGCTGCATCAGCAGCCAAAATTTAAAAACTCTTCAAGCGTGATGTTTCGACATCAGTTTTGTATTACTTCCACGGTTTACGGTAATTCACTCCCTGCAAATCAAGCAGAGGTAGATGGCCTTTCAAGCGTGATAAATAGTCGGTCCAATCTCGGTGTTGTTTGTCTGTCCAACATGCTTCTGCCATTGCAGTTAAACGAGGGAAGATCATGTAGTCCATGCGAGGTTGGTTATTGATAATTTCGCACCATAATGCTGTTTGAATGCCCCAAATGCGCTTACGTATTGGGTCGTCAGCAGGCACTTCAGCGAGCGGTTCGTAGTTGTAAGCTTTTTCTAGTGGCAGTGGGTTTGCCCAGTCCACGCCCGGTTCTTCAGGTGCGTAGTCTTGGGTCATATCTAGGTAAGTGGTTTGTGCTGGTTGCAGCACCACATCAAAGCCTTGGCGAGCACAGTTCAAGGCCGCTTCTTCGCTTAGCCATGAGTAGATCACCGTATCTTTACTGACTTTGTCGCCGTGTTGAGCTTCTTCCCAGCCCAGCATGCGTTTGCCCAATTTACGAAGTTTGTCTTCGGCATAATGCAAGAAGTGTCCTTGCAAATCTTTGTAGTCGCTGTAACCCAGTTGTTCCATTAGTGCTTGGCATGCTGGGCTTTTTGACCATACGCCGTTAGGTACTTCGTCGGCACCAATATGAACGTAAGGCGCAGGAAAAAGTGCAGAGACTTCTTCTAGCACTTTGTCGATAAATTCATAACTCCCCGGCAGAGCAGGGTTAATGACGTTGTCGTTGTAATGCTGAATACTGCGGTATTCGGTGGTATCTTCCGCTTCTACCAATAGGTGTGGTAACGACTTGATGGCGGCTCGGCAATGACCAGGTACATCAATTTCAGGAATGATGGTGATGCCGCGTTGCGATGCAAATTCGATAACGTCTTTGATGTCTTCTTGTGTGTAGAAGCCGCCGTAACGTTCATCAAAGTGCGTGTACTGTGGTTCATTGATCTCATCCAATCCGCGCCAAGCACCAATATCGGTCAGTTGAGGCAGTGATTTGATTTCAATTCGCCAACCCTCATCGTCGGTAAGATGCCAATGGAACGTATTGAACTTGTAATGAGCCAGTTGGTTGATCAAGCGTTTGACTTGCTCAATGGAGTGAAAATGACGAGCACAATCGAGCATCATACCGCGGTAACGAAAGCGTGGCCTGTCCTTGATTGAACAGCAAACTACTTCCATTGAGTTAGGTTGATCGCCAACTTTGATTAGTTGTAATAACGTTGCACAAGCATGGGTAAAACCAGACGAAGATCCTGCTTCAATTTTGATTGACTCTTCGGCTACTTTCAGTTTGTAAGCGCCTTCATCCAAGGTTGGGTTGCCTTTGAAGATGATCTGACTGCCATTGTCTGATGCGAACTCAAATTGGTGAATGCGCTTAAGCTCTTCAAGTAGCCATTCTTTAGCTGAATTGGCCAGGCTTGAATAAACCGCGACGCCAGCATGATGGTCAAAGCTAAAATAGTGATCGCTGACCTCAATATGGTTTGGTTTTGGCAGCAAGGGTTGTGCATGGGTTAAACTTGCAGGAATCTCACTGCGTTCACGGTATGGTGAAGCTAATACGATAGGCGTGACATCCACTTGTGCGCGCTGTGGGTTTCCATCAACGACAAAGTTGATCATCGCTTCGTTAAAGCCATCCGAGTAATAACGGAATGGGTTCGAACCAATACTGAATTCACAGTAATAGTGATGGTTGGCAGCCAGTACCAGCCCTTCTGGCTTAAGTGTGCAAAAACTACCAATTTGAGTCAGTTGACCATTTGAAACGCTGTCTGGAAGAATGTAACGATCGAAAGCGAAAGTTAAGCTCCAGCTGTTTAGGTCTTGGTCGCTCAAGTTATGAAAGGTGAGGCCAAAGCGGCAGTTTTGTTTCTGCTCAGAAAGGACTACGAGATCAACACGATATTCCATATCTACTCCTACGCCGCACTGAGCGAGTAAAGGTTATGTTCTGGTTTGCCAGCAAACATAATTGCGCCTTCAATCGCGTCAAACTGTGGCTCAACAATCCATTGCTGAACTGGTGGTGAAAGCCAACGTACAATGCGTTCAGCTATGCTGCCCATTAAACAAATACGTGTTGCGCCGCGCTTGTTTAATGCCACGAGAAACATTTCTATATCCGCTGCGGTTTGCTTCAGCATTTCAATGGCCAGTGCATCGCCTTGTTCCGCATGTTGGAAAATAGCCGGAGAAAACTGCCCATAATCACGAGGAAGCGCCTGTTTTGACCACGCCACCACGTTGTCGACCTCATTTCCGAAATGCGTCATAACGTGTTGTGCTAGGGGCGTTTTTTCTCTGATGCCATCTTCAGCTAACAAAACTTGCTGAACTAGGCGTAGCCCCATCACTGCGCCGCCACCTTGATCCGAAATAGGGAACTCACGACCACCGACAACGTGTTGCTCCAATCCTTTAAGGTAGATGCCACAAGAACCGGTTCCCGCAATCATGATTGCGCCATCTTCGCCATTGTGCGCACCAACGCACGCACCGTAAGCATCAGTATTCAGAGTCATACTGGCAAATGGATGAGGAAGAGACATGAAGGCTTGCCAAGATGCTTTGTGCTCTGCGCCAGCAAGGGCTAAGCCGACGTGCATCGACGCGAAATCTTGTTGTGTCAGACCGCCTTGCTCGGTAGCCGAAGTGATAGATTCAAGAATCGAAGCCATTGCTATTTCAGCACCTAGCATGATGTTGGCACTGCCGCTTTTGGCCTCGCCAAGAAAATTACCTTGTGAATCTTTAATCCTGGCTCGACATGACGTGCCGCCACCATCGATACCGACAAAATACATTCCCATGATTATTCTTCCTTCATATTTTTAGAGGTCGCCAACTGAGAAACATGCTGAGCTTGACTCATTATCGCGAGTAAGTACCAAGCGCCATGCGGGATCCATTGTTCGCCCCAGCGCCAGTTTTGTAACACGTCTTCTTTTTGTGCAGGTGGGTTAAATGCAATGTCTTCCTCGTCTTCAAAGCCGCCAGTGATTCCGTTACACACGCCACCTTTTGCGTTGAAGAAACCATATTGAGGGAGGTAATCAGGGTTGTTACGACCATGGCCATCTAGCATGCACATGTCGTATGGGTTTAAGCCTACAACCCAGTTCAATGCATCTTGAGCAAACACAGAAAGTTGTTGCTGTACTTCTTGCGACGCTATATGCGGTTGAGCAAGGTACGCCATGGTCGCGAGAGAGCCAAGTCGAGCATTCTCGCCTTGCCACCAATAGCCGGATTCATTGTTGTGTGCGACAAAAAATGCCTCGCGTTTTGACTCATTTACGCCTTTAACATATTGGCGAGGGTAACCGAATGGGTTGATCACTTTATTCGATATTGTGATCTCAAACTCACACGCTAGGTTTACGATACGTTTTACCGATTCCGCTCGTGCTGAGTCGTCTTCAATTGATAGATATTCGCATAGGGCAATAACTGGTAGACCTGCTTCGGCTGCGTGAAAATATGGACGGCTGCCGTCTTGGTTTGCTGACCAAAAGTGTTGAATCTGCTCGTCGCTCATTTGGCGTGCAACTAAACGTTGCGCCCACAAACGGCTCTCTTCCAAGTAGCGAGTTTCTTTGGTTGCTTTAAACAGTTCTACACAAGCCAGTAGCGCACAGTATTCGTCGATAATGTTTTCTTCCCCATCATTGAGGTACTGCGTATTGTGCTCTTTTAAGTGCCAGTAACCATTTTCGGCAGCGTTGCGGTATTTTTGTTGATCGTATTCACCGTGAACACTTAAACGCGACGCTGCCGCTAGCGCTGCAATGGCGACACCGCCACCTTGTCGAAAGCCTGCTTGATAGTCGTCAAATTTGTGACCAAGTTGAGTTTCGTACGCGCAAATCTCGCGTTGCGCAGTATCTTTGCTCCACTTGTCAAAGACCGTCATGTAGAAAAAGCCTTTTTCGTTTTGCATACGCACAAGAAAGTCTGCACCGAACAGGGCTTCTTCAATCAGACGTGTACGTGTGAAAGCTGCAATGTCTTCGCTTCCTTCAAGCAACGAAACCCCTTTTAGGATGTTCCAAACCACCATTGGGGTTTGTTGAGGATTCAAATAATTCGCGTATGAAAGGTGACTTAAATACTTGCTAACGTCTCCTGATGCGTCGTACCAGCCGCCGTGTACATCAACCTTTTTATTGGAGTTTAGTACTGGAAGTTGTCGATCTTGTTGATCGAAGATCCCGCCGCAACGTTGCGATTTGAAGTAGTGGATCACATCTGACAAAGTTTGATCCAACAGAATGTGTTCGCCAACGATGAAAGAGGAAGAGCGCGTATCTTCTACTTGCAAGAAATAGTCACCTGACGTTGTGAAAGAGGAAAAGTCGATGAGGTAGAAATAGCCCTGATGCCAGTTCGCCACTTTACCTTGTTCTTCAACCGCAAAAGTTGCCACGGTTTGCTCGCTAGTGGCACAAATCAATTGAGCAGTGTAAGAAGACAAGTGTGGTTGTTCGGTCTGGATAATGGCTTTCTTTGGGCCCAGACGTTCATAACCAATGTGGTTAGTCAGTAGCAGCATTCAATGTCTCCGGGAAACGATAAAAACAGGAATGGGTCAGGCTGAACCTGACCCTCGTTATGATTAATCTTCAAATAAGTAACAGCGGACAAAGTGGTTGTCGGACAGTTGAGTGACGCCTGGTAGTCGTTCACGACATTTGTCGGTAGCGTGTACACAACGTCCAGCAAATGGACAGCCGACAGATTCTGGTGTCCAAAGTGGGATTTCCCCTTTGTTGCCTTTCAGTTTCTCGTGAATAGACTTCGATGGATCTGGAACCGCAGATACCAACAGTTGCGTATATGGGTGTTGAGGGTCGTGAATGATTTCTTCAGTATCGCCCCATTCAACCATGTGACCTACGTACATGACCGCAAGATCTTCAGCAATGTAACGCGCTGTTGCGATGTCGTGAGTGATGTAGAGCAGAGACATTTGTTTCTCGAACTTCATCTCTTCCATCAAGTTCAAAACGCCAGCGCGGATCGATACATCGAGCATGGATGTTGGCTCATCCGCCAAGACTACTTCAGCTCCAACCGCAATGTTACGAGCCAGGTTGACACGCTGACGCTGACCGCCAGATAGCTGGTGCGGGAACTTTTGCGCCGTTTCTTTTGGGGGAATAAGACCAACTTGTTCAAGTAGGTCGTACACACGCTCTTCCAGTTCTTTCTTGTTGCTAGGTGAGACCTTTTTGTGGATTAGCAGTGGTCGAGCAATATGGTGGAAGATATTGTGCGTTGGGTTTAGCGAGCCAAACGGGTCTTGCCACACCATTTGTACACCTTCACGGTAGGTCATTAAATCGTGACGAGAGGTGATGTCTTGGATATCACGACCTTTGTACTCAATGATGCCATCGGTTGGTGCGTACATTTTTGCAATCATTTTTGCAGTAGTAGACTTACCTGAACCAGATTCACCTACCACTGACAAGCCGCGGCTCTTGTACATTTTGAAAGAGACGTCGTTGATTGCGCGCATCTTAGATTGTTTGATTGAGTTACTGTTTAAAGGGAAGTCCTTAACGACATTTTTACCCTCAATCAGCAGTTCGCCGAATTGTTTGCTCATAATTCTCTCCAGTGTAATTTTTGTTCTTAGCTAGCGTTTTTTTGTTGTTAAACCTTAGCTTGAGCAATGGTGTCGCCGTACAAATGGCAATTTGAGAGGCGACCTGGTTCAATTTGACGTAATTGGGTTGGTACACGTGTACATGCTTCATGTACGCGATCGCAACGAGCTTGGAAGCGGCAGCCCCGTGGTACTTCTAGCAAGTTCAACGGGTTACCTGGAATACCAGTCAATTTGGTCTTTGGTCCAGTTAGTGGAGGGAAAGAGCTACCCAAACCTTTGGTGTAAGGGTGGTAAGGACTTTCCAGAATTTGCTTAGAAGGCGCGACTTCAATCAACTCACCTGAGTACATGATGCCGATACGATCCGAGAACTCGACCATCAATGACAAGTCATGTGTGATGAACAGAATTGAGAAACCAAACTCTTCTTTAAGCGCGTAAATTTTTTGTAGAATTTCACGTTGAACCACTACATCCAATGCGGTAGTCGGTTCGTCCATGATGATCATTTTTGGGTTCAGAGCCAAAGCGATTGCGATTACTAGACGTTGACGCATACCACCAGAGAACTGGTGCGGGTAATCACTCAATCGGCTAGGGTGGATATCAACGATTTCCAGCAGACCTTCAGCGCGTGTTTTTGCTTGAGCGCGAGTCATATTGGTATGACGCATGATGACGTCACAGAACTGCTCTTCCATGGTTAGAACAGGGTTCAAAGCGTTCATCGCACTCTGGAATACCATCGACATTTCACTCCAGCGGAACGCTTGCATGCGATCATCGCTGTACTGAAGGATATCTTCACCGTTGAAGATCACCTCACCACCTGTGATAAACGCTGGCGGCTTATGAAGGCGCATTAGTGAGAAGGCAACAGTGGATTTGCCACAGCCAGATTCACCAGCCAGACCGAATACTTCACCTGGTGCAATGTCGAAGCTCACGTTGTTACAGGCGCGGACATCGCCCGCGTCTGTGATGTAGTCTACGCATAGGTTACGGATGGAAATTAGTGGTGCAGTCATGATTATTTATCTCCGCTCCATAGTGCATTTTGTGGTGCCAGTTCAGGCTCACGTTCTTTCTTGTCTTTTGCTGCTAGTTTTTTCCAGCGTTTCATGCCTTTGTGAGAACGAAGTTGAGGGTTCGCAATTTCGTCAACGGCAAAGTTCAACAGAGCAAGACCAGTAACCAGTAGTGTTAGGGCAATACAAGGTGCTAGTACTTCCCACCATGCGCCAATCAGCATGGCTGATGAGGTTTGCACGTTGTAAAGCATGATGCCCCAACTGATCGTGTTGGCATCACCCAAACCTAGGAACGAAATGACCGCTTCAGTGTTGATCGCCAGCATTACTGAGCCAATGAAGCTCGCACCGACAATCGGGATAAGGTTTGGTAAAATCTCAACGAAGATGATACGGAATGAAGACTCTCCCAATACTTCGGCAGCTTTAACGAACTCTTTCTCGCGTAGTGCCATAGTTTGAGAGCGGACAACACGTGCACCCCATGCCCAAGAAGTACCAGCGATAATCAAGGCAATGGTGAGTGGGCCTGCTTCACCGATAAAGGCCGCCAGCACGAATAGCAATGGATACTGCGGAATTACTAACATGATGTTCATTGCGGCACTCAATATGTCATCCACTTTACCGCCGAAGTAACCTGCCGATATACCAATGACTGTTGCTAAGAAGCACACGATGATGCCAGCGCCAAAGCCTACACCCAGTGATACTCGTGCACCGTAAGCCACTTGCGACCAGATATCGCGACCCATTCGGCTAGTACCTAATACGTGGTCGGCCTTTTTAGACATAATCAGCGTACGACGATCGTCTGCCAGGTTTTTAGCGACCCAACCATCAGGATTGTTTTGTGCCTGTTTTACAACAAAGCTTGGGTATTCGTGTGGGTTACCGGTTCGCTTGTCTGGCGCATGCTTTGTAAGTAAAGGAGCGGCAATCGCAACGAACACGAACAGCGTAACAATGCCAAGACCAATGCGAGCAAATGCGTTACCTAAAATAAGTTTGAATAGTTCTTTCATGATTATTTGCCTCCCGTACGTAGGCGAGGGTCTAGAATCATGTACAGCATGTCAGCCATTAAGTTGAAGCACAGCATGAACATCGTCATGATAATTAACTGACCTTGAAGTACTTGGTAGTCACGAGCGTGAATTGCGTTCAATAGAACAGTACCTAGGCCTGGGTAGTTGAAAATCATCTCGATGATTAATTGACCTCCAATGGCCATACCTAAAGACATAGACAGTGCGGTAACACTTGGAAGTAGTGCGTTACGTGCGGCGTAATTAAAGACGACGCGGTTTTCACTCAGCCCTTTACCTTTAGCCATCGTGATATAGTCTTCGGCGAGAAGGTTGATCATGTTGTTACGCATGTTAACTAAGAAGCCACCAATTTGAACGATGGTTGCACAGAATAGAGGTAGTACAGCGTGGTAACCCACGTTCTTGATGAACTCCCAGCTTGTCCAATCAGGAATAGTACCTGGCGTGTAAGCATAGCCAGATGGGAACCATTTCAGGCCAATCGCAAAGGTAAACAGCGCTAACATTGCGATAACCATTTGTGGAATAGCTTGAATGATCAATGTGCCAGGCGTTACGAATGCATCGTACTTACTACCGCGCTTCCAGGCGGCAAAAATACCAAGGACAGAAGCGATGGAGAAAGAAAGTACAACCGCAGTACCAGCTAGAAATAGTGACCAGCCAAATGCACTACCTAGTAAAGAATTAACTGAAAGTGGGTAGAACTGGATTGAGGTGCCCAATTCCCAACTTAGAATGTTTTTAATGTACGAGAAGTACTGAATGTAAATTGGCCCATCAACGAAACCGAGCAGTTCTTTCATTGCTGCGATTCGTTCTGGAGTCACCTGTACTGAAGCATTAGCAAACATCATGGTAACTGGGTCACCAGGCATTGCTCGCGGAATAATAAAGTTTAACGTCGCTGCAACTAAGAGCGCGACAAGATAGAACGACAAACGTCTTAAAAAATAACCCATAACTCACACCTTACTCACCCAGATTTTTTCCCTGTTTCTGGTTTCAGGTCGCTCCTAGCGAAATTTAGAGCGAAAAATCCCCTGACGACGAGCGCCACATATTGGTTTCGTTAACAAGGGATTTTTATAGGCGGCACACGGGATGTATGCCGCTTGAAATGAACTTCTACTTATTTAACTGGTTTTAGGTCCAGTACGTGAAGTAGACGCTCTGGGATACCTGCCCAAATGTTTGGACGGCCCTTAGGGTTTTCTTCGTTCCACCAACCAGTGAAGCGAGTTGTGTTGTATTGGTACATGTACGCGCCAGATAGCACAGGAATAGTTACTTGGTCCTGAGCAATGATCTTCTGAATGCCATGAGCGATCTCTAGTTGTTCTTGTTTATCTGCTGTCTTGTAGAAGCTGTTAAGAAGACCGTCTAGCTTATCGTTCTTGTAGAAGTGCATTGCAAAGCGAGGCATGCCGTCACCAGCTTGTAGCTTCGAGTTGTAGCCACTATCCCAGTACAAGTGTGGATCTGCACCGTGGAAGTAGTTGGTGTAAGCAACGTCGTAAGTACCTTCTAGCATAGCTTGGTTGTATACCGAGAAGTCCGGTGTACGAGCACGAGCTTTAATGCCCACTTCTGCTAGTTGCTCAACGGCTAGTTGTACCGTGTTGTTGAAGTCAGTCCAACCGTTTGGTGATTGAATTAGAAGCTCGAAAGACTTGCCAGATGGTGTATCCACAAAGCCATCTTTGTTTACATCTTTGAAGCCAGCTTTAGCTAGAAGCTTTTTCGCACCTTCCGCGTTGTATGTGTTGTAGCCTTTGTACTTGTTGTGCGTCTCTTCATCAGACCAAGCTTCGAATGCGTAGCCAAGGCCAGATGCGAAGTCGTTCACTGTACCGCCGCCGTAGAAAGCGATATCAATGATAGTTTGACGGTCTAGCGCCATAGAGAACGCACGACGGAAGTCAACGTTAGTTAGTGCTTCGTTTTTCGCAGCGTCTGGGTTTTTGAAGTTCACTACAAATGCTTGAGTACCCGCTGGTGGGTACCAGTAGTGGTGATTCGGACTTGCTGCAGCGTACGTACGGTCGATGTCTGGTACGAATGAAGACGTCCAGTCCATTTCGCCGTTAACGATTTTGCCCAAGAATTGGTCGTTGTTCGCGATTTGTGGCACACGCAGACAATCTACATCTAGGTTGTCAGCATCCCAATAATTCGGGTTCTCACACTGGATATATAGCTGCGGTGTGAAAGTGTCGATTTCAGTAAATGGACCACTGCCTACTGGATTTTCGTTTGTGAATGTTGCTGGATCTTTTACTTTGCTCCATACGTGCTTAGGTACGACTGGTACTTTCGCAATTTCGTAAGGAACGTTTGAGTTTGCTTCGCTTAGACGGAATTTAACTTGGTAGTCGTTAACTTTTTCTACGCCAGTCACCCAAGAGTTGATACCAGATTGGTCTAGCTCTGGCTTCTCTTTAACTAGGTTGAAAGAATAAACAACATCATCAGCGGTAAACGCTTTGCCATCAGACCATTTTACGCCCTTACGGATATCGAAGGTTACGCTCATCAGGTCATCAGCCATGGTAAAGTTTTCTGCTAGACGAAATACAGGCGTGTTACCGTGCATTTCGTTAAAAACAACGAGCGGCTCGTAAATAAAGTCGGTTGTTGTGTGCAGGTTAGTTGCACCCAAGAAAGGGTTAAAGTTACGAACGAAAGTTGTAAACTCTTTAGGGTGGATAGTCAGTTCACTGCGTTCAGCCGCAGTAGCTACCGATGCAAAACCTGTAGTAGCCGTTGCAATAATTGCTGTTGCTAGTGCTGTTTTTTTAATATTGGCAAGCATAGCTGTTCCTTACTATTTGCTTTCATTTCACTAAATGGAATTGAATGTCATCAATTGATAAACACTCTCTAAGACCTACCTCTTGTACATGCCTTACTCATTACAACATTGAGTTTCGCCAAGAGTGGCCTGTAGGCCTTAGGTAGGAGTAAGAAAACACCTTATCCATAAAATAATCAAACTTGATTCCCGTTAAAAACGTTAAAATCTCTGAGCTCTCCGTTATAAACGTTATTTTGGCTAATTTTAACCAGCATTGGGCCAAAAAATAAACGTTGATATGCGTCGCAGTTTATATCCTTGTTAATAATAAGTGTTGGTGATTACTAACCTGCTGGTCCTTTTTAAATATACGTTTCCTGCTTGTTTTCTAGGTTCGGAGATCTCGCTCACATGCAGAAATGGTGTTAATTAATCAGCTAAAAATTAATCTGCCGTTCTGTTGTGATTAAGTTCGCAATCTCTATCAATAGTTCGTCAAAATCCGCTTGTTATCTGAAAAATGGCCTTTTTTATCGACAGTTTTCTTCCGTTTGTTGTCCTTTTTTTATTATATGAATGAAGTTTTTTCGGTTGCTCGAACTTACCTAGTTAAGACAAGTTAAATGGATAAGGTCGTACGTTTTGAAGACCAACAATAGATAGCGTTGTCTAACCGAATGTTCGTTATTGGAAATATGGTAATGGGGTAGGAAGAGGCGGTCTCTTTTATCTCTAGGAAGGGAATACTCGAATAACAAAAAAGCCCAGCATGCACGCTGGGCTAGTTTTTTGATAAATATTAGCTGGTCAATAGTCGCTGTAGTTTATCTCGTTGTGCTTCTATGTATGCTCTCTCGGGGCTCTGTTCTTTGCAGTGTTCGAGAATGAACTCTATCGAGCTTAGCACCGTTCTCCAACGTGGTGTTTTGGGTAATGTTTCTATACGCATGTATTTATCTAAGGTGCGTGTTTGTAAAGTACTTCGGTCTAGATAAACGCGCCACAAGCCACTTTGCTCTGCAAATGCGAATTTACTTTCACCCGTTACAGATTCCCAATACTCTAAAGCATGTGTCATTGCGTCGACTAGAACTTCCCGCATAAGTTCTTGCTTGTCCTTTTTATTACCGAGTGCTTTGTCTGCAAGGCGCGTAAATTCTCCGCCAAGCTCTTTTAGCTTTTGCAATTGGTCTTTGTCACCATCAAATGCATAACTTGAAAGCACTTCTACGGCGGTTTCTAGATTATGTATGCGAGCGGCACTGGCTCCACCGCCGACATTAAAGATGTACATGATATCTAACCCTGAACCTTCAGGGAGCTTAAGAATGTCTGCTTCGATGTTCTGACGAATATCTTCAATATAGATATCAATCTTGCCACAGTAATGAGGTTGTTTGACGGTTAGATATTTAGGGGCAATCAGCTCATCAGCAGATGAGCGCTTTAGCTGTTCTAAGCTGCGCTTGAATAGCTTACAAGCAGCTTCGTTAGCAAAGCGAATACGCTTGTCTTCACGTAGACAGATGATAGCTTCAGGAGCCGATTCTAGCTGTTCCAACAAACGACCTTGAGTCTCAAGTAAGCTTGCTTCAACGACTGCTCGCTGTCTAAGTTCAGACTCTAGCACTTTGTTTTCCATATGGCGCATTTCTGCTTTACTTGCCGTTAAATGCGCTTGGATACGTGCCGCCAACTCTTGTTTATTAAATGGTTTCGATAAATAGTCGTTGGCTCCTGCTTCAAAACCTCTTACACGATCTTCTGTTTGACTGAGTGCGGTGAGCATAATGATTGGCAACTCGGCATGATCATAGGTTTCACGTAGTTCACTACAAACTTGGTAGCCGCTCATGCCTGGCATCATGATATCCAATAACAGAAGTTCCGGCTTCTCTTGCTCGACGAGCGCTAACGTTTCTGGCCCATCGGAGACGGTACGCACACGATAGCCCTCTAAACGTAAAAAGCTTTCAAGCACGCGTAAGTTTACTGGTTCATCGTCAGCAACATACAGTAACGGGCCGTCTGGGTTCTCTGGAAGTGATAAGTCTTCGCGGTTCTCTACATTAACTTCAGGGATTTGGAAGTGTCCGTGCGCAGCTAGAGTCTGGGTTGCTTGGATTTCTTCTTCACTGGCGAGCGGTAAAGTGAAACTGAAGGTAGTTCCGACCATTGGTTGGCTACTGACGTATAACGAGCCTCCCATTAATTCGATCAATTGACGGCTAATGGAGAGCCCAAGTCCTGCACCTTGACGATAACGGCTCGCGTCTTGCCCTGCTTGGATGAGTGGTTCAAAAATATGTTCAAGTTGTTCTGCGGGAATTCCTTGTCCAGTATCCACAACTTGTACGCGTACATGATCATCTACCACATTAGCGGAGATAACAATTTTACCTTCTGAGGTGTATTTAATCGCATTGCCAATCAGGTTATATAGCACTTGTTCAAGGCGTTGCGGGTCAGCTGACACTGCTTTTAAATCCGCTGGGACTTGGTTGATGATGCGGATGGTTTTACTTCCGAGTAAATGGCTAGAAAGCTCTAAAACCAATCGTGTTGCACTGCCCAAACTCACTGCTGATTTCTGGATATCCATGCTTCCATAACGCATTTTATGATAATCCAACAAGTCATCGACTAGATTAGCGAGACGCTGACCACTTTTAATGATGATATCAAGCTGATATTTCTGGCTAGCGGGGATCGCACCATTGGCGCCGGACGCTAAGGTTTCAGCAATCCCGACCATGCCGTGTAACGGTGTACGAAGTTCATGAGAAGTCGTGGCTAAGAATTCATCTTTTAATTTATCGGCCAATTGCAGTTCTTCATTCTGTTTTTGAATGATCTGTATGTTGCTTTCTAGTTCTTCATTTTGCTTCTTAATGGTTTGAATCTTATCTCGAATAGAGCGTTGCATTCGTTCAAAGCTTAACGCAAGCCGACCAATTTCATCTTTACGAACCGTATTAAAAGACGTGTCATCAAGATCCCCTGCAGAGACCTTTTCGGCAACCCAAGTCAATTTCAGCAACGGAGAAGTGATAAAGTTTGATAAATAGTGAGAAGCTATCACCACAAGGATAATGGCGATCAACATAGCGATAACGAATAGTTTTTCGAGTTGATGGATACGAGCGAAAGCTTCGTTTTCTGGTAACTGTACGACGAGCGCCCAAATCACACCACGAGTTTCAATCGGTGCATAAGCCGCGATTATTTCTTCACCTAAGCCGTTCGTGTAAGTGCCGACACCAAACGCACCAGAGAGTGCTTTATCGATCACTTCTAAACTGTTCTTAATGTCGTCTTGTTTCGTGTTGATTGTGCGAGGTTGGTGATCATTTCCAACCAGCAAGGTGTTAATGGATGACTCTCGATTAGCGTCTGCGGCTAACTTAGTGATGCCATTATTTGGCAAGCGGAACATGGCATAGCTGTGTAGATAACCTTGCTGAACAATTGGTGCACCTAGCCAAGCGACTGATTTACCCCCTTCCAGCTCGAAGTCAGACACAATCACAGGAGTGTAGTCTTCGTTTACTTTTCGACGTTCAGTCACATCATCGGCGAGACGCTTGAAAGTTTTGCCAAGTGCCGAGTCTTTGTAGGGGCCTGATAACAAGTTCGTTCCGTAGTTATCGTCTTTGTTGATCGAGTAGGTGACGTTACCATTGATGTCGACCAGCAAAATGTCATTAAAATCAGAGCGCTTGAGGAGCTCCAAGTAGGCCCAATGATAGCGTTTATGCAAAAGTCGGTAACGTTCACTTCCTACATAGTTGGATGACTCGGGTAACGTTGAGGTTTTGATTTGGTCTCCGCTGCCCTCGATGTAGCGCTGTTGGGCGTTTTTACGAGACTCTTCAATATCATTGCCTAAACGACTAAAAGCATTGACGAGACCGTAGAATCGGCCACCACTGGCGTAAGCCAACTCTGAGCGCACAAAGCCCATGACTTCGGTTTCTCGTGCCTCAAAGTAGTCGATGATTTGCTGCTGTTTTGTATCTCGAACAGACAGTAAGTGCGAGGTGCTTTGTTCTTGCAGATCTTTACTGTGGGACTGCAAGAAAAAGATCGCAGTAATGGTAAGAGGTGTGATACTGAGCACCAGAAATGCGGTCATCAGTGTACTCTGAAGGCGCTTAAATTTCTGTTTTTTGTAGAATTTAAACATGGATAAGATTACAACTCATAATGGGCAGTTCTAAAACATACTTCGCTGCCGAGGTTCTCGTTAAAAACGGATAAGATGTTCAACTAGATAGAATTAACAAAATTAACGAGTTTTTTTTCTTTGACAAGAAAGTTAGTTGTAAAGCGTGCAGGGTGACGCAGTTTTTCTTATGAGTGTTGAATTTATGAGAAAAAATCGCGCAGGTTTGTGCCTGCGCGGGGGGAAGTTATGATTTTTTCGCGTAGTAGATAGAAAATTTATTGGTCTTATTTAGCGTCTCGCAATTATTAAACGCCCGCTCGATAATTGGTGGGTATTTTAAGAAGCTATTCGCGACAATCACCATTTCACCGTCTTTGGTTAGATATTGTGGTGCCTGGCCCAACAAGGTTTCCGCTGCGTTGTAATTTGTGTCTAAACCACTGTGGAATGGCGGGTTGCTGATAATAAAGCGGTAGTCTTTTGCGGTATCCGAGTATATATCTGATGCAAATACGCGTCCGGATAAACCATTCGCTTCTAATGTGGCTTGGCTAGAAGTGATCGCATAAGCATTAATGTCACACATCTCAATCGCGATCTCTGGATTCGCTTTCGCCATAAACGCACCGAGCACACCTGCACCACAACCAAAGTCGAGCACTTTGCCCGACAGCTTAGGTAAGGTTTCAAGCAGCAATCGGCTACCTAAGTCGAACTCGCCATGGCTGAATACGCCAGGTAGGCTCTTAACCGCTAGCGACTGCTCACCGAGTGTAACAGTGTAAGACTTAAACCAATCTGCTTGGTTGAAAGGTTTTGGTTCATTGAGGCAATTACCCCAGTAAAATGAGCAGCGACGAGCAGAGTCGTACTTGTTCACAGGGCCGTATTCTTGGAACATCTTCTCGATGCTCTTGATGCCGGAGCGGTTTTCACCAACGATGACGATTTCGGTGTTAATGCCCAGTTTCGCCATCAACATCGCCAGCAAGTATTCTGCTTCAGCTTTTGCCTTTGGCCAGTATAAAAGGACCATGTCTGCTTTTGTTTCAACATCAAACACAGAGCCAAAATGACTTTTCACTTTGTCAGAGGTTTGAATTTGGCGGTAGTAGCTATAGTTGGAAGTAAACACTTCAACAGACTCACAATGAGCCACTAACTCAAGAGGAAATAGGTCTTCAACTTCACCAGCGACTAAAACGTGTTTTCCGTTGAAGTATTCAAGTTGGCGCTGAGCTATTTGGCTAGGAGCGATATAAGCAGACATAAATTTGGTTCATCAGAAATAATTTGGGGCAGATTTTCGCACAATCTGCCCCAAGCTTGAAGTGATTAAGCGGTGACTAGCTGTTGTCTTGTTGGTTAAGGAAGTCTTTGAATTCTTCCTCGTAGATATTAAACAGTACCATGGTCACGGCAAAAATAAGTGGGCCGTAGATAAGACCAATCAAACCAAACAGATGCAGACCACCCAGTAATGAGAAGAAAATCATAAGGGTATTCATGCCGGCGCTGCCTTGCATTAGCAACGGACGCAATAGGTTATCTATAGAGCCAACGACAACTACACTCCACACCGTCAAGAAGATAGCCCAAGTCATATCGCCTGTTAAGAACAAGTACGCTGCTGCAGGAATCCAGATTAGTGCGGTTCCTACCACTGGAATGAATGATGCAAAGCCCATCATTGTTCCCCAAAATAACCCAGGGAAGCCGGCGAGCCACATACCGATACCGCCAGCCAGACCTTGAGCAATCGCTGTCATGAATGAGCCCATTACGGCTGATTTAGAAACTTGCTCTATCTCTGTCAATATGCGGTCTTCTTGGCTACGTGAGAGTGGCAGGATATGACGAATCGCAGAGATAATTTTGTCGTGGTCACGAAGCAGAAAAAACAGCACAAACAGCATTAGGAAGAAGTTCATTAGGAAGTTGGTTGCGTCTCCTAAAATCTTTGCGCTGATAGCGACTAAGTTAGAGCCAAACGATGTGGCAAATTGACCAATTTTCTCAGCAATGGCTTTGGGCTCGATTTTATCAAAAGGTAAGTACTCATTAACAATCGATAAGCCTTTGATAACGAAAGGATGTTGGAATATATCTTGGATGCCACCATTGGTAACCCAATTATATGTATTTTGTGAGAAAACAGAGCCTTGCTGAACAATGGCGGCAAACACAAATAAAAGCGGGATAACAATAATAAACGTCAAGACGACACATGACAGCAGTGCCGCCATATTGGGGTGCTTGGGAATTTTCTGCTCAAACCATTCGTGTATCGGAAACATGAGCAAAGAAATGATAAAAGCCATCACAATTGAATTGATATATGGCTCAACCAATAAGTAGCAAGCAAAAGCAGCGGCGAGTAAAGCAACCATTAGTACTCGGTGACTCGACGTTATTTTTACATTATTTGGCATGGTATTAGTCCAACTTACAGGTGACGTTTACGGTTTATGCCTTCAATGATGGCGTGTAACCTTTATTACTTTGCACTCTTAACTCTTTCAAGCTTATGACAATGCCGAATTAGAGCAGGGCGATGTACCTTGCTATAATGACTACAAATCAGTCGGTTATCAATCAAGAGATGAGCTATGGGTTGTTGCAACGGTGATAAAAAGTGTCAAACCGAGAAAAAAGCTAAGCGAATACCGTGGTTTGGCATTGTCGTTGGGGTATTAGCGATATTGGTTATTTTGAATTGGCAATAAAAAAGGACCGTTACGGTCCTTTTCTAAATGCGTTATCGCCGTTTTTAGCGATTACTTCGCTTCTTCTGCAAGAACAGCAAAACAGCGGTCAGCAGCTTCTAGTGTGGCATCAATCTCTTTTGAACCATGAGCGAGTGAAGTAAAGCTCGCTTCAAACGCAGATGGCGCAAGGTAGACACCGTGTTTTAGCATTAAGTGGAAGAAACGCTTGAAGCGTTCTACATCGCACTTCGTTACGTCTTCGTAGCAAGTTACTTTTTCTTGGTCAGTGAAGAAGAAGCCGAACATACCGCCCACTTGGTTAACAACTAGCGGAATACCGTGTTTTTCTGCTAGAGACTTAAAACCTTCAGCAAGTTGTTTCGTTTTAGAAGCTAGGCGCTTTTCGTTGCCTTCTTCTTTTAGAAGGTTCAAACATGCGTAGCCTGCTGCCATTGCGACAGGGTTACCGGAAAGGGTACCAGCTTGGTAAACTGGGCCTGTAGGTGCAACGTATTGCATCACTTCTTTACGGCCACCGAAAGCACCTACTGGCATACCGCCACCAATCACTTTACCCAGTGTCGTTAGGTCGGGTTTGATGTTGTAGTGTGCTTGCGCGCCGCCTAGAGCAACACGGAAGCCTGTCATTACTTCATCAAAAATTAGTAGCGCGCCTTCTTGATCACAGATTTCACGTAGCCCTTCGTGGAAGCCTTCCACTGGTGGAATACAGTTCATGTTGCCTGCTACTGGCTCAACGATGATACAAGCAATTTCGCCTTTGTTAGCAGCAAATAGCTCGCGTACAGAATCTAGGTCGTTGAATGTTGCTGTTAGCGTGTGTTTAGCAAAATCTGCAGGAACGCCAGGAGAGCTTGGTTGGCCTAGAGTTAGTGCACCAGAACCTGCTTTTACTAGCAAGCTATCAGCGTGGCCGTGGTAACAACCTTCAAATTTCATGATCTTATCGCGACCGGTGAAGCCACGTGCAAGGCGAATCGCGCTCATAGTAGCTTCAGTACCAGAACTTACCATGCGGACTTGCTCCATTGATGGAACAAGCTCAGAAACTAATTCTGCCATCGCGATTTCAAGTTCTGTTGGCGCACCGAAGCTAAGACCGCGTTGCGCTGCATCAATTACTGCTTCGCGGATAACCGCGTGGTTGTGGCCAAGAATCATTGGACCCCAAGAGCCAACGTAATCAATATACGCTTTACCATCGGCATCAAAAATCAGTGGACCGTCTGCTCGTTCGATAAATAGCGGAGAGCCGCCAACGCCGTTGAATGCACGAACTGGTGAATTGACACCGCCAGGGATGGTTTGCTGAGCTTTTTGATACAGATCTGATGATTTGGTCATGGGGTTATCCTCTTTTGATTGCTCGGACCAAGTGGAGCGCATTGTACCTAGCTATAATCAAGTTAGAAACGTTTTGCTTAATTTATGTGTTGTTTCGCAGTGTAATCTTATATATCCGCATCTGTTATAAAGAATCGGCGGCGAATACTTGAACGAGTTTGTCAGGTATTGGATAATCGTCTCAATTAGCACAAATTTGACGTCTTGCTTCAGGCTTGACGCATTACACGAGTGAGAGAGGTCTTCGTGAGCGAAGTAAACGTACCATTATCTTTTTCTGACGCAGCAGCATCTCGCGTTAAAGCATTGATTGCTGAAGAAGAAAACCCAGCATTGAAACTGCGCGTATACATTACTGGCGGCGGCTGCAGCGGCTTCCAATACGGCTTTACTTTTGATGAAAATGTAAACGAAGGCGATACAACAATCGTAAACAGTGGTGTAACACTGGTTGTAGACCCTATGAGTCTGCAATATCTCGTTGGCGGTATTGTTGACTACACAGAAGGGTTGGAAGGAGCGCGCTTCTTCGTAAATAACCCCAATGCAACGACAACATGTGGTTGTGGTGCATCGTTCAGTGTGTAATTAACACCTAACAGGCAGCTAATGGCTGCCTGTGCTTTATGTAGAAGGATGTCACGTAAAGCACACGCTCGCAGATATGCAGAGAAATAATAAAAAGGACTTTATATGTCTGGACTTTCTTTTGGACGCCGAATTGTCGAGCGCCCTTGGCTAGTATCTCTTATCCTCGTCTTACTTCTTGTTGCATGGCTAACCATCGGCCAACTCAAAGCACAAGATGATCATCCTAACTCTTCAACATCCACGAACACGACACCACTTGCAAAGGTGATGTTTGATACTTTTCTTGCCGAACCTACCAGTAAAACCATTGAATTGTATGGACGAACAGCGCCCAATCGTCAAGCGCGTCTTGGCGCCGAAGTTGCCGGTAAAATAGTCAGTCTTAACATAAAGAAAGGCCAAGCGGTCAAACAGGGACAAGTGATCGCAAACATCGATAAGCGCGACCTTGGCATTCAACTTAAACGGGCCCAGGCGATGCTGTTGGTTAAAGAGAAAGAGTTTAATGCAGCTAAATCGCTAAAAAGTCGTGGACTGCAAGGTGAGGTTGCATTTGCGACAGCGCAAGCAGCGTTGGTAGATGCACGTGCGAATTTGAGTAACGTGCAAACGGCTTTAAGAAATACTGAGGTTAAAGCGCCATTTGATGGCATCGTAGATCACCACTTTGTTGAGTTAGGTGATTTTGTCGGGATTGGCGATCCTATTGCGACGGTCATTGATTTGGATACTTTAGTGATTGAAGCCGATGTCAGTGAACGGCATATACAATACCTTAAGGAAGGCCTAGAAGCCGACGTAAGAACCATTAACCAACAGCATCATCAAGGTCGTGTGCGCTACATTGGACGTGTTTCTTCTGCTTCTACTAATACATTTCCAATTGAAATCGAAATTGATAATCAAGACGCAAGAATTCCTGCCGGTATGAGCGCAGAAGTACAGCTGCCGTTGAGTGAAGTGTTGGCAGTAAAGATTACGGCTGCCATGTTAGCACTAGATGAAGAAGGTAACTTAGGTGTCAAGACACTGCGTAATGAGTATGTTGAGTTTGTTCCAATTCAACTCGTTAAGGCCGAGGATGATGGTGTGTGGCTCTCTGGGTTAGGAGAGCGTGCAGACATTATCGTGCTGGGACAAGGTTTTGTGCGAGATGGTGATCAAGTACTGGCCAATAAAGTTGATGACGTAGTTGTTGAAGCGGCTAGTGAGCAGTAAGGAGCACTTATGTACACTCTGATTGATGCTGCGTTATCTCGCGCTCGCACTATGCTGACATTGTTGGTGATGATATTAATTGCTGGTGTCATTACTTACGTCACAATCCCCAAGGAATCGAGCCCTGATATTACCATTCCGATTATTTATGTTTCTGTTGGACATCAAGGCATTTCTCCTGTCGATGCCGAGCGTTTATTGGTTCGCCCAATAGAGCAAGAGTTGCGCTCTATTGAAGGCGTAAAAGAGATGACCTCTGTGGCATCAGAAGGTCATGCTTCGGTGACGCTGGAATTTAGTGTCGGAGTGGATCTTGATAAAGCGATGGCAGATGTGCGTGATGCGGTTGATCTTGCGAAGCCAAAGTTACCAGAGGACAGTGATGAGCCGACGGTAAACGAAGTCACGTTTGCATCTGAAGAGCCTGTTTTGACCGTTGTGCTCTATGGCACCGTACCAGAGCGAACCATTGTTCAGATTGCCAGAACGTTACGTGATCGTTTGGAAAGTTTCCGTCAGGTTCTTGAGGTTGAAATCGCAGGAGATCGCGAAGACATCGTGGAGATAGTTGTCGATCCGCTATTGATGGAAAGCTACGGTCTCGATCAAGCGGACATCTATAATTTAATTGCCTTGAATAACCGAGTTGTGGCTGCGGGGTTTGTCGATACTGGGTATGGACGCTTTTCGGTAAAAGTCCCATCGGTTTTTGATTCACTGAAAGATGTGCTTGAACTACCGATCAAGGTGAATGGCAAAGAGGTGATCACTTTTGGCGATGTGGCGACAGTACGACGTGCATTTCGCGATCCTGAAAGTTTTGCTCGTTTAGATGGCGAATCTGCCATCGTTTTGGACGTAAAAAAACGGGCAGGGGAAAACATCATTGAAACGGTTGAGCTGGTAAAAGAAGTACTGGCTCTGGGACAGAAGCGCGCCGAGTGGCCCGACAATTTGCAAGTTAAATATACTTGGGATCAATCCGACGATGTCAAATTGATGCTCAGTGATCTACAAAACAATATCTTATCCGCAATTATCCTCGTAGTTATCGTCATTATTGCCATATTGGGGGTTAGGACCGCGCTTCTCGTGGGGATTTCTATTCCAGGATCGTTCTTGACTGGGTTGTTGGTGTTATCGGTATTTGGGCTGACGGTCAATATCGTCGTACTGTTTGCTTTAATTATGGCGGTAGGCATGTTGGTGGATGGTGCCATTGTGGTGACAGAGTTTGCAGATCGGCGCATGCAAGAAGGAACGCCACGTAAAGAAGCCTATCGAGATGCAGCAAAGCGAATGGCCTGGCCTATTACCGCATCCACAGCAACCACATTGGCTGCGTTTGCTCCGTTACTTTTCTGGCCAGACATAACTGGTGAGTTCATGAAGTACTTACCACTTACTTTAATTGCTACCTTGGCCGCTTCGCTGATGATGGCTTTATTGTTCGTTCCTGTCATCGGTGGGATCATTGGCAAGCCTCAAGTAGTCAATCAGAAAGCTCAGCGAGAAATGGTGGAGCTGCATAACGGCAACTTTGAAAAAGCGACTGGCATTACCAAGCTTTATTACCAGACTCTGTCGGTAGCGATTCGTCATCCATGGAAAGTCTTACTCAGCGCGATACTGCTAGCGGCAGGTGTCGGCTTCACTTACAACAAAGCTGGCTTGGGTGCAGAGTTTTTCCCTGAGGTGGACCCTGCCTTTTTTACCGTTAAAGTTCGTTCTTATGGTGACCTGTCTATTCACGAAAAAGATGTTGTTATGCGCGAAATCGAGAAGGTGATGCTCGGTCATGACGAGTTTGAAAGTGTCTACACGCGCACAGGATCGAGCGATAATGGGGACGAGATTGGCCAGATTCAAATAACGCCTGTGGATTGGCAGTATCGACGCAAAGTGAAAACCATTATTGAGGAACTAAAAGAGACGACAGACCGCTTTTATGGTGTTGAACTTGAGTATAAATTCCCGGACGCAGGACCGCCTGTCGAGCATGATCTCGTGATTGAAGTGTCATCACGAAATTTGAGTGTTAGTGCGTTAGATGAAGCAGCCAAAAAAGTACGACATTGGGCTGATGGTAATCCTGCACTGACCAACTTGAGTGATACCACTAATAAGGAAGGGATTGATTGGCAAATTGATATCCAGCGAGATGACGCCTCTCGCTTTGCAGCGGATGCTACTTTAGTCGGGAATACCGTCCAGTTTGTTACGAACGGCTTGAAAATAGGCGATTATTTGCCCGATGATGCGGATGAAGAAGTCGATATTTTGGTGCGCTATCCGCAAGATAAGCGCGACATAGGTCGATTTGATCAACTGAGAGTGAAAACGGCAGCTGGTCTGGTACCGATTACGAATTTTGCTCAAATCAAACCAGATCATAAGCAAGACACTATTCGTCGGGTCGACGGTCATCGAGTTATCAATATTAAAGCGGATATGGTGGAAGGTTACAATTTGGCGCTTGAGTTACCTAAGATTGCCGCTGGAATGGAACAGCTCGACTTACCGGAAGGCATTGAATATAAGATTCGGGGTCAAAATGAAGAGCAGGAAAACTCATCAGCATTCTTGCAAAATGCTTTTATTGTCGCGCTTGGTGTCATGGCTTTGATTTTAATTACGCAGTTTAATAGCTTTTATCAAGCTTTCTTAATCCTTAGTGCAGTGCTGTTTTCTACCGTTGGTGTCTTCGCTGGGTTACTTATTTTCCAAAAGCCATTTGGCATCATTATGTCGGGAATTGGAGTGATTGCGTTGGCTGGTATCGTGGTAAACAATAATATTGTTTTAATCGATACTTATAATCAGATGCGTAAACGTGGCTTAGAAAAATCTGAGGCTATTTTGCGTACCGGTGTGCAGCGTTTAAGACCCGTTTTACTTACGACGGTGACCACCATATTAGGCTTATTGCCAATGGTGTTAGAAATGAACATCGACTTAGTTAATCAGAAAGTGGAGTTTGGCGCACCAAGCACTCAATGGTGGTCTCAGCTTGCGACCGCTGTCGCGGGTGGTTTGGCGTTTGCGACTTTGCTAACGTTAGTTCTGACACCGTGTTTGCTTATGCTCGGGAGAGAGCATCACTCCGAACAGTAAGCTTTATCGTGATGATATCGACAAAACAAAAAGGGCAGCTTCGCTGCCCTTTTCAATACCTGGCTTACTTCATTGCTAACAGTTTGCTGTAGCGTTCAAGCTTGTCCATGCTAATTTTCGCGTTTGCCATGAAAGTTTGTCTCGCTTTGCCTGTCAGGGATTTAGATTGTGGCAAATTCACCGTGCGCGGGTTTTTATGGATACCATTCACAAGGAACTCATAGTGCAGGTGAGGGCCAGTTACACGGCCAGTTCCGCCAAGCGTACCAATGGTTTGGCCTTGCTTAACGCGTTGACCAGCTCGTACAGTACGTTTGGTTAAGTGCAGGTACTTGGTAATGTAAGTATTGCTATGTTTAATGAAAACGTAGTTACCATTAAATTTGTTGTAAGACGATTTTTGAACAACGCCATCACCAGCCGCCCAAATCGGGGTGCCCACTGGTGCCGCATAGTCCGTGCCTCTATGAGGACGAACGCGTCCCGTCACTGGATGTAAGCGGCGTGGGTTGAAATTAGACGAAACTCGACGGAAGTCCAACGGCGCGCGTAAGAATGCTTTTTTCATTGCACGCCCATTTTCGTCGTAATACTTGCCACTTTTCTGATCCAATATTGCGGTAAAGGTATCGCCTTGGTTTTTAAAGATCGCAGCAATGATTTTTCCACGGCCGATTACTTCACCTTCTACCACTTCCTCTTGGTAAAGTACTCGGAAGCTGTCGTTTTTACGAATATCTAAAGCAAAGTCGATGTCCCAACCAAATATGCCAGCCAGTTCCATGATTTGGTTACCATTTAATCCAGAAG
This sequence comes from Vibrio sp. 1978, assembly GCF_033344345.1. Taxonomy (NCBI): domain Bacteria; kingdom Pseudomonadati; phylum Pseudomonadota; class Gammaproteobacteria; order Vibrionales; family Vibrionaceae; genus Vibrio; species Vibrio sp. 1978. The sequence goes on from NZ_JAWPOP010000002.1 coordinate 174,762, forward strand.
ATATTCCTGCATTCCAAAAGTTTGATTTGATGGTGGCTTCAGCGTAGTTGTACTGGAAGTCGACTTCTTTTTTATCAACTTCAGAAACGTACTTGCCGTCTTTTAATGTGATACGAAAAGTCTCGAACGCGCTTAGTGTTCTTCTTAGCTGCACCAAGTTGTTATTTTCGTCAAAACCAAATTGCAATCGGTCACCAGGTCGAAGCCGAGTTAACTGTTTTTCCACTTCTTTGTCTGATGACACCAGTTCATGTAATAGACGAGCAGAAAGCCCTACGCGACTAAATAAGATGGCAGCACTCTCGCCATTTTTTACCTTGTATGTCTCCCAGCGCAGCACGGCGGGAACCGCAGGCGATGAACTATTTAGTGCACTGAGTTCGAGGGAAACTGGCACAGGATAATGTTGACCAACTTTTAATCGGCTCTGCTGCGGGTCTAGGTCTTGCGGATCAGGTAAAAAGAAGAGCGCGAAGATAATCAGCGCACTAAAAAAACCGATCAATACTTTGTGCAAGAGTGGAAGTCGGACAAAAATCGAATGCATGAGGTACTTGATTGCTAAATTAAACGGAAAAAGTGACAACTACCTAGTCTAACGTGTTTCAAAATGCATCGCTATTCAAGTAATATGTTCAGCTATTATATTTTTGCCAAATCTGTGGGAGTGAACAAGAATGGCGAGCATTGAAGCTGCACTAGCCGAGATTAAGCGCGGTGTTGAAGAGCTGATTCCAGAAGAAGAGCTAATCGCAAAACTAAAAGAAGACCGTCCTCTACGTATTAAATTGGGCGCTGATCCAACAGCACCTGACATTCACCTAGGCCATACGGTTATTTTCAATAAGCTTCGCTTGTTCCAAGAACTAGGTCATGAAGTGACGTTCCTAATCGGTGACTTCACTGCAATGGTTGGTGACCCAACAGGTAAAAACACAACTCGTCCACCGCTAAGTCGCGAAGACGTATTGCGTAACGCTGAAACGTACAAAGAGCAAGTGTTCAAAATTCTCGATCCTGCAAAGACTAAAATTCAGTTTAACTCTGAGTGGCTGTCTGAACTGGGCGCAGAAGGTATGATTCGCCTTGCGGCAAACCAAACCGTTGCTCGTATGCTAGAGCGTGACGACTTTAAAAAGCGTTACGCGGGTGGTCAGCCAATTGCTATTCATGAGTTCATGTACCCACTTCTACAAGGCTGGGACTCAGTAGCAATGGAAACGGATGTTGAATTAGGTGGTACAGACCAGAAGTTCAACCTTCTAATGGGTCGTGAACTGCAAAAGTCTCACGGTCAAAAACCTCAGGTTGTACTGATGATGCCGCTTCTAGTGGGCCTTGATGGCGAGAAGAAGATGTCTAAGTCAGCAAACAACTACATCGGTATCAGCGAAGCGCCAAGCGAAATGTTTGGTAAAATCATGTCTATTTCTGATGACCTAATGTGGAGCTACTACGAGCTGCTCTCTTTCCGTCCTCTGGAAGAGATTGCTCAATTCAAAGCTGATGTAGAAGCGGGCAAAAACCCTCGTGACATCAAAGTATTGCTAGCAAAAGAAATTATTGCTCGTTTCCACAGTGAAGCCGATGCCGATGCAGCAGAGCAAGAATTCGTAAACCGTTTTGCGAAGAACCAAATTCCTGATGAAATGCCAGAGTTTGACTTTGACGCAGGTCGCCCAGTGAGTAATCTGTTGAAAGAAGCAGGCTTATGTCCATCATCGTCAGATGCGATGCGCATGGTTAAGCAGGGCGCTGTGAAGATTGATGGTGAAAAAATTGCGGACAGCAAATTTGCTCCAGAAGCGGGTACTTACGTGTTCCAAGTAGGCAAACGTAAATTTGCTCGTATTACTATTCAGTAATTCATAATGACTGCAAATGAAAGCGTCCGAAGGGCGCTTTTTTTGTATGAAAATTTAGCAAAAACGGCAAAGTAAAACTTCCATACCTGATGAACTTTGCTACTATACTAGCGCTGCCAATAATGGCAGCGCTATTGGAGATTTACATGAACAATACCGACCATCCTCCCAGTCGTTGGGTGAGTAAGATTAAGGGAGCGAAATAGCCCGCTTCGGTATTGGCGATCTCCGCCTTACCTAAGTGGTGAGGCATCTTTTCTAATTTTCTTCTCGTTATTTCCTTCATACATTCTGAATAGACAGTGCATTCGCATTGGTTTTCTCTGTGCATCTTATTTGTTGTCTGACTTTTAGCGTGCAAGAGTGGCTTTTCATGCTTTGTCGATGGTCGTTACCAATGCCAATCGGGAGATTCGCCATGACGGTAATGAACAACACTTTTATTGAAACAACACCAAACTTTTCTGAAGTAGAAATTGGTGCTGCTCGCAATGCATTCTTGCAGTACGAGCAAGAGCAACAAGTCCATTTGCTTACGGTTATGCCGATTGATGAGGCTGTAGGTATTTTACAGCATTGCTCTGTCGGCTATGTGAATAGTCTTATTGCTCAACTTGAGCAAGCAGGTCATGACAAACGCGCACGTCATTATGCTCACCAACTGGGTCTGCATATGTCTGAAGTTGATACACCCGATGGTTATTTATCAACTAGTGTTTTAGGGCATGTAAAACAGCGTATTGGATGGCTCATTGCGCTGGCTCTTTTAGGGATAGTGTCAGGCTTGATCATCGCTCAGTATGAGGACACCCTTAGTCAGCTTGTTTTACTTGCAGTGTACATGCCAGTGATTGCAGCTGCTGGTGGTAACACAGGAACACAAGCAGCAACTTTGGTGATTCGTGCTCTTGCTACTGGAGAGTTAAAAAAACGCCAATGGTTAGAAGTTTTGTGGAAAGAGAGCCGAGTCGCTCTATTTATTGCGCTAGCGATCGCTATCGTGATGATTGGACGCATTATGTTATTTAGTGCAGGACAATCAACAGGAGGCTTTGAACTAACCGATATCGCACTGGCAATAGCAGTTGCGCTGTTCATTCAAGTCACCATTTCTACAACATTGGGCGGGCTGTTGCCAATTATTGCACGAGCTTGCAAGTTGGACCCAGCCGTATTGGTGAGTCCAGTTCTTGCGTCTATCGTCGATATTTCAGGAATGTGGATTTACTTTAACGTGGTGAACTATTTCTTAGGTATTGCCTGACTAAAGTTCACAATGTCATTGTAAAAAAGCTGCTCAAAATGTGTAATCGGGGCGATGACAGGTGTGTTGTCGTCCCGTTTTTCTGGGAAGTAGTCTGAAACAAACTGAACAAAAATGGTGTTAGGTTGACCATTTTTATCCAAGCCATATCCAGCCATATTGTAAGTCCCGTAGATAGAGCCACTTTTCGCGATCAGCTGTCCTTTAATTGGAAGTTTTCGCATACTTTGTCGGTACTTTAATGTGCCGGATTCACCTGATTTCGGCATGATGGCAATCAATTTGAGTTCGTTTTCATGCTTCCAAATATAGCGCAGCATTTCAGCCATCTTGGTCGCGGAGATCCGGTTATTTCGCGAAAGTCCTGAGCCGTCTTCTAGGCGCGCATTACGAATATCAATACCAGTGTTGGCGAAAATGATCTGCTTGATCGCTTCTGTACCGTTAGTAAAACTGCCTGGCTGAACGAAAAATTTAGCACCAAGTGTTTTGGTTAATGTGTCGGCAATCAAGTTGTCAGAGTTTTTGAGCATATCTTCAAGAATGTCTGGTAAGGCCTTTGATTGATGCATTGCGATGAGCTTTCGCTGCTTTTCTGGCGCCGTACCGACCCTAATCTTTCCTGATACCCCAATGTTGAGCTCCTTGAGCAAAGTCGCCAACCTTTGACTGGTGTAACGCTCAGGGTCTTGAACCGCAAATTTCAGTGGCAATGGTTTGTCTCTTTCAACCAAGCACCCTGTTAGCTTGTAGTTGTTATCGGGATTTGCAACTAAACCTAAGTCACAATGACGACTTTTCTTAATGGTTTTAGAAACTGTTTCTACGGTACTTGTGACACGAATAGGTTGATGCTCTGGTACGTAGACCCGCGTTCCACCATCTTTTTGTGTATAGATAGAGGCTTGTACACAGTTGTTATTGAGTGTGATGGTCGATGCCGGAGCGCTGTAGCAAACTCCCAAGATATCCCACGGCCAGCCCACCGCACGGTTATAACCAGTGAATGCGCTGTTATCGAGCCATAGGTCACCGTTAATCCGTTTTAAGCCATTTTTCTTAGCTAGAGTGAGAAGTGATTTTAAGTCGTTGGTTTGGAGTGTTGGGTCGCCGACAAAGTAAATCACTGCATCTGAGTTCGACGTTTCCAGCTTGGTTCGAAACCGGAAATTATCACCCAGTTCTAGCTTTGCGGCTAATGCGGTGACGATTTTTAATGTACTCGCTGGTGGGAACAGTTGTTCGGTAGGATGAACACCGTCAAGCTCAGCATTTTCACTGAGTTTTTCCGCAACTAAACTGATGCGGGCGCCTTCAGGCAACACCTCTTGATGAGGGTACGCTTGTGAAAAAGCAGAAAGTAATGAAGAGAATATGAGTAAGGGCCAACGTAAACGCATAATGATACTTTCTAAGGTGAGTTATGTGATTGAGTATACGCAAGTCCTTTCAATATGCTAGGTAACTAAATAAATGCTTCAAATGTCTTCATGAATGAGACACGAGAGAAAGGCGCGCTGCTTAAAATGAAGTATAAAAAATGCCCGCTTAAAGCGGGCATTCGATATTCTAGTCAAAGACCGGAATTAGAAGTCGTAACGTAGACCTAGAGCTAGCTCGTCTTCAGCATCGATCTTAGTTGCAACTGTTTTGCTAGTGTCAGTTGAACCAAACTTGTCACCTGCATCAATCAGGTTGAAGTTGTAAGAAATGTAACCACGGAAGTTAGGCTTGAAGTAGTAAGAAGCATCAACAGCGAAGTTGTTTGCAGAAGTTTCGTTGTTAGTTTCTGCATTGTTGTATGATGTTGTAAATACTGTTTGGCCTAGAGTGTAAGCACCCGCTAGCTCGTAACCAGTGTAATCAACTGTGTTACTGTTGTTTGAATCTTCCATTTTCTCGCCGTCAGTGAATACACCAGCGAAGTAAAGATCAGACATTGTGTAAGATGCAGCTAGCATGTACTCGTTAGCTTTGTCTTGATCTGCGTAACCAGCACCTAGCTCAAGACCAGTGTCAGCTAGAGCGTAGATTGCAGATAGAGAGTAACCGTCTTGTTTGTTGTCGTAGTACTCACCAGTGTTTTTGTTTTCCATACGATCAGCGAAGCGGTAGCTTGCTTTTACGCTTAGGTTTTCAAACTGGCCTTTGTAAGCCATCATGTTGTCTGTACGGTCTGATACAGCTAGTTTGTCTGCTGCAGAGTTACCGTGGTAAGCCATGATATCTGTGAAGTCAGTGATAACGCCTAGTGCACCTTCAGTTTTACCGTATGCGAACTCACCGTAAGCACCGCCAAGACCAGCGTAAGCAAGACGAGTTTCTAGATCGCTCTTGTCGTCGCCGTCTACAGTACCGTTTTGAGCAGTCTCAAATTCACCTTCCCAGAAACCAACACCGTATAGGTTGTCATTGATTTCTTGTTTACCAAGGAAGTTTAGACGGATGCGAGATTTGTCTTGAGCGTCGCCATCTTTCATAGATAGACGTGCTTCAGCACGGCCGCCCATTTCTAGAGAAGTACCGTCTTGGTTGTAAAGTTCAGCTGCGTTTACGCCAGTTGCCATAGCTGCTGCAGATACAGAAAGAGCAATTAGAGTCTTTTTCATCTTATTTGTCCTAGTTAGCTGTCCATAATCATTGTTGTATGGGGGAGAGGTGATCTCTCACAAGTTGTTGGTCCAAAATTGGCTAATTGAGCGATATAGTTCGCACTTGTAAGCCATTGATCTAACAACTCGCTGGACATGTTTTACTGCTAAAGTTTCCGTATGAGTTAGTAAAATGATATAAATCCCACTGATGAACACTGTTCAATTGTGCGTTGTTTTTATTTAAGTTACTGTTTTTGATTGAAATTATTGGCAATGACATTGGCCTGACATTGATTAGTTTTTATCTTTTTTGAGGTTTTTGGTGTAATGAACAGTGTTGTTTTTCAATAAATTGAGAAGGTGATTCGCCCTAGAACCGCTCTAAAAGTGAGTTATATCATTATGCCGAAAAGGCATAGTCTTGCTGTCTTTCGAATTAAGATGATTTCGTCCGGGAGTTTGTTTACACTAAACGAAATACATCTTTAAGCGCACTACCCAGTCCTATGACAGGGTGGGCTTTTTTTGTCCAAAGACCCATTTGGGCTTGAGGTTATAAAATGGAAAAAGTTCCAATGACACTACGTGGCGAGCAAAAGCTACGTGCAGAACTCGATCGTCTACTTAAACTACGTCCTCAGATCTCAGAGGCAATTGCTGAAGCTCGTGAGCTAGGTGATTTAAAAGAGAATGCTGAATATCACGCCGCTCGTGAAGAGCAGGGCATTTGTGAAGCACAAATCCGTGACATTGAATACAAACTGTCAGTTGCTCAAGTTATTGATGTAACGAAGATGGAGAACACGGGTAAAGTTATTTTTGGTTCAACCGTAACCTTGATTGATATCGACACCGAAGAAGAAAAAACGTACCAAATCGTTGGTGATGACGAAGCCGATATCAAAGCAGGTCGCATTTCAGTGAGCTCACCTATTGCTCGTGGCCTGATTGGCAAGATGGAAGGCGATGAAGTTGCTATTCAAACTCCGGGTGGCGCGAAAGACTTCGAAATTGACCGAGTAGAATATATCTAGGTCGTTTGGAGTAGCATTACTGCCCTGATAAAACGCAAAAAGGTCGCCTCAGGCGACCTTTTTTCTTCAGCAACGTAAGTAGAGTTACTTACGAGGGATTTCGATTTTACGCTCTTCAGACTGGCGGTATAGCACTAGCACTTTACCAATAGTCTGAACTTTTTCAGCGCCCGTCTCACGTACGATAGCGTCGATGATTAGCTGTTTTGTTTCACGATCTTCCGAAGCAACTTTTACTTTGATAAGTTCGTGATGGTTAAGAGCGATTTCAATTTCTGCTAGCACGGCTTCTGTAAGTCCATTTGCGCCCATTAGCACAACAGGTTTTAAACTGTGAGCTAGGCCTTTAAGGTGCTGCTTTTGTTTGGTGCTTAGGTTCATTACGCGGCCAATTTTCTTTAAAATAAGGGTTGAAAAAAGCTATTTTAACGCCATCTATTGCTGAAGACTATAATTTATTGAGTAATAGGTAGCGCCTATTAAAACAATAGCTCCAATTTGTGCCTTGTTGGGATTAAAATGAGTAAACAAAAACATTCGGCTAGTTCTGGTCGTTGGTTGAAAGAACACTTTGATGATAAATACGCGAATGAAGCCCGAAAAAAAGGCTACCGCTCACGTGCTTATTTCAAGATCGATGAGATTCAAACGAAAGATAAATTGTTAAAGCCTGGAATGACAGTCGTCGACTTGGGGGCTGCGCCGGGCGGATGGTCTCAATATGCTGCTAAGATAGTAGGGGACAGTGGTCAGATCATCGCGTGTGACTTGCTTCCTATGGACCCGATTGCTGGCGTTAGCTTTTTACAAGGCGACTTTCGTGATGATGCAGTATTGGAAGCTTTGCTAGAAAGGATCCAACCTTCCATGGTAGACGTAGTAATGTCTGATATGGCGCCTAACATCGCGGGAAACAATTCTGTTGATCAACCTCGCGCTATGTATTTAGTTGAATTAGCTTTAGATATGTGTCGACAAGTTCTAGCGCCTAATGGTAGCTTTGTCGTAAAGGTTTTCCAAGGGGAAGGCTTCGATCAGTATGTGAAAGAAGTCCGAGACATGTTTAAAGCCGTAAAAATTAGAAAACCAGACTCATCGCGAGCTCGCTCTCGAGAGGTCTTCGTCGTAGCCACTGGTTACAAAGGTTAACCATTTTGCTCTCTTGAGAGCGTGTTAACACTATAGCTACAGTTAATGAACTGTAGTACCCTACCTTTAATTACAATTAGTTATCGAGAGGCTTACACCTTGAGTGACATGGCAAAAAATTTAATTCTGTGGCTTGTTATCGCCGTCGTATTGATGTCGGTATTCCAGAGCTTTGGCCCTGGAGAAAGCAATGGCAGAACCGTGGATTACACCACGTTTGTACAGGAAGTTGGCCAAGGCCAGATTCAAGAAGCAACTTTTAAAGACGGTGAAATTAGCTTTGTTCGTCGTGGCGGCGGTGCCAAAATGGTCACTTACATGCCAGTGTATGACCAAAAGCTTCTAGATGACCTAATTAACCAAAACGTGAAAGTACAAGGCACGCCTCCAGAAGAGCAAAGCTTGCTTGGTACTATCTTCATCTCTTGGTTCCCAATGATCTTACTAATTGGTGTATGGATTTTCTTCATGCGTCAAATGCAAGGCGGCGGTGGTAAAGGCGCCATGTCTTTTGGTAAGAGCAAAGCTCGAATGATGAGCGAAGAACAAATCAAGACAACTTTTGCTGACGTTGCTGGTTGTGACGAAGCAAAAGAAGACGTGAAAGAGCTGGTGGACTACCTACGCGATCCAAGCCGCTTCCAAAAACTGGGCGGTAAGATTCCAACGGGTGTTCTAATGGTTGGTCCTCCTGGTACGGGTAAAACGCTTCTAGCGAAAGCCATTGCCGGTGAGGCGAAAGTACCATTCTTTACTATCTCTGGTTCTGATTTCGTAGAAATGTTCGTTGGTGTTGGTGCATCTCGTGTGCGTGACATGTTTGAACAAGCAAAGAAAGCTGCACCTTGTATCATCTTTATCGATGAGATCGATGCGGTAGGTCGTCAACGTGGCGCAGGTGTTGGTGGTGGTCATGATGAACGTGAACAAACACTAAACCAAATGCTCGTTGAGATGGATGGTTTCGAAGGTAACGAAGGTATTATCGTTATCGCTGCGACTAACCGTCCGGACGTGCTAGACCCTGCGCTACTGCGTCCTGGTCGTTTTGACCGTCAAGTGGTAGTTGGTCTTCCAGATGTACGTGGCCGTGAACAGATCCTAAAAGTTCACATGCGTAAGGTCCCTCTAGCGGGTGATGTAGAGCCTTCTCTCATCGCACGTGGTACTCCAGGCTTCTCTGGTGCTGACCTAGCAAACTTAGTTAACGAAGCAGCCCTGTTTGCTGCGCGCGGTAACAAGCGCAACGTTTCTATGGTTGAGTTTGAACTGGCGAAAGACAAAATCATGATGGGTGCTGAGCGCCGTTCAATGGTGATGTCTGAGGAAGTGAAAGAGTCAACCGCATACCACGAAGCGGGTCACGCGATTGTTGGTCGCTTGGTTCCTGAACACGATCCAGTGTACAAAGTGTCTATCATTCCACGTGGTCGTGCGTTGGGTGTAACAATGTACCTTCCAGAGCAGGACCGCGTGAGTATGTCTCGCCAACACCTAGAATCAATGATTTCTAGCTTGTACGGTGGTCGTTTAGCAGAAGAACTTATCTACGGTGCTGACAAAGTATCAACCGGTGCTTCTAATGATATCGAGCGCGCAACAGATATTGCTCGTAAGATGGTTACTCAATGGGGTTTCTCTGAAAAGCTTGGCCCTCTGCTGTATGCAGAAGATGAAGGCGAAGTGTTCTTAGGGCGTAGTGTAACTCAGACTAAACATGTGTCTGACGATACAGCGAAGTTGATTGATGACGAAGTTCGTCAGATCATTGACCGCAACTACGATCGTGCGAAGAAGATTCTTCAAGAGAACATGGATATCATGCATGCGATGAAAGATGCGCTGATGAAGTATGAAACCATTGATGCTCGCCAGATTGATGACTTAATGGAGCGCAAAGCTGAAATTCGTGAGCCTGCGGGCTGGAGTGATAACTCAGCAAGCAAACCAGAAGACAGCGACAAGCCTCAAGCAAAGCAAGAAGTTAAAGAAGAAGCAACGGAGACTGCGAAAGATGCAGAACAGCCTAGCTCTTCTGAAACAACTTCTAACGAAGCGCCTGAAAAGAAAGACTCTGAATAAAGAGTATCGATAATATTAAACCCCGAGTTATCTCGGGGTTTTTGTGTTTATGATGATGATTACAGCAAATAACAAATCTTTGGACCTTTCGCGTCCACATGTCATGGCCATTCTAAATGTGACACCGGATTCCTTTTCGGATGGCGGTAAATACAACTCAATTGAACTTGCTCTTGCTCAAGTTGATAAAATGATAAAGGCTGGTGTAAGTATTGTTGATGTTGGTGGTGAATCAACAAGACCTGGTGCACCGAATGTGTCTTTGGAAGAAGAGCTTAGGCGTGTTGTCCCAGTAATCAAAGCCATTCGTGAAAAATATGATGTATGGATTTCCGTTGACACCAGTAAAGCAGAAGTGATGCGTCAAGCAATTGATGCTGGGGCTGATTTGATCAATGACATCCGCTCGCTGCAAGAGCCAGGTGCTCTGGAAGTCGCAGCAGAAGCAAACCTTCCAATTTGTCTGATGCATATGAAAGGTCAGCCTAGGACCATGCAAGTTGACCCTCATTATGATGATTTAATGGGGGACGTGTCGGCTTTTCTAGAAGAACGTATCGCGGCGTGTGAAGCAGCAGGGATTGATAAATCTCAACTGATTCTCGATCCTGGGTTTGGCTTTGGCAAAACAATCGAACACAATTATCATATGCTTGCTCATCTTGAAAAGTTTCATGAATTCGGCCTGCCTATTTTGGCTGGCATGTCTCGTAAATCCATGATCTTCAAACTGTTAGACAAGCCAGCGGCAGAGTGTACGAACGCAAGTGTCGTTTGTGCTACGATTGCCGCGATGAAAGGCGCGCAGATCATTCGCGTGCATGACTTTGAAGAGACAATCGAAGCGATGAAAGTTGTTGAGATGACGAAAAACAATATTTAAAAATAATAAAGGAAAGTTTATGTCGAATGAAAGACGTTACTTTGGTACTGACGGTGTGCGCGGTAAAGTAGGACAATACCCAATCACTCCAGACTTCGTACTTAAGCTTGGCTGGGCTGCTGGTCGTGTACTAGCGAAACAAGGCACAAAGAAAGTTATCATAGGTAAAGATACACGTATTTCAGGTTATATGCTTGAATCTGCACTAGAGGCTGGCCTTGCAGCTGCGGGACTTAAAGCAACATTTACTGGTCCCATGCCAACTCCAGCTGTGGCATATTTAACTCAGACTTTCCGTGCCGAGGCTGGTATTGTGATTTCTGCATCACATAACCCATATTACGACAACGGCATTAAATTCTTTTCTTCTGAGGGTACTAAGCTACCTGACGATATCGAATTGGCGATCGAAGCTGAGTTAGATAAAGAAATTGAATGTGTGGAGTCTGCTGAGCTTGGTAAAGCAACCCGCCTAAATGATGCAGCTGGTCGTTACATCGAATTCTGTAAGAGTACTTTCCCATCTGAGTTGAGCCTTGCGAACTTTAAGATCGTAGTAGACTGTGCGCACGGTGCAACGTACCACATCGCTCCAAATGTTTTCAAAGAACTTGGGGCAGAAGTTATCGCTATGGGCGTAGAGCCTAACGGCATCAACATTAATGAAAAAGTGGGCGCAACAGACGTACGAGCTCTTCAACAGCGTGTTGTTGAAGAGCAAGCGCATCTTGGTCTCGCATTTGATGGTGATGGTGACCGCATCATTATGGTCGACCACCTAGGTAACAAAGTTGATGGTGACCAAATTGCTTATATCATCGCTCGTGATGCACTTCGTCGTGGTGAGCTAAAGGGTGGTGTTGTTGGTACACTAATGACTAACTTGGGTATGGAAAATGGTTTAAAGCAGCTAGGCATTCCGTTTGTACGTGCTGCTGTTGGTGACCGTTATGTCATGGAGCAACTGCTAGAAAAAGGTTGGAAAATTGGTGCTGAAAACTCAGGCCATGTGATCTTATTAGATAAAGTCACAACCGGCGATGCGATTGTTGCTGCACTTCAAGTACTTGCTTCTGTAATTGGCAGCGATATGTCTTTATATGAACTATCGCAAGGAATGACATTATATCCTCAGGTTTTAGAAAATGTCCGTTTCTCAGGAGAAAGTAACCCTCTTGAAGCTACAGCTGTATTAAACGCTGTCGCTGAAGTAGAGGCGACACTTGGTGATAAAGGGCGTGTACTGCTGCGTAAGTCTGGCACTGAGCCTTTGATCCGCGTTATGGTGGAAGGCGAAGATGGTGAACTAGTTCAACACTCAGCATTGAAAATCGCTGAGGCTGTTAAAGCAAGTTGTTAATCATTGCGTTAAAGCATGTCTTGAATGAAAAGGGCATCTTTTGCCCTTTTTTTGAGCGCTTAACGCATTGGCATTGATTTTTTACTAATTTTCCCTTGTCAGCGTTACTGGCTTTCGCTAGTATTGCTCCGCCTCCCGTTAGGAGGTCGCTAGCCTTGTTCATTATGATTTGTTCTTTTGAACGGCGCTGGCTCAACAATTTGGAACATAGGTGGAAAAAATGTTTTCAGTTCTACTTGTGATTTACCTGTTGGCAGCGCTTGGTGTGATTGGCCTTGTGTTGATTCAACAAGGTAAAGGCGCAGATATGGGAGCCTCGTTCGGTGCTGGTGCTTCAAACACAGTGTTTGGTGCTGGCGGCTCAGGTAATTTCTTAACCCGAACAACTGCTATTTTAGCAACCGTATTCTTTATCGTTAGCTTGTTACTTGGTCGTATGTCTACGCACCAGACTGAATCACAATGGGTAGACCCAACGTTAGGTCAACCAGTTGTCGAACAAGTTAAGGATGCAGCGAGTGAAGTTCCTGCCCCTGCGGGTGATGAAATTCCTCAATAAGCTGTAAGGTTTTGATGCCGAGATGGTGAAATTGGTAGACACGCTAGCATGAGGTGCTAGTGCCTTAGGTGTGAGGGTTCGAGTCCCTCTCTCGGCACCATGTATTTACAAACTTGTAAATCACTTGTTTGCGAGTATAATGCTCAGCAAGTCGGACGCGGGGTGGAGCAGCTTGGTAGCTCGTCGGGCTCATAACCCGAAGGTCGTCGGTTCAAATCCGGCCCCCGCAACCAATCTCTTTCTTTAAAAGGAAATCGTAGATTGGCAAGTTTGCGTAGTGCTAACCACACTACGAGTTAAGAAAAGCAATTGTTGGCTATTCTTAACGTATCAGGGTCCAGCAGCATAAAACCCCGACTATCGGGGTTTTTTGTTATCTGAGCTTTTTGAAATAGCTCAGATACTGCTTGGTTTTTTGATTGGGCTCTGAGCCCTTTTTTTGTTTCTGGAGTGGTTAAATGACTGGTTTAGAAAGACAACTTACTGAAATGCTTGACGCGCCAGTAGCGGCATCAGGTTATGAGTTAGTTGGATTAGAATTCATTCGTGCAGGCGCGCACTCAACGTTACGTATCTACATTGACCATGAAAATGGTATTAACGTAGACGACTGTGCAGAAGTTAGCCACCAAGTTAGTGCAGTTTTAGACGTTGAAGATCCAATTTCTGTTGCTTACAGCCTAGAAGTGTCTTCTCCAGGTTTAGAAAGACCACTTTTTAAAGCAGCACATTACGAGCAATTTATTGGTCACGAGGTCAGCATCGTATTGAAAATGGCTGTAGCAAACCGTCGTAAGTGGAAAGGTATTATCCACGGTGTTGATGGCGAAACAGTGACAATTACTGTAGACGGTCAGCAAGAAGAGTTTGCTCTAAGTAACATTTCCAAAGCTAACCTGATCCCTAAATTTTAGTTCCCTAAAAAAGTTTAAGCTTAGAGGCTAAATACAATGAGTAAAGAAATTTTAGCGGTAGCAGAAGCGGTATCGAACGAAAAAGCGGTACCTCGTGAGCGTATCTTTGAGGCTCTTGAGATTGCTCTAGCAACTTCTACAAAGAAAAAATACGAAATCGAAATCGACGTACGTGTTGCCATTGACCGTAAAACCGGTGAATTTGTAACTTACCGCCGTTGGTTAGTTGTTGATGACGTTGAGAACCCTACAAAAGAGATCTCACTAGAAGCAGCGCAATACGAAGATGATTCAATCGAGCTTGGCGACTACGTAGAAGACGAAATCGAATCAGTAACGTTTGACCGTATTACGACTCAAACTGCTAAGCAAGTTATCGTACAAAAAGTTCGTGAAGCTGAGCGCGCACAAATCGTTGAACAGTTCATCGACAATGAAGGTGATCTAATCACTGGTGTCGTGAAAAAAGTAAACCGTGACACAATCGTGCTTGATCTTGGTAATAACGCTGAAGCGGTAATCCTGCGTGATGACCAACTTCCTCGTGAAAACTTCCGTCCAGGCGACCGCGTACGTGGCCTTCTTTACAAAGTCGCGCCTGAAGCACGTGGTTTCCAATTGTTCATCACTCGTTCTAAGCCAGAAATGTTGGCAGAACTGTTCCGTGTTGAAGTGCCTGAAATCGCAGAAGATATTATCGAGTTGAAAGGCGCAGCACGTGATCCTGGTTCTCGCGCTAAGATCGCTGTCAAAACAAATGACAAACGTATCGACCCTGTAGGTGCGTGTGTTGGTATGCGTGGTGCACGTGTACAAGCTGTTTCTGGCGAACTTGGTGGTGAGCGTATCGATATCGTTCTTTGGGATGATAACCCAGCTCAATTCGTTATCAACGCAATGGCGCCAGCTGATGTTGCTTCTATCATCGTTGATGAGGATGCACACTCAATGGACATCGCAGTTGAAGCTGACAACCTAGCGCAAGCTATTGGTCGTAACGGTCAAAACGTGCGTCTAGCATCTCAACTAACAGGTTGGGAACTGAATGTTATGACAGTTGCTGATCTTCAGAAGAAACACGCTGAAGAATCACAAGCATCTATTGAAAACTTCATGAAGTACCTAGATATTGAAGAAGACTTCGCTCAACTTCTTGTTGAAGAAGGTTTCTCAACGCTAGAAGAAATCGCATACGTGCCAGTTAACGAGCTACTAGAAATCGATGGTTTGAATGAAGAACTAATCGAAGAGCTTCGTGGACGTGCAAAAGATGCACTAACGACGATCGCACTAGCACAAGAAGAGTCTTTTGAAGGTCTAGAACCAGCTGAGGACCTACTTGCACTTGAAGGTCTTGAGCGTGAGATGGCATTTAAATTGGCAGCGAAAGGTGTAGCGACACTGGAAGATCTTGCTGACCAAGGTATTGACGATTTAGAAGGTATCGAAGGCCTGACCGAAGAACGTGCAGGTGAGCTAATTATGGCCGCACGTAACATCTGTTGGTTCGGCGAAGAAGCATAATTTTCGGCAAGGAGGAAGCGGCATGACACAATTAACAGTTAAAGCACTGAGTGATGAGATTGGTACGCCAGTCGACCGCTTGATTGAACAACTTGCTGACGCTGGCATTAAAAAGGCGAGCTCTGACAATGTTACTGATGAAGAGAAGCAGAAGCTTCTCTCTCATTTAAAGAAAGAACACGGTGATAAATCAGGTGATTCAGAGCCGACTCGCCTTACGCTTCAGCGTAAAACTCGTAGTACACTTAGTGTGAACGCGGGTGGTGGTAAGAGTAAGAATGTTCAGGTTGAGGTGCGCAAAAAACGTACATACGTGAAGCGCAGCACAATTGAAGATGAAGCGAAACGTGAAGCTGAAGAAGCAGCACAACGTGAAGCAGAAGAAGCAGCAAAACGTGCAGCAGAAGAAGCTGCAAAACGTGAAGCTGAAGAAGCTGCAAAACGTGAAGCTGAAGAAGCTGCAAAACGTGAAGCGGAAGAAAAAGCGAAACGTGAAGCTGAAGAAAAAGCGAAGCGAGACGTAGATACGAATGCACAACGTAATGCTGAAGAAAAAGCAAAGCGTGATGCTGAAGAGAAAATTAAGCAAGAAGCAGCGCGAAAAGAGGCCGACGAGCTTAAACGTCGTCAGGAAGAAGAAGCTAAGCGTAAGGCTGAAGAGGAAAGTCAGCGCAAGCTTGAAGAAGCTCGCGAATTGGCTGAAAAGAATAAAGAGCGTTGGTCTGCTGCAGAAGAGAAAAAGGGTGATATGGAAGATACAGATTACCATGTAACGACTTCACAATACGCACGTGAAGCCGAAGATGAAGCAGATCGCAAAGTAGAAGGCGGTCGTCGTAAGAAGAAAAAAGCAGCTTCGGGTAAAGACGACCAAGCTCGCGGTGGCCGTAACAACCAACGTGGCGGTAGAGGTCGTAAGGGCAAACTTGCTAAGCCGACTTCAATGCAGCACGGGTTTGATAAGTCAGCAACGGTTGCTAAGCAAGACGTTGTAATTGGCGAAACGATCGTTCTATCAGAACTCGCTAACAAGATGTCGGTTAAAGCGACAGAAGTTATCAAAGTAATGATGAAGATGGGCGCTATGGCGACTATCAACCAAGTGATCGACCAAGAAACAGCACAACTTGTTGCTGAAGAAATGGGCCATAAAGTAGTTCTTCGTAAAGAGAACGAACTGGAAGAAGCGGTACTATCTGACCGTGACACTAACGCGGAAGCAGTTCCACGTGCTCCAGTTGTTACTATCATGGGTCACGTTGACCACGGTAAAACGTCAACACTTGACTACATCCGTCGCACACACGTTGCTTCTGGCGAAGCGGGTGGTATTACTCAGCACATTGGTGCGTACCACGTTGAAACAGACAACGGCATGATCACGTTCCTTGATACTCCTGGACACGCAGCGTTTACTGCAATGCGTGCTCGTGGTGCTCAAGCAACAGATATCGTTGTTCTTGTAGTTGCAGCAGACGATGGCGTAATGCCACAAACAGTAGAAGCGATTCAGCACGCGAAAGCGGCAGGCGTTCCTCTAATTGTTGCTGTGAACAAGATCGATAAAGAAGACGCGAACCCAGATAACGTTAAGAACGAGCTTGCTCAATACGACGTTATTCCTGAAGAGTGGGGCGGTGAGAACATGTTCGTTCACATCTCTGCTAAACAGGGTACAAACATCGATGGTCTTCTAGAAGCAATCCTTCTTCAGTCTGAAGTTCTTGAACTTACAGCTGTAGCTGAAGGCATGGCATCTGGTGTTGTTGTTGAATCTCGCCTAGATAAAGGTCGTGGTCCAGTTGCAACAGTACTTGTTCAATCAGGTACACTAAACAAAGGCGACATCGTTCTTTGTGGTCAAGAATACGGCCGTGTTCGTGCAATGCGTGATGAGCTAGGTAAAGAAATTACTTCGGCTGGCCCATCTATCCCTGTAGAGATCCTAGGTCTTTCAGGTGTACCATCTTCAGGTGATGAAGCAACAGTAGTTCGTGACGAGCGTAAAGCGCGTGAAGTAGCTAACTACCGTGCTGGTAAGTTCCGTGAAGTGAAACTTGCTCGTCAGCAGAAATCTAAACTAGAGAACATGTTCTCTAACATGACTGCTGGTGAAGTTGCTGAACTTAACGTTGTACTTAAAGCAGACGTTCAAGGTTCTGTAGAAGCAATCGCAGACTCACTAGTTAAGCTATCTACTGACGAAGTTAAAGTGAACATCGTTGGTTCTGGTGTTGGTGGTATTACTGAAACTGACGTAGTACTAGCGGAAGCTTCAAACGCAATCATCCTTGGCTTTAACGTTCGAGCAGATGCTTCTGCTCGTCGTGCTGTTGAAGCCGCAGCTGTTGACTTACGTTACTACTCAATCATTTACCAATTGATTGACGAAGTGAAACAAGCAATGGGCGGTATGCTTGCTCCAGAATTCAAGCAAGAGATCATTGGTCTTGCTGAAGTTCGTGACGTGTTTAAGTCACCGAAACTGGGCGCTATCGCTGGTTGTATGGTTACAGAAGGTGTGATCAAGCGTAACAACCCAATCCGTGTACTACGTGATAACGTTGTTATTTACGAAGGTGAACTAGAGTCACTACGTCGTTTCAAAGATGACGTTCAAGAAGTTAAGAATGGCTACGAATGTGGTATCGGCGTTAAGAACTACAATGATGTTCGCGTTGGTGACCAAATCGAAGTCTTCGAAATCGTTGAAATTAAACGTACTCTAGACTAATTGACTAAAATTACTAATATTGTCTTTGAAAGATAAGTAGTAATTGGTTGTTGAATACACCATGGGGGGCTGGCTTTGACCAACCCCCCATTCTTTCTATATAAGAGTAAAGATATGTCAAAAGAATTTAGCCGCACGCAGCGCGTTGCACAGCAGCTGCAAAAAGAACTAGCGATGATCCTTCAACGTGAAGTTCGTGACTCTCGCCTTGGCATGGTGACGATCTCAGACGTAGAAGTCTCTCGTGACCTAGCTTACGCAAAAGTATTTGTGACCTTCCTGTGTGTGGGTGAGCAAACACCAGAATCATGTCTAGCAGCGCTACGTGAGCACGAAGTGCACATTCGCATGATGTTAGGTAAGCGTATTCGTCTACGTTTAACGCCAGAAATCCGCTTCCACTATGACAATACGCTTGTTGAAGGTATGCGTATGTCTAACCTAGTGTCTGAAGTCGTTAGTTCAGACAAACAAAAGCAAAAAGATTCTGGTCGTGAGGACGAAGAATAATGGCTCGTCGTCGTAAAGGTCGTCCAATTAATGGCGTTATACTGTTGGACAAACCAACAGGTATCTCTTCCAATGATGCACTGCAAAAAGTAAAGCGAATCTACTTTGCTGAGAAAGCAGGCCACACTGGAGCCTTGGACCCATTAGCGACAGGCATGCTGCCAATTTGCTTGGGTGAAGCGACAAAATTTTCTCAGTTTCTTCTTGATTCTGATAAACGCTACCGTGTGATCGCAAAGCTGGGTGAACGTACCAATACGTCTGACTCGGATGGTGAAGTTGTAGAGACTCGTCCAGTCGATGTTACGTTAGACAAGCTAGAGGCGTGCATCGATCAGTTCCGTGGTGAATCTGATCAAGTGCCTTCCATGTTCTCTGCGTTGAAGTATCAAGGTAAACCCTTGTATGAATACGCTCGTAAAGGCATCGAAGTTCCGCGTGAATCTCGTAAGATCACGGTATATGAGATTGTTCTTCACCGTTTTGAAGGCGATGAAGTAGAGATGGAAGTGCACTGCTCTAAAGGTACCTATATTCGTACTATCGTTGATGATCTGGGCGAAATGTTAGGTTGTGGTGCGCACGTAACTATGCTTCGTCGTACTGGTGTTGCTAAATACCCTTACGAGAATATGGTAACACTCGAGCAACTAAATGAGTTGCTAGAGCAAGCTCACCGCGAGGAACGAGCACCTCGAGAGCTACTGGACCCACTGCTTTTGCCAATGGATACAGCGGTAGAAGACTTACCAGAAGTCAACTTGGTGCCTGAACTGGCGAATATGGTCCAACATGGGCAGCCCGTTCAAGTATTTGGTGCTCCGACTGAGGGCTCACTTCGCCTTACTATGGGTGAAGAACGCTTGTTTATTGGCGTTGGCGAAATGAACGAAGATGGCAAAATCGCTCCTAAGCGATTGGTCGTGTTCCGAGATGACGTTGCATCCAAGTAAATGATTGAAAATACCGACCTGAGTGTCGGTATTTTTATATTGCACGAGATAGGAAATTTCCCTATAATCCGCGCTTCGCGTAGCGGCTGAATCAGAGATTGGCTGCTACAACTTTAAACCTACTCTTATTAGGAGAGAATTATGTCTCTGAATGCAGAAACTAAAGCAGCAATCGTTGCAGAATACGCACAAGGCGAAGGCGACACTGGTTCACCAGAAGTTCAAGTAGCTCTACTTACAGCTTCTATCAACCACCTACAAGGTCACTTCAAAGCGCACAAAGGCGATCACCACAGCCGTCGTGGTCTTCTACGCATGGTTTCTCGTCGTCGTAAGCTTCTAGATTACCTAAAAGGTAAAAACCTAGCTCGCTACCAAGACCTAATCAAACGTCTAGGCCTACGTCGCTAATCAGCGACTGCATAGCAGTTTGTCTAAAAAGGGGCTTTATGCCCCTTTTTTGTTGCCTAAATTTAGCCAAATTAGACTTATGCCGTTATAATACTGGCGGCTAAACCTTGTAAGAGGTTTTCTCAAAAGCTCATAGCATTACAGTCAACCACGTCGACCAAAAGGTCGCGACTATTCAAAAGGAATTTCCGAGTTTCTTTTTACTAGTCGCGATTCGTAATGCCTTGAGTGTCAATTAACACATCTAAGATTTCTTTAAGCACTAAAGGAAGATTAGAAACAAGGAATAACAATGTTCGAAAAACCAGTTGTTAAAACGTTCCAGTACGGTAACCACACAGTTACTTTAGAAACTGGCGTTATTGCACGTCAAGCTACAGCAGCAGTTATGGTCACAATGGATGATACGTCTGTATTCGTATCTGTTGTAGGTAAAAAAGAAGCCGTTGCAGGTCAAGACTTCTTCCCACTAACGGTTAACTACCAAGAGCGTACTTACGCTGCGGGTAAAATCCCAGGCGGCTTCTTCAAACGTGAAGGTCGTCCTTCTGAAGGCGAAACGCTAACAGCTCGTCTAATCGACCGTCCAATCCGTCCGCTATTCCCAGACGCGTTTAAAAACGAAGTTCAGGTTATCGCGACAGTAATGTCTGTAAACCCAGATGTTCAGCCAGATATCGTTACAATGATCGGTACTTCTGCTGCTCTTGCTATCTCTGGCATTCCATTCAACGGCCCTATCGGTGCGGCGCGTGTTGGTCATATCGATGGTCAGCTTGTACTTAACCCTAGCCAAACTGAACTAGAAACTTCTAAGCTTGACCTTGTTGTTGCAGGTACAGAGTCAGCAGTACTGATGGTTGAGTCAGAAGCGGACAACCTAACTGAAGAAGAAATGCTAGCGGCGGTTGTTTATGGTCATGACCAACAACAAGTTGCTATTAAAGCTATCAACGAATTCAAAGTAGAAGTTGCAACTCCTGCTTGGGATTGGGTTGCTCCTGAAGAGAACACAGCGCTTAAAAATAAGATTGCTGATCTAGCAGAAGCTAAACTTGTTGAGGCCTACCAAATTACTGAGAAAATGGCTCGTTACGACCGCATCCATGAGATCGCTGCGGAAGTAAATGAAGTTCTTCTTGCTGAAGATCCTGAAGCAGATACAAAAGAAATCCACACTATCTTCCATGATCTAGAGAAGACAGTAGTACGTAGCCGTATTATTGCAGGTAACCCTCGTATCGATGGCCGTGAAAAAGACATGGTTCGTGCACTAGATGTACGTACTGGTGTTCTTCCTCGTACTCACGGTAGCGCGCTATTCACTCGTGGTGAAACTCAGGCGATCGTTACGGCAACGCTAGGTACTCAGCGTGATGCTCAAATCATCGATGAGCTAACTGGTGAGCGTAAAGATCACTTCCTACTGCACTACAACTTCCCTCCATACTGTGTAGGTGAAACTGGTTTTGTAGGTTCTCCTAAGCGTCGTGAAATCGGCCACGGTAAACTGGCGAAGCGTGGTATTGCTGCAGTAATGCCTTCTGTTGATGAGTTCCCATACACAGTACGTGTTGTATCGGAAATCACTGAATCTAACGGTTCATCTTCAATGGCTTCAGTATGTGGTACTTCTCTTGCGCTTATGGACGCAGGTGTACCAATCAAAGCATCTGTTGCTGGTATCGCAATGGGTCTTGTTAAAGAAGGTGACGATTTCGTTGTACTTTCTGACATCCTTGGCGATGAAGACCATCTAGGTGACATGGACTTTAAAGTAGCAGGTACTAACACTGGTATCACTGCACTTCAAATGGACATCAAGATCGAAGGCATCACTAAAGAAATCATGCAAATTGCGCTTAACCAAGCTCAAGGCGCACGTAAGCACATCCTATCTGTAATGGATGAAGCAATCTCTGGTGCTCGTGAAGACATCTCTGAATTTGCTCCGCGTATTCACACGATGAAGATCAGCGCTGAGAAGATCAAAGACGTTATCGGTAAAGGTGGTGCAGTTATCCGTGCTCTAACTGAAGAGACTGGTACAACTATCGAAATCGAAGACGACGGTACTATCAAGATTGCGGCAACTGAAGGCACTGCTGCGAAAGAAGCTATCCGCCGTATCGAAGAGATCACTGCTGAAGTTGAAGTGGGCCGTATCTACACAGGTAAAGTTGCACGTCTAGCAGACTTCGGTGCATTCGTAACGGTTCTTCCAGGCAAAGATGGTCTTGTACACATTTCTCAAATCGCAGAAAAACGCGTAGAGAAAGTGTCTGACTACCTAGCTGAAGGTCAAGAAGTTCAAGTTAAAGTTCTTGAAATCGACCGCCAAGGCCGTGTACGTCTAAGCATGAAAGAAGCGGTAGAAAAGCCAGCTGAAGAAGCTGCTGCTGAAGCACCGGCTGCTAAAGACGAGTAAGACAAAATGAGACTTTCAGCCTTTTATTAGATTAAGGGCCTGAAAGCATGTTATAAAAGGGGAGCATTTTCGCTCCCCTTTTTTGGTTTGTTTCGATGTATTAACCTCAAACGAGGTTATCGCCTATATTGCATTAAGAGAAACAAATCTTGAGCGGTCCAAACAGGAGTATCAATTAGTGAAATGGTTTCAAACCGCAATTTTATGTGTTGCTATCGCGCTGACCGGTTGTGCAAATACTTCTCAACAATCAGCACAAAAGTGGTTATATCCACCGATGGCGGTGCCACTTCAGCCTAGTGTTCAACAAGAAGTACAAATCGCGCGTCTCTCGCAGTTGCTACAACGTCCCGACCTTAGTGATGAAGTGCGCGCTAAAATGCATTATGAGCGCGGTAGCTACTACGACAGCGTTGGTTTGCGTGATCTTGCCCGTTTGGACTTTAACCAGTCTTTGCAGTTGAATCCTGCTCAGCCGGACATCTTCAATCTTTTGGGAGTATACTTTACCCAAGTAGGAGAGTTTGATGCGGCATATGAAGCGTTTGACTCGACCATAGAGTTGGCTCCTGATAATACCTATGCTGAGCGCAACCGTGCGATTGCACTGTATTATGGTGGCAGAATCGATCTCGCTTTAGAAGATATGACCAAGCATTATCAAGAAATGCCAACGGATCCTTTTCGTTCATTATGGCTGTACATCATCGAAGCTGAGCAAAATCCAGAGCAAGCAAAAGCCAATCTTCAACAGCGTTATTTACGAGATCGTAGTGAAGAGTGGGGATGGGTTCTTGTTGCCATCATGCTACGAGACGTCTCGGACGAAGACGCGCTTAAAGCAATTATGGATGGAACGAGAGAGAACTATCGCCTAGCTGAACGATTGACGGAAACGTATTTCTACCTTGGAAAGCGTAATCAGCTTGAAGGTGATATCGCAAGTGCCATCTCACTTTATAAGCTCGCGATTTCGTTCAACGTTTACGATTATGTTGAGCATCGCTATTCTTTCTTGGAGTTGGCGCAAATTTACGATCAATTACAGCAAGATAGATTGGCCAAGTTAAAGGCTGCCAAGAAGCTGGAAATTGAATGATTTAGAGCCGCTCGATGAGAGCGGCTTTTTTTATGATTGAACTTGATGAGTGACTCATTTAAAATAGTTAGCCTTGCTAACTAAGTGGTGGTGGCTTTTATGGCATTAGAAGAAAGCTTGATTGATTTAGAGCGTTTTTGCGCCAAAGCTTGGCGTGTCTATGCCAAAGAAGATCCATTATCACATCTAAGCTTTAATGAGTTCGATTATTTACGTGTGATTCAGGTTTACCCTGAGGGTGTGCGAATAACCGATCTTGCAGAAGAGCTGCAAGTGACTAAGCCTTCCGCATCGACAATGGTTGTGCGTTTGGAAAAAAAGGGTTTGGTGAAACGCATCGCATGTAATGAGGATGCTCGTGCTAAGCGTGTGTTGCTTACGGAAGAAGTCGCAGAAAAAATGTCTTTGGAGCAGGTAGTGTACAAAGATATCTCTGACCAAATGATGCAACAATTAAATCAGCAAGAAGCTGAACAGTTACAAGCTTTATTGAATAAAGCATTGAGTAATAAGTCATTTTAAACTAAAGCAAAGGCCTCAGCTGTATGGTTTAGTTTTTGTTGTTTCATCTTTCTTTTATTTAAATTAACCATTTAGTTAGTCTTGCTAATTAAATGGTTAGCTTTGCTAACTACTGGTGACAGTCATGCAAAACTCAATTTATAGACAGTTTTGGAAATATACGATTCCAACCGTCGCAGCAATGCTCGTAAACGGTTTGTATCAAATAGTTGATGGCATTTTTATTGGCCGTTATGTTGGCGCTGACGGATTAGCTGGGATCAATGTTGCGTGGCCTATTATCGGTTCGATCCTCGGTATAGGAATGATGATTGGGGTGGGGACTGGCGCGCTGACTTCGATCAAGCAAGGAGAGAACGATCATGAAGGCGCTAAGCGAATCCTAACGACCGGATTGACGTTGTTAGCGGCATTGATGCCGGTCGTTGCTACAATATTGTTCTTGTTTTCGGATGAATTTATTCGCTGGCAAGGTGCGGAAGGGCGAGTGTTTGAACTTGCGCTGCAATATTTGCATATTCTGATTGTCGCGTGCGTATTCACGTTGGGTTCTATCGCAGTTCCGTTTCTGTTACGCAATGACGACAGCCCGAACTTAGCAACGATTTTGATGGTCATCGGTGCCGTTATTAACATCGTATTAGACTACGTATTTATTGCTTGGTTGGAGTGGGAGTTAACCGGAGCCGCTATTGCCACTGCACTTGCACAATTAGTGGTCACTGTGCTCGGTATTGGTTACTTCTTTACTTCAAAAGCAACATTACGCCTTCGTATCCGCGACTTCAAAGTTCAGGTTGATGCTGCACCAAAGATTATCATGATAGGTACATCAAGTTTCTTTATGTACGCCTACGGCTCTGTGATGGTGGCACTGCACAACGCGTTATTTGCTCAATACGGAAGTGCAATGTTGATCGGAGCGTACGCCATTTTGGGGTACATCGTGACGGTTTACTATCTGATAGCCGAAGGAATTGCGAATGGTATGCAGCCTTTAGTGAGCTTCAACCACGGTGCACGTAATCAGGAGAACATCAGAAAGTTATTAAAGGTCGCGATGGGGACATCTGTGCTTGGTGGGGTGGCGTTCGTTGTTTTGATGAACCTTTTCCCGTACGAACTGGTTGCGGTGTTTAATAATGCTGACCAACAGTTGATTGATAGCACTGTGATCGGGATTCGTTTACACATGTTTGCGTTGTTCTTAGATGGTTTTTTAGTTGTGGCGGCCGCGTACTATCAATCAGTAAACAAAGGCAGCAAAGCTATGTTTGTAACACTAGGCAACATGCTGGTCCAGTTGCCATTCTTATTCATTATGCCGAAACTTTTCGGCGTGACAGGCATTTGGTTAGCTTTCCCATTGTCTAACATTGCATTGAGTTTGGTCGTGATCAGTATGTTGTGGCGAGATGTGAAAAAGCTGCTTAATGAAACTTCGGCTGAGCCAACAGTGCAAGCCTGTTAACAATGGCTGATAGAGAAAAGCGAGGTTGGGCCTCGCTTTTCTTTTTTGGGGAGCTAAATGTTTTTTACTTCTAAGCCAGCTAGCTGATGCCAATAGCCATTGCATTGGCGGCTTTCAAGTTTTTCAGGGTTGTCGCCGTGCTCGTTTGAGCGAAAATGCTCTAACTCAGAAAGTGTACTCACACCGAGAGGGCTTAATCGGACCACATCAACCAGGCCTTGCATACTTGGTAAGTCATTGATCAGGTTATAACAATACCCTGATTGCGTTTGAATGCCGTTAAGGTTAAAGACTTCTTGTCCTTCTTGGCTGCTGACCTGGATACCCGTAGGGTATTTGATACAGCAGGTTTCGCAATCGTCTTTCGCTAGGTTTTCAGCTCGGGCTGTGAAACAGCGAGCGGAATATGCTAAAGGCAAATAACCGTGGCTAAATACCTCAACTTCAAACTTGTTACGAATACCAAGCTCGTCACACTGAACCAAAGTATCGTTTAACCATTCGCGAGAGAGCTCGACAGGCATGCACCAACGCATCATACCTTGCTTCAAAAATAAGTTGAGCGTGTGTGCGTTATAAGTATTGATTGCAGGGCCAACGACGAAAGGCACTTTATGCTCTGATGCCAATTGAACAGCAGATACGTCATTTGCTTCAATCGCGAAGTCACCGTTGTCGATGTACTTCTTCATTATGTTTACTTCACTCGGAGCTTCTAGTAGTGCCATTGTTGATAGCACCACTTGCTTGCCAGATGCAGACAGCTCTTTTGCTATTTCAAGCCAATGCGAAGGCTTCATTTCTCGACGTTTTGAGCATACGGTTTCCCCAAGATAGATGATGTCCGCGGAGCTTGATTTCGCTTGTTCATAAAACGCTTCGATGTCTTGTTTTGGCCAGAAGTACAACAGCGGGCCAAGCGCGTATTTCATTGAATTATCCATCTTAACCTCTACTGCCATTTGCGGTGATAAGCACCAAGTGTGGTCTGCGTACCTTCAGACACGTTTGCCAATGCGGCATCCCAAGCCGCTTCGACTTGATAAGCTTCTGGGTTTGCTTGGTAACGGTCAATCGCGGCTCGCCATGTTCGAGTGACTTGTTCTACGTAAGCTGGGCTACGTTGGCGACCTTCAATTTTTACAGACGCCACATTTGCAGCAAATAGTTCTGGCAGCATAGAGAGGGTGTTCAAACTGGTTGGTTCTTCCAGTGCGTGGTAGCGTTTTTTCTCGCCTTCGATTTCTGCTTCGAAACGGCCTTTACACAAGGTAGGGTAGCCCGCATTTTCACCGGTGCTGTAGCGATCGATCAAAATGTCGTTAAGGCGGGATTCCAGACCATTTTCTGTTTCTTGCCAGCGAACGTACTTAGCTGGAGAGCATGCTCCCACAGTGTTTGGAGACTCGCCTGTCATGTATGACGATAGGTAGCAGCGACCTTCAGACATGATGCAAAGGCTACCAAAAGCAAAGACTTCTAACTCGACATCGCTAGTGATGTTGCGTGAGAGCTGTTTGACCTGATGAATCGATAAAACGCGGGGTAGCACTACCCGTTTTACGTTGAAGTTTTGTTTGTAAAAATCAATGGCTGCGACGTTGGTCGCTGATGCTTGCACTGAAAGGTGTAGTTCCAGATCGGGATATTTGCGAGCCGCGTACTCCAGCACTGCAATGTCTGCAACAATCAGCGCGTCTACACCCAGTGCCGCTGCATTGTCTACTGCGTTCGTCCAGCGCTCGAAGCCATTGGGATGAGCGAAGGTATTCAACGCGACATGAATTTTTTTATTGCGGTCATGAACGTATTGCACCGCTTTTTCTAACTTTTTGCCGTTAAAGTTGAGGCCAGCAAAGTGACGGGCGTTGGTATCATCTTTGAAACCAATGTAGACGGCATCGGCACCGCAATCAATCGCAGTTTTTAACGCAGGCAGGTTACCCGCGGGACACAAGAGTTCCATATGCTCACAATCATTGAGAATAAAAAGGTGTCCGCATTTTATGAAGAATTATGAATAGCGAAATTGACCTAAGTTAGGTTTAGCTCAATAAAGTCGATATTTACCCCTTGCGAGTAAGGGTATCGGGTCGGGGTTAGTTCTTGTGACGACGATTCTGTACAAACAGCTCTTCAATTTCATGTTTTGGCTGCGGGCGATAAAAATGGAATCCTTGAATCGCATTACATTGAAGGTTAGAGAGCAAAGTAGCTTGCTGGTGGGTTTCCACCCCCTCGGCAACGACAGTTAAGTCGAGCGACTTACCCAGATTAATGATGTTTTCAATCACAGTGACTTGTTTCGGTAGTGTGTCGATATCATTAATAAAAGCGCGGTCGATTTTTAGCTCGTCAATAGGGAAACGCGCTAAGTAGGAAAGAGAAGAGTAGCCGGTACCAAAGTCATCGATAGAGAGAGCGAAGCCAAGCTTTTTAATCGCATTCAACATCTGCAGTGTATGTTCGCTATCACTCATCACGGCACTTTCGGTTAGCTCGAAGGTAATGCAGCTTGGATCAAGCTCGGTAGTGCGAAGCAGCTTTTCCATAAAGTCGATCAGCTGTGGGTTGCCAAATTGCTCGGGAGAGAGGTTGATGGCGACACGGCCTGGCAGTATGCCTTGTTGCTTCCAACGTTTTACCGTATTGAAAACATCACGCATCACGACACGTCCAAGGTGTTCGATTAACCCAGCGCGCTCGGCGACAGGAATGAATGAGCCAGGACTAATGTACCCTTCGACTGGATGCTTCCAACGAACGAGCGCTTCTGCGCCGTTGATACTGAAGTCTCGCGCGTTAACCTTAGGTTGATACCACACTTCCAAACCGTTCTGCTGCAATGCTTTTTGCAGTTCGATTTCAAGCCACAAACGCATACGCGCTTCTTTGTTCATTTGATCGTTAAATTTGATCAGACGATTTCTACCACGATCTTTGGCTTCATACATCGCAGTATCGGCATTTTGTAGTAGGATTCGTGCATCTTGTCCGTCTTCAGGGTATCGAACGCTACCAATTGAACAGGCAAGGCGTTTGCTGAAGTGGTGCAAGTCGAAAGGTTGGTTGATCAACGAGATAATGCGATCGGACAAAATTTCAGCCATGCGGGTATTTTCTGGCTCCGGCAGAATGACGCCAAACTCATCGCCACCCAAATGACCAATAATCGCTTGGTTTGGTAGTAACCGTTTAAGACGGGCCGATACCTCTTGAATCACTTTATCGCCAATATGGTGACCAAGTGAGTCATTAATGTTTTTGAAGTTATCGATATCCAAATAGAACACCAGAAGCGGTGTTTGCTTTTTGATCAGCTGTTCCAAACGTTTGGTGAAGCCAAAGCGGTTGTAGAGTTTGGTGAGCGAGTCAATGTGTATGTCTTCATTCGATGCAGAAGACAGGTTTTTGGGCGCATCATCAGCATCTTGGATTAGGATAATTTGAGATTCGCTACCTAATATCGCCGTGGAATCCGCGTGTAGCTGAACTTTCCGTTCAAAGCCGCATCTTGCACTGGTTAAGCAGACAAAAGGTTTGTCAGAAATTAATGTACTCAATCGATGACTAAATACCTTTTTACTGTTTTCATCGATGAATAAACGACTTAGCTCTTCGCCCAACAATTCATGAGGAGAGTTAAGTCCGAGAAGGCGCGCTGATGCGGGGTTCGCAGAGATGACAATATCATCTTCGATAAGCAGTAAGCCGTCTGGTAGCAGTTGTGTTAACTTCGCAAACTTACTTTCGGACTCTTCTAAGGAGCGAACGAGTATCTGCTTTTCTGAAGTATCGACAGCGTGAAAAACAACAAAGCGAATGTCGTTACCTTCAAAAACTGGCGAAAGACTAAAGTGAAGACTGGTTTCAAGGTCGGTTTCATCGAGCGTGATTTCGGCTTCGACATGTGCCCCTTTGAACGCGCGCTGATAGTATGGTGCAAGCTTCTTATAAAACTGTTCACCCAGCACTTGGCAATCGTTTAAGCCGACGATTTCCTCATGACTTAAACCTGCGATATCGCAGTAACGGTCACTTACCATTCGATAATTGTGTTTTTTATCAAGAATGGCAAAGAAGAAAGGGCTATTTGAGGTTAGCGTGGCAAACCAATGTTTTAATTGCTGGGAAGGCATTAGGGTATTACCGATCTCCAATGAGCCAGATTATTCGTCCGTGTATAAAAAGCGACACCCTGATAAGCCTGCGGCGGTCTACCACCAAGCTAAAGTGTTACCTGCCATTAAAGGGCTCGCGGTTTTAGCTGTGCAGTCGACAATCACATGGATACGCTCAGATAACTATAACTTTGAAAATACGGTTGTAAAAGTGTTTATCCACCTGTTCGCATCAATAATACACGTAAGTTCAAAAAAAGAAGCGTTAGTGAGCAATAAACCACCAATCTAAAATAAGCACTTTATTGATACATAACAGTAATCTCATCGCCACGATTGCTTAATATAAGCAACCTAATGACAAAGTAACGGATAATGAACGTGTTAAACAAGATTCGCAGTCAACTAGTAAAGAACGCAGCTAATATTTTGCGTTCTCCAGTCCAGTTATTACCACAGCCAATTCAGCAAAAAGCGTTGCTAGAAGGGCTAAAAATGGTGTTTAAAGAAGCCTTGGAAGATGGTGACTTTGAGTTCCTTGAAGACAAGTGGTTAAAAGTTGCGATTAAAGACTTGAACTTAGCATGGTACATCAGCTATCAAGACGAAAAATTGGTGGTAGCTGAAAAACCAGTTCAGGAAGATGTGAGTTTTAGTGGTAATCTAAACGACCTAGTACTGATTGCTGGTCGTAAAGAAGACCCTGACACACTGTTCTTCCAACGTCGCCTTTCAATTGAAGGTGATACTGAGCTTGGCTTAGAAGTGAAAAACTTAATGGACAGTGTCGACTTAGAGCAGTTACCGAAAGCAATGCAAGTCGCTTTGAATCAATTGGCTGATTTTGTTCAGAAAGGAGTTCAAGCGCCTGCACAACCAACCGGAGTAGCGAATGCTTATTCGAACTGAAGCCCCAGCGGACATTCTTACCATTGACCGCTTATTGAAACACGCCTTCCCGACGGAAGCTGAAGCTGAGCTTGTGATGCGTTTGCGCGAAAACAGCAAATTCACGCTTTCCTTAGTCGCGTGTACAGATGAGGGAGAGGTGATAGGCCATGCTTTATTTAGCCCTGTGACCTTAAATGGTGAAGATTTGTCATGGCAAGGGCTAGCGCCATTAGCTGTTCATGAAGATTACCGTCGCCAAGGCATCGCTGCAGAGTTGATCAAAGAAGGTTTTGATTCACTGCGTGATTTTGGCTACCCAGTGTGTGTGGTGTTGGGCGATCCTGATTATTACGCGCGCCAGGGTTTTCAATCATGCGACGAGATGGGCTTTGAATGTGCTTGGGATGTCCCTAAAGGTGCATTTCGAGTCGCAGAGTTGGTCGAAGGTCAATGTGCTGGACGCTCCGGACGCATAGACTATGCGCCAGAGTTCTCTGAACTGTAAATGAAAGAAGCCCACGACTAAGTGGGCTTCTTTCTTATTCACTGAAAACTGAGATAGGGAGGTTAGGATGACTGGTTACTTTTCTTTTTGCCCCAGACCTCTATTTTCGCTTTTTTACTTACCCCTAGCAGGCTAAGTTTTGTGCTTCCCCAGCTACTGTAAGTCATTTCAATCTGTTTTAGCTTGGCTTCTTTTGTACCTGGAAGGCTCCAGGCACGAGTCGACAATCCGCTTGTTAGTACGCCCATAGAGGAAAGCTTTTTCTCACTACCATCTGTCATGACGA
This sequence comes from Vibrio sp. 1978, assembly GCF_033344345.1. Taxonomy (NCBI): domain Bacteria; kingdom Pseudomonadati; phylum Pseudomonadota; class Gammaproteobacteria; order Vibrionales; family Vibrionaceae; genus Vibrio; species Vibrio sp. 1978. Next base: position 205,921 of record NZ_JAWPOP010000002.1, read on the forward strand.
CTTTTAAACCATTAATGTCTACCGTTCCTTGCACACATTTTAGTTTTATTTTACTGAAGCTTCGGTTTCGGAATAGGCTATTTGGTGTCACGGTATCTGTTTCTGTATGAAAGTTAACGGTTTTCGTTGCAATCAGCTCCCACTCATCGCTGTTATTAGCAAAAACACTCATGCTGGTGGCGGCTACCAGTGTGCAAAGTAGTAGCGTATTTAAGAATTTCATAATGTACCTTATATGTCATACCCAATGTGTGGCCGTTGGCAAAACGCTATGTTCAGGAATATCCAAATCATCTCATTGTGTTCAGGTGTTCCTTGAAGTCCTTTAGGTATAATCGCGATAATTTGATAGGATTGCCCTCGTTCAAATAGGTGACGGAAAATGTCAATTAACGAGAAACAGTATTTACGTGAAATGGGGATCAGCACATGGGAGCTGGTACACCCTGAAAGACTGGAAGGCTATCAATCGCCATTATTGGATTTGCAAAGTTCATGTAAACTCCTATTGGTATCGCCAATATGTCCAGAAAACGAGACGGCATTGATGTTTGAGCGCGTATTAAAAAGCATTAAGCTCACGCTTGATGATGCGCTGCACCTAGAGCCTGAGCGCTTATCCATGCTGGGTGAACATCAGCTAGAGTGGGTGTGGTTTGCAGGCTGTGAGGCTGATAAAAGCATCAAGGCAAAGCACCTGATCTCGCCACTATTACAAGATATTGATGGTAATAACGAACAGCGCCGCGCATTGTGGCAACAAATCTGTTCGTACTCTTAACGGAGCTAATGCGTGACAATTGAAATTACGCCGATGCGTGCAGAGCACCTCGACCAAGTTTGGCAAATCGAGCAGCAAGCACATTCTCACCCTTGGGCCGAATCTTTGGTTCGTGACTTATCCAGTCGCGGTGCTTGCCATCATGTGATGCTGGAAGGCTCTCAAGTGGTTGGTTACTTCTATGGACAGAATATTGTTGGAGAAGTGACACTATTAAATATTGCAGTAGCGCCTTCTCAACAAGGCAGAGGGCTAGGGCAAAAATTGCTGGACGCGTTTATTGAACACTGTGAACAAGCCAAAGCAGAGAGTGCTTGGTTAGAAGTGCGTGAAAGTAATCACCCAGCTATCCATATTTATGAGCAAGCAGGTTTTAATGAAGTGGACCGTCGTTACAACTATTACCCAGCTAAATCGGGAAATGGTAAGGAAGACGCCATTATCATGAGTTACTTATTTTTGAGTTAGTTTTAGGCCGTTACTAATTACCTCATCAACACTTATGCTTTAAATGCGTATCCGGATTCGAGGCTTTTGAATATGTAATAACAATTTTTTGAATTTTTACATCTCTTTGTGTGGCGCTGGCTTTCCCTTGTTAGTTGCAGGTAAAGGCTGGTGAGCCGAGTAAATTCAGTTCATGTCTTTCCAGTTTGCTAGCACAGCGATAATAAGCGAGAATACCGCACAATATCGAATAGTAGATATGCTTGCCTATTTTGTGAGCATGAAAGTAATTTAGAAGATTAACTAATGTCAAATCCCCTTTTTTTAGGCGAAGTGTCTAAGCGCAGAACGTTCGCTATTATTTCTCACCCGGATGCGGGTAAAACCACCATTACTGAAAAAGTCCTTTTATTCGGAAACGCGATCCAAAAAGCAGGTACGGTTAAAGGTCGTGGTAACGCACAGCACGCAAAATCAGACTGGATGGAAATGGAAAAAGAACGTGGTATCTCGGTAACCACTTCTGTAATGCAGTTCCCTTACAATGACTGTCTGGTAAACCTACTTGATACGCCTGGACACGAAGACTTCTCGGAAGATACATACCGTACGTTAACGGCAGTAGACTCGTGTTTGATGGTTATCGATGCGGCGAAAGGTGTCGAGGATCGTACACGTAAGCTGATGGAAGTAACGCGTCTGCGTGACACGCCAATCGTAACCTTCATGAACAAACTTGACCGTGACGTTCGTGATCCAATGGAAGTATTGGACGAGGTAGAAAACGAGTTGGGCATGATGTGTGCGCCAATTACATGGCCAATCGGCTGTGGTAAAGAATTTAAAGGTGTGTACCACATTCACCGTGATGAAACGATTTTATACGAATCAGGTCACGGTCATGAGATTCAAGAAGTTCGAATCATCAAAGGTCTCGATAACCCAGAGCTTGATGAAAAAGTTGGTGCAGGCCTTGCGGAAAGTGTTCGAGAAGAGCTTGAGCTTGTCATGGGTGCTTGCCCTGAGTTTGATTTGGAAATGTTCCTAACAGGTGAGCTTACGCCAGTTTACTTCGGTACTGCATTAGGTAACTTTGGTGTGGATCATATGCTAGACGGTCTAACTGAATGGGCTCCAGCGCCGAAAACTCGTCAAGCGGTTGAACGTGAAGTTGAAGCGACTGAAGAGAAGTTCTCTGGTTTCGTATTTAAGATCCAAGCGAACATGGACCCAAAACACCGCGACCGTATCGCATTCATGCGTATTGTATCGGGCACTTACACGCAAGGTATGAAGATGAACCACGTTCGTCTTGGCAAGCAAGTGAGTATCTCTGATGCAGTAACCTTTATGGCTGGTGACCGTGCACGTGCAGAACACGCTTACGCCGGTGACATCATTGGTCTACACAACCACGGTACTATTCAGATTGGTGATACCTTTACGCAAGGTGAATCATTGAAGTTCTCTGGTATTCCGAACTTCGCTCCGGAACTATTCCGTCGTATTCGCCTGAAAGATCCACTAAAGCAGAAGCAGCTTCTCAAAGGTTTGGTTCAGCTATCAGAAGAAGGTGCGGTACAGGTATTCCGTCCTCTACAGAACAACGATCTGATCGTTGGTGCCGTTGGTGTACTTCAGTTTGATGTTGTTGTGGCTCGTTTGAAGTCTGAGTATAACGTTGAAGCGATTTATGAAGGCATTAACGTTGCAACTGCGCGTTGGGTTGAGTGTGGTGATGCGAAGAAACTGGATGAGTTCCAACGCAAGAATCAAGCGAACTTAGCATTGGATGGTGGTGATAACCTAACGTATATCGCTCCAACAATCGTTAACTTAAACTTAGCGAAAGAGCGTTTCCCGGACGTTGATTTCCGTGCGACGCGTGAGCACTAATTTGCGCGGTTAGGGTAAGCCTTAACGCAAACTAGATTTTAAAACGCCCTTGGCTATAAACTTAGCCAAGGGCGTTTTTATATAAGGATAAGATATGAACTGGTTTAAACGTGGGCTAAAGCGTTACGACAATTGGTGTAAAGAAATGGGGTTAACCCCCGATCAGAAACGCAGTTGCGTCCCATATCGAAAAGACCCTGCCCACCAAGCTGAAGAGAAGAGTGAAGCCCAACGATCTTCTGATTTCCCGCCCGAAGATACAGATAAAAAACGTCAAGATGAAGCTCTTTGATACGCACTGCCACTTTGATTTTGATGTGTTTCAAGATGACTTTGCGCATCAACTTGAGCTTGCTCAAACGCAAGGCGTCGCAAGAATTTTGATTCCTTCCGTCGGTCCGCAAAACTGGGCTCGTATTCAAACTTTGGCAGAGCAACATGCCAATTTGTATTATGCGCTCGGCTTTCATCCGTATTTTCTTGAAGATAACGTTGAGCAGCACCTTACAGAGCTAGAAGGCTATCTAAATCAAAAAGGGCAGCAGTGCGTGGCAATAGGAGAGTGTGGTTTAGATTTTGCCATTGATGTTGATCCACAGTTGCAAGAAAAGATACTTGAAGTTCAATTTGAGCTGGCTAGACGCTTCGAGCTCCCAGTTATTTTACATAGCCGAAAAGCGCACAATCGCCTCATTCAAATGGTGAAAGCGGCGAATCTCCCTAGAGGTGGTGTACTACACGCTTTTTCTGGGAGTTATCAGCAAGCCATGGAGTGGGTCAAATTAGGTTTTTTTATCGGTGTAGGAGGAACGATTACCTACCCAAGAGCCAAGAAAACACGCGACGCAATTCAAAAATTACCACTCGAAAACCTAGTAATCGAAACAGACGCACCAGATATGCCTATACTTGGATATCAAGGGGAGTCAAATCACCCAGCCAAACTCATTCACGTCTTTAATGAGCTCGTAGAGTTGCATAACGGCCGAAAGCAATCGATTGCCTCTCAACTGTGGAAAAATAGCAATTTTGCTTTCTCGATATGTGAATAAAATCTAAAGATGTGGTTTGAAATCGAAAACGTTTTCCTGCTTATTGTGAATTAACTCACAAAGCTGGTTGAATCAATCATGAATCTTATAGGAAAGTGTGAGGCTGGCATTACTTTAATTGATTCTGCATGAGTATAATTGCCCCCGCTTTATAGCTCCATTTTGTAACACGCCAATAAATAACTTATAAGGAAGTCATAAACTATGAGCCTGTTTATGAGCCTAATCGGTATGGTAGTGCTTCTTGCGATTGCAGTGGCATTTTCTAACAACCGAAAAGCTATCAACTTTAGAACTGTGGGTGGCGCATTCGCTATCCAATTCGCATTAGGTGCATTTGTTCTGTATGTACCTTGGGGCCGTGATCTACTAAACGGTTTCTCTTCAGGTGTTTCTAACGTTATCAACTACGGTAACGATGGTTCATCATTCCTGTTCGGTGGTCTTGTTTCTGACAAGATGTTCGAAGTATTCGGCGGCGGCGGTTTCATCTTCGCATTCCGTGTTCTTCCTACACTGATCTTCTTCTCTGCACTGATTTCAGTTCTTTACTACATTGGCGTTATGCAATGGGTTATCAAGATTCTTGGTGGCGCACTACAAAAAGCGCTAGGCACTTCTCGTGCGGAATCAATGTCAGCGGCAGCTAACATTTTCGTAGGTCAAACTGAGGCACCTCTAGTTGTTCGCCCATTCGTTCCAAAAATGACTCAATCAGAGCTATTCGCGGTAATGTGTGGTGGTCTAGCTTCTGTTGCTGGTGGTGTACTAGCTGGTTACGCATCTATGGGTGTTCCACTAGAGTACCTAGTTGCGGCATCATTCATGGCAGCACCAGGTGGTCTACTGTTCGCTAAAATCCTTCACCCAGAGACTGACCAGCCTCACGAAAGTATCGAAGAAGCGATGGACGGCGGTGACGACAAACCAGTTAACGTAATCGACGCAGCTGCGGGCGGTGCGGCTTCTGGTCTACAACTTGCGCTTAACGTAGGTGCAATGCTAATCGCATTCGTTGGTCTAATCGCGCTAATCAACGGTATGCTAGGTGGCATCGGTGGTTGGTTCGGCATGCCAGAACTAACACTAGAGCTAATCCTAGGTTACGCGTTCTCTCCACTAGCATTCCTAATCGGTGTTCCATGGGCAGAAGCTGTAACAGCTGGTTCATTCATCGGTCAGAAAATCGTAGTGAACGAATTCGTTGCTTACTTGAACTTCACACCATATCTAGGTGAAAACGCTCAAGTAATCGCGGCAACTGGTGAAGTAATGTCTGAGAAGACAACAGCTATCATCTCATTCGCACTATGTGGTTTCGCGAACCTTTCTTCTATCGCGATTCTACTTGGTGGTCTAGGTAGCCTTGCACCAAACCGTCGTAGTGACATCGCTCGCATGGGTGTTAAAGCAGTTCTTGCAGGTACGTTGTCTAACCTTATGGCAGCGACAATTGCAGGCTTCTGCTTAAGCCTTGCAGCACTATAATTAGAATCGGTTCTTAATATATAGACGCCGTTTTACATCATGCCCTGTAGCAAGAGATTGCTGCGGGGCATTTTTCGTTTTTCGGGCTCCAAAATTTCATCGGGTGTTTGCCTTAGTCGAGGTATTACGCAGTCAATGGAATAGGGGCTAGGAAATTTTGAGATACAAACCGTTTGCGCTCTATTTGGTGCTACAGTTTTGCGGTGAAACTCTATAATGTATTAATCACAGGATAGTGGTTAAGCTTGATTCTTAATCACGTAATGAATATTACATAATCGATGGGCAAATGAATTGCCCTGCAATATCAGATCTAATAGGCGTTTTGCTTTGTGATGTGATATTAAAGACACCGCAATCATAGATTGTTGTGCCATAGGCCAAACTGGTACTGTGCGGTGACAAGGATAGCAATTGGCATATGATAAATTTTCGCTGTATATGCCGAGTCTTCAGGGAACCAAGTCCGTTCATTAATAGACTGTTTAGCCATTTACTCACATTGTCTCGACTTGTTGATTATAGTTAAAGACGTGATGTAAGGCTGAGTAGTGAATTTTTTGAATATTGATCGGAGATAGAAATGAGCGATTTAAAAGCAGCAGCGCTACGTGCACTTAAACTTATGGACCTAACTACGTTGAATGACGATGACACTGATGCAAAAGTGATCTCACTATGTCATGACGCGAAAACAGCAGTAGGCAACACAGCTGCAATTTGTATTTACCCTCGCTTTATTCCTATTGCTAAGAAGACACTTCGTGAGCAAGGTACGCCAGAGGTTCGTATTGCAACAGTAACGAACTTCCCACATGGTAACGACGACATTGAAATCGCAGTTGCTGAAACAAAAGCGGCGGTTGCTTACGGTGCAGACGAAGTTGACGTAGTTTTTCCTTACCGAGCGCTAATGGCGGGTGATGAGAAAGTAGGCTTCGAACTAGTTAAGCAATGTAAAGAAGCTTGTGGTGACATTCTTCTTAAAGTGATCATCGAAACAGGTGAACTAAAAGAAGAAGCACTAATCAAGAAAGCATCTCAAATCTGTATTGAAGCAGGTGCTGACTTCATTAAAACTTCAACTGGTAAAGTGCCAGTAAACGCAACACCAGAATACGCTCGCATGATGCTTGAAGTTATTCGCGACATGGGGGTTGCAGAAACTGTTGGTTTCAAACCAGCAGGTGGTGTGCGCACTGCTGAAGACGCAGCAGCATACCTAGCAATGGCTGACGAAATCCTAGGTGACAACTGGGTTGATGCTCGTCACTACCGTTTTGGTGCGTCTAGCCTGCTAACCAACCTACTAAATACATTAGAAGTATCGGACGACGTCGCTGATCCAACAGCGTACTAATTTCAATAATACGTCTGAACGGTAGCACCTAAACGGGTGCTACCACACCTCTTCTATCCTACTACAACCATGGCTCAAAAGAGCTTGGGAGGCACTAATGTATTTACCACAAGAAATCATTCGTAAAAAACGTGACGGCGAAGTCCTAACCGCCGACGAAATCAACTTCTTTATTCAAGGCGTAGCGAACAACACGGTATCTGAAGGTCAGATTGCGGCGTTTGCTATGACGATTTTCTTTAATGAAATGACCATGGATGAGCGCATCGCCTTAACGTGTGCGATGCGTGATTCGGGCATGGTTATCGACTGGAGCCACATGAACTTCGGTGGTCCAATTGTCGACAAACACTCAACCGGTGGTGTGGGTGACGTAACTTCTTTAATGCTTGGCCCAATGGTGGCAGCGTGTGGCGGTTTCGTACCTATGATCTCTGGCCGCGGTCTTGGTCATACAGGCGGTACGCTGGATAAACTTGAATCTATCCCTGGTTACAACATTACGCCGAGCAACGATGTTTTTGGTCAAGTAACCAAAGACGCTGGTGTGGCGATCATCGGTCAAACTGGTGACCTTGCTCCTGCGGATAAGCGTGTTTACGCGACTCGTGATATTACCGCAACGGTAGACAATATCTCCCTGATTACGGCGTCGATCCTTTCTAAGAAACTGGCGGCGGGTCTGGAATCGCTAGTGATGGACGTAAAAGTGGGTTCAGGTGCATTTATGCCAACTTACGAAGCGTCTGAAGAGCTAGCAAAATCAATCGTTGCGGTAGCAAACGGTGCTGGCACTAAGACTACGGCAATTCTTACGGACATGAACCAAGTATTGGCGTCTTCAGCGGGTAACGCAGTAGAAGTTCGTGAAGCGGTTCGTTTCTTAAAGGGTGAATACCGTAATCCTCGTCTACTTGAAGTGACCATGGCTTCATGTGCTGAAATGTTAGTACTTGGCAAGCTTGCTGAGAACACAGAAGACGCACGCGCAAAACTGATGGAAGTGCTGGATAACGGCAAAGCGGCTGAGTGCTTCGGCAAGATGGTTGCCGGTTTAGGCGGCCCTGCGGACTTCGTAGAAAACTACGACAACTACTTAGAAAAAGCAGCAATCATTAAGCCAGTTTACGCAACAGAAACGGGCATTGTCTCTGCAATGGATACACGTGCTATCGGCATGGCTGTGGTTGCTATGGGTGGTGGTCGTCGTGTTGCTACTGATGAAATCGACTACGCAGTTGGTTTCGACGAGTTCATCCGCCTAGGTGAGGTCGCAGACAGTGATAAACCTCTTGCGGTCATCCACGCTCGCACTGAAGAGCAATGGGAAGAAGCGGCAAAAGCACTGCGCAGTGCAATCAAAGTAGGTGGTGAATACACACCAACTCCAGAGGTTTACCGCCAAATTCGTGCAGAAGATATCTAATAGAACAAGTAATTACACAAGGCCTACTCAACCATAATAAAAAGCCGAGTGGGCCTAAGGAACGAGCAATGAAAAGAGCATTTATTTTAGTACTAGACTCATTCGGTATCGGTGCAACTGCCGATGCTAAAGAATTTGGTGATGTAGGTTCAGACACACTAGGTCACATCGCTGACCAATGTGACAAAGGCTTAGCAGATAACGACAATCGCCAAGGTGCACTTCGCCTTCCAAATCTATCGAAACTTGGTTTGGCAATGGCGCATAAAGAATCGACAGGTCGCTTCGCACCTGGACTAGACGCAGACGCTGAAATCATTGGTGCATACGGTCATGCAGCAGAGCTTTCTTCAGGTAAAGACACGCCGTCTGGTCACTGGGAAATCGCAGGTGTGCCTGTTCTGTTTGACTGGGGTTACTTCACTGACAAAGCAAACAGCTTCCCGAAAGAATTGACTGACCGCATTCTTGAGCGTGCAGGTCTTGACGGTTTCCTAGGTAACTGTCACGCGTCTGGTACTCAAGTTCTTGACGATCTTGGTGAAGAGCACATGAAGACTGGCAAACCAATCTTCTACACGTCTGCTGACTCTGTATTCCAAATCGCATGTCACGAAGAGACTTTCGGTCTAGACCGTCTACTAGAGCTTTGCCAAATCGCACGTGAAGAGCTAGAAGATTACAACATTGGTCGTGTTATCGCGCGCCCATTCGTTGGTGCTGGTAAAGGTCAATTTGAGCGTACAGGTAACCGTCGTGATCTTTCTGTAGAGCCACCATCAGCAACGGTTCTTCAGAAGCTCGTTGATGAGAAGCAAGGCAACGTGGTTTCTATTGGTAAGATTGCTGATATCTACGCAAACTGCGGCATCACTAAGAAAGTGAAAGCGACAGGTATCCCTGCATTGTTCGAAGCAACGCTAGAGCAAATCAAAGAAGCGGGCGACAACACGATCGTATTCACTAACTTTGTAGACTTCGACTCAGCTTACGGTCACCGTCGTGACGTAGCGGGTTACGCAGCGGCACTTGAGTACTTCGATGATCGTATCAACGAAGTGCTAGAGATTATGGAAGAAGACGATGTGCTTATCCTAACGGCAGACCACGGCTGTGACCCAACATGGCCAGGTACTGACCATACTCGTGAGCACATCCCAGTATTGGTTTATGGTCAAAAAGTACCAGCTGGTTCTCTTGGCCGCCGCGAAACATTCGCAGATATCGGTCAAACATTGGCAAGTTACTTCGGTACTTCTCCAATGGATTACGGTAAGAACTTCCTATAATTAGTTAGGTTTTTGAAAACTAGGAGCTTGATAGCTCCTAGTTTTATGTTTGCAGTATGTAAATGCTGCTTGTCGGAAATGAGAATACTCTGGCATATATCGCCTTAAGCGCGGAGCGCTAGAGAAAGGTTAAGGAAAAGAAAATGGCAACTCCACATATCAATGCTGAAATGGGTGCATTTGCAGACGTCGTACTGATGCCTGGTGATCCACTACGTGCAAAATACATCGCAGAGACTTTCCTTGAAGATGTCGTTCAAGTGTGTGACGTTCGTAATATGTTTGGTTACACAGGTACATACAAAGGCCGTAAGATATCGGTAATGGGCCACGGTATGGGTATCCCATCATGCTCGATTTACGCGACTGAACTAATCAAAGACTTCGGCGTGAAGAAAATCATCCGTGTTGGCAGCTGTGGCGCAGTGAATGAAGACATCAAAGTGCGTGATGTTGTGATCGGCATGGGTGCATGTACTGACTCTAAAGTGAACCGTATCCGCTTTAAAGGTCATGACTTCGCGGCAATCGCAGACTACAACATGGTTCGTGCGGCAGAAGACGCTGCAAAAGCTCGCGGTATTGACGTTAAAGTTGGTAACCTATTCTCAGCAGAGCTTTTCTACACGCCAGATCCAGAAATGTTCGATGTAATGGACAAGTACGGCATTGTTGGTGTTGAAATGGAAGCGGCTGGTATTTACGGTGTTGCGGCAGAATACGGTGCAAAAGCTCTGACAATCTGTACGGTTTCTGATCATATCAAGACTGGCGAACAGACTACATCTGACGAGCGTCAAACGACATTCAACGACATGATGCTAATCGCACTAGATTCAGTATTGCTTGGTGACGAAGAGTAAGCGACGAAGAGTCATTCTATTTTTCGCTCTCAAGAGCTAAAAAAACAGCCCACACATTGCGGGCTGTTTTTATATGAGTTGTTAGCGCTACCTAGTTACTTGGTTAGCAGCAGGTTTGGCGCTTTTTTACGACGTATCGGTTGTCGACGTAAAATCAAGATGAACAACATACCACAGACAAAGCTCATTAAGACCATCATGTACATATAACGATCGCTCTTGCGATAGTGGTGGTCAGAAATAGCCGTCACCCGGCCCGTCTCAAAGGTCACGCGAACAAAACCGATAAGCGCACCATCTGCAAAAACTGGTTCAACCAACTGCTGGCGACCAATGGAAGCTGTTGCCAAAGGCGTATCCAGGCCAAGAACTTCGCGTACCGATAATGCCTCTTCACTAGACGCTAAACGTACACCCTGTGCATCGTAGATTGTTGCATCAAACACTAAACGGTCTTGTGCTAGCTGGTTTGTTAGCTGAAGTAATCGTTCTTGATCTTTAGTTAAAATCATCTCACTGGCAGAAAGAGACGCCTGTGAAATCAAAACTTTGGTGAGCGTTTCAAGCTGTTGTGCTTGAATTTTCTCATTACCCTTACTGATCACAACACTGTTTTTTATTGTGATAAACAACATCACACACAGTAGGATTAGTGCCAGAATTCTTAGGGCATTCCTTACTGAGAACAAAGATTCACTCATGCTCTTTACTCATCCATTTAAAATAAAACAAAGACTTGCCTTTTTAGTTTGTTGAGGTAACGTTTTAGCAAAGTCATAAGGGATTATATACATGGACGCGTCAAAAAGCTTGCCTATCAGAAAACATACGACACTTTTAAAACGATTACCCGAGACTCGATTTGCCTCCCAATTAGATAAAGCAAAAGCAAACTGGATCGTATTTGCTGAGTACCTTTCGCCAAGTCACTTCGAAGACATTGATTTCTTCACCGGCTTTTACAACCCAATACTAGAAACGTGGAAAGTTGGCCAATATGAAGTAGCCCTGATGGCCGGAGAGTTGACTCCTCAACATGAAACGATCTTACAAAGTCTCAACCTAGATTACGCCTCGCTTAATGAAGTGCCCGATCTATCAACCCAAGGGTTGATTGTATTTGATATGGATTCAACGGCGATCCAGATAGAGTGTATTGATGAAATCGCGAAACTGGCAGGAGTAGGGGATGAGGTCGCTGAAGTCACTGAACGTGCCATGCAAGGTGAGCTGGATTTTGAGCAAAGTTTACGTCAGCGAGTTGGTAAGCTCAAAGGTGCCGATGAATCAATTCTTGAACAAGTTCGTTCCCAGTTACCATTCATGCCGGACTTTGAAGCGCTAATTGCGACGTTGAAAGCCTTGGGCTGGAAAACAGCGATTGCCTCCGGTGGTTTTACTTACTTCTCTGATTACATCAAAGATAAAGTCGACTTAGACTTTGCTCGCTCCAATCAATTAGAAATTATTGACGGCAAACTCACGGGTAAAGTACTTGGCGATGTGGTAACGGCGCAGATGAAGTCTGACATTCTAGTGGAACTGGCGGATGAATATGAAATTGAGCAGCACAACACGGTTGCTGTCGGTGATGGCGCTAATGATCTTGTGATGATGTCGGTGGCAGGATTAGGGATTGCGTATCACGCAAAACCAAAAGTGGAAGCTCAAGCGCAATCAGCGATTCGCTTTGCAGGGTTGGGCGGTGTGCTCTGTATTTTATCTGGCGCATTGGTGAAGCAGCAAAAGGTCAGCTGGAAAGCTAAACCTTAACCATCCATTCAAAAACACCGCCAGAAAGGCGGTGTTTTTTTTCAATTTGGTATGACTTTGAATTTACTCGGTTAACTCCAATCTAATTACAACCTCTTCAGTAATGTCTTCAAATTCACTGTAACCAACGAGCGCTGTTAACTCTTTTTCTAACTTGCTCGCTTGATGTACGCCAAATTGGGTTAAGTCACTTAAATCTTGTTGCAGTAATGATGTCATCGGATCGAAAATTGGCGCAGTAGAAAGGCGAATCACGTAAAAGTCACCCATCATTCGCGCTTTCTTTATAAATTGAATCCGCTCTTTTACGCTGTTGAACTCTTGATGAAGCTTTGACTCAATGCTTGTAATTTTATTGCCTACTTTTGCGGCGCTTATGTAGATATCCTGATGTCTGGCTTGAGCACCTTCTACACGTTTTATTGGCTCTGCGATTAATGTGCTTGTCCGGCCTTTAAAGATAGGTTCAAGTGACAACAGTTGGTCATGCCCAAGACGGGCAAAAAGCTCAATGTGTTTAGGTAGCGGCAAGTTCACCCCGATAACGGGGGTTTTGATTGAAGGTGACGTACTCTTACTGATAAAAATGGGCGTGCTCAGCGTACGCGAGAGCAACATGCAGTGCAGCCTTTCAAGTAGAGCATTACTTGGTAGCGTCTCTTTTTGCGGGATTAGCTTGTCTTGATTGTGCTCGATAATGCTGTTGAAAAAAGCGATTACCTTCATGGTTTGGCTGCTTTCATCAATAACTAGCTGCACGCTACAACCGTCTGGGCTTACACGAATTACTCGGTATGGCACCGACATTAACGGCAATTTTTTATCGTAGAGTTGTAATTCTCGAAAGTTGATTCTTACCTCTTGCCCAGAACGTAACATCGTAGGCTCACTTAGCCTAATTCCGAGTCCTCGTTTGGAAAGGTCAACAGTACAGCCGCCTGTTTTAGTTTGTCCTGAGTACAACTCTAAAGGTGTTTTAAAACGATAACGAGGCTCTTTTCGACGAGACTTTGCATCAAAATAAATGCCCTTTGGATTGCCGATAACTCTTCTCGGATGACGAAACGCGTTTAACGTATTAGCGGGTAAGCGCGGCTTTTCAGTTAGCAGGTAATCCTGCCCTGATTTTTCGTCAGCAATTTCTTGCAAAATACCAATATGAGTCAGTGATTGAGACGTTTCTGCTAACTCTGGAGAGAAAGCTGCTAGGTCTTCCTGTTCTTGCTCAGATAGTTCAAAGATTGAAATTCTAAAGGCGCGCCAACTCTCTCGTTTGCCACCTAAATGCCAAAATAGCTGGCGCTGTTCGCGAGTTGCTTCAGGGCGAAACATCGAATAGAAATAGGTTCGATTCTCGTGCTCGTGAGTAAATGAATAAAGGACATTGGTTGTTCCTTTCACACCAGGCTTAATGAGTGACGCGATGCGTTGCTCGTTGAATAAGGAACCAAACATTTGCTGGTTTCTCTCATCGTGCCAGTATTGCCAAAGCTTTTGATTGTTTGGCGTTAACATTGCTAATTTTAGGTCACTACCATCAAAGAATAGAGGCAAGCTGCTGGTGTGCTTTAGTGCGATGTGCTCATAACCGCGAGTTCGAGCTCGAATAATCTTGTCTTGATTGTCGTGACGAGCCCTTTTAGCAGCACTGTTGAGCGCTTCATCTATCACTCTGGTGACGACATTGGTGTCAGTTAAGCGTATGGTTCTGAGGTATCGAACTGAGTCATTTTCGTAACAGTCATCAACCGCGAGTATGCGGTATGCAAGCGGTTTCTCTATACCTGCAACGTTAGATTTGCTGGCAAATTCAGTAAACGTGACCTGAATAATTTCCCCAAGGTTATATTTAAATGCACTAGGGACTTTGAACTTTGCGCCAGAGCTAGATAAATCAATGCTTAATCCATGAAGAAGCTGTCCTTTAGAACGGCAAATTTCAACTTGAGATTGGACTTTCAAGCGTTTTTCTTGGCGCTTTAAATCGTAGCCTAGGTGAACGGGTTCTGCTAAGAACGGGCTTTTAGGATCCGTTAACGATTGCGTTTTTTGCTGAGTAAGGCGCTTGCTCATTACGCGAAAGTTATTTCGCGTGTTGACCAATGCTTCCCACATTCCTTCCGTGTAGCAGCCAAACTTTTTGATGTTTTTATGGTAAGCGTTGAAAGCAACATCATCCAACCAATGTGGAATGCCATCCAAAATATACTCGCGACATTCGCCTTGAACGCGACCTCGCAAATCAATGCTTTTTTTGCATGGAGCCATTAAGCGGTTAAGTTCCATTTTAACCAAAATTTTGGCCGAAGGCGGCTCTTCCTCGGTCAGTTGGCCAAGGACAAAGTCAAAGTCATTCGTACCGTAAACGGGAATGAGTCGTTCTGCGAGCGAGAGAATTTCAGATTGCTGCATTATTTCTGTTAGAGTATGTCGTTACTTTAAATTGTATCGGCTAAGCGAAGTAATACTTAAGTATATCAATAGTTCATTTCAGTTCAGGTCTGACTTGGCTGTGCTTAGTCACATTTGTAGAAAAATTGAGGCATCATGGCGAAAGCAAAACGAGCGTATGTTTGTAATGATTGTGGCGCGGACTTTCCCCGTTGGCAGGGGCAGTGTAACGCATGTGGTGCATGGAATACGATAACAGAAGTACGTATCGCTGCATCGCCAACCGTTGCTCGCAATGAACGCTTAAGCGGCTACGCTGGTTCCGCAACAGAAGCAACGGTTCAAACGCTATCCGAAATTGATCTGCAAGAAGTACCTCGCTTCACCAGTGGGTTTAAAGAGCTTGACCGCGTCTTGGGTGGTGGTGTTGTGCCAGGTGCCGCAATTTTGATTGGTGGTAACCCTGGTGCAGGTAAATCAACCCTTCTGTTGCAAACCATGTGTAGTTTATCTGCGCAAATGCCAACGCTTTACGTAACCGGTGAAGAGTCGTTACAGCAGGTGGCAATGCGTGCTTCCCGATTGGGCTTGCCGAAAGATCATTTAAAAATGCTATCGGAAACGAACGTCGACAAAATTTGCCAAATCGCCGAAAAAGAGCAGCCTCGTATAATGGTAATAGACTCGATTCAGGTGATGCACGTTTCTGATGTTCAATCGTCGCCTGGCAGTGTTGCTCAGGTACGTGAATCTGCGACGGCTCTGACACGATACGCAAAACAGAATAATGTTGCGGTATTTATTGTTGGTCACGTAACAAAAGATGGTACCCTTGCGGGCCCCAAAGTTCTTGAACACATTATCGACTGTTCGGTACTACTCGATGGTGGAACGGATAGCCGATTCCGCACTTTGCGTAGTCATAAAAACCGTTTTGGCGCTGTGAATGAGCTTGGTGTCTTTGCAATGACAGGCCAAGGATTGAAAGAAGTGAGTAACCCATCAGCGATCTTCCTTTCTCGTGGTGAAGAAGAAACATCAGGCTCTTCCGTCATGGTGGTTTGGGAAGGCACGCGCCCTCTGCTAGTAGAGATTCAAGCGCTGGTGGATTACTCGCAGTTAGCCAACCCTCGTCGTGTTGCGGTCGGCTTGGAGCAGAACCGCCTATCACTTTTGCTCGCGGTGTTGCATAAGCATGGTGGCTTACAAATGGCAGACCAAGATGTCTTTGTTAATGTGGTTGGCGGTGTTAAGGTGACGGAGACGAGCGCTGATCTTGCTTTAGTTATGGCGCTTTTATCGAGTTTTCGTGACCGTCCACTCCCTAAAGATGTGGTGATTTTTGGTGAGGTAGGGCTTGCGGGCGAAATCCGTCCAGTGCCAAGTGGGCAAGAGCGTTTGAATGAAGCGTTCAAACATGGTTTCAAGAAAGCCATCGTGCCAGCAGCCAACATGCCGAAAGGTGGCATCCCTGGCATGCAAATTCACGGCGTTAAGAAATTGTCGGAAGCTATAGAGGCTTTTGACGAGCTGTAATGCTCATAAGAATGGTATTTGTGCAATCACAAACTGTTCTATCCGTCCTCAATAAAATGCGAATAAAGTACATAAATTGCTGTGTTTGACTATGCTTTGGGGACGGAAATTTCACGTTAAAATTTTTTTTCTTCCATCCGCACGCAAGGGTATCAGTATTGACAGAATGTGATATACTCTGCGCGCACTTTATACCTTATTAACAGAGTAAGACAATGACTGATTTATCAAAATACAGAAACATTGGTATTTTTGCTCACGTAGACGCGGGTAAAACTACCTCTACAGAGCGTATCCTAAAGCTAACTGGTAAGATCCATAAGATCGGTGACACTCACGACGGTTCAACTACTACTGACTTCATGGAGCAGGAAGCTGAGCGTGGTATCACAATCCAGTCTGCAGCAACAACTTGTTTCTGGAACGATCACCGTCTAAACATCATCGATACTCCTGGACACGTTGACTTCACTATCGAAGTTTACCGTTCTCTAAAAGTACTTGACGGTGGTATCGGTGTATTCTGTGGTTCTGGTGGTGTTGAGCCTCAGTCAGAAACTAACTGGCGTTACGCTGACGAATCACACGTATCACGTCTGATCTTCGTTAACAAACTAGACCGTATGGGCGCAGATTTCTACAAAGTTGTAGATCAAGTACAGAACGTACTAGGTGCTACACCTCTAGTTATGACTCTACCTATCGGTATCGAAGAAGATTTCGTAGGTGTTGTAGACGTACTAAGCCAACAAGCTTACGTATGGGATGAGTCTGGCCAACCAGAGAACTACGAAGTTCAAGATATTCCAGCAGACATGGTAGAAAAAGCTGCTGAATACCGTGAAATGCTAATCGAAACTGCTCTAGAGCAAGACGAAGATCTAATGATGGCTTACCTAGAAGAAGGCGAAGAGCCATCTCTAGAAGACATCAAACGTTGTATCCGTAAAGGTACTCGTGATCTAGCATTCTTCCCAACTTACTGTGGTTCAGCGTACAAGAACAAAGGTATCCAACTTATTCTTGACGCGGTAATTGATTACCTACCATCTCCAACAGAAGTTGATCCACAGCCTCTAACTGATTCAGAGACTGGTGAGCCAACTGGTGAAGTTGCGACTGTATCTGCAGACGAGCCACTACGTGCTCTTGCATTTAAGATCATGGATGACCGCTTCGGTGCTCTAACCTTTATCCGCATCTACTCTGGTAAGATGAAGAAAGGTGACACAATCCTTAACTCTGCAACTGGTAAAACAGAGCGTATCGGCCGTATGGTTGAGATGCACGCGGACGAGCGTAACGAGATCGATTCAGCACAAGCTGGTGACATCATCGCTGTAGTTGGTATGAAGAACGTTCAAACTGGTCACACTCTATGTGATCCTAAGCACGAATGTACTCTTGAGCCAATGATCTTCCCAGATCCAGTAATCTCTATCGCAGTTAAGCCTAAAGATAAAGGCGGTTCTGAGAAGATGGGTATTGCGATCGGTAAAATGGTTGCAGAAGATCCATCATTCCAAGTTGAGACTGATGAAGATTCAGGCGAAACTATCCTGAAAGGTATGGGTGAACTTCACCTAGACATCAAGGTAGATATCCTTAAGCGTACTTACGGCGTTGAGCTAGAAGTTGGTGCTCCACAGGTTGCTTACCGTGAAACTATCACTCAAGCAATCGAAGATAGCTACACGCACAAGAAACAGTCTGGTGGTTCTGGTCAGTTCGGTAAGATCGATTACCGCATCAAACCAGGTGAGCCAAACTCTGGCTTCACGTTCAAATCAACAGTTGTTGGTGGTAACGTACCTAAAGAATTCTGGCCTGCAGTTGAGAAAGGCTTTGCGTCAATGATGGAGCACGGTGTTCTAGCTGGCTTCCCTACTCTAGACGTTGAAGTTGAACTATTCGACGGTGGTTTCCACGCAGTTGACTCTTCAGCTATCGCTTACGAAATCGCAGCGAAAGGTGCATTCCGTCAGTCTATGCCTAAAGCTGGCGCGCAACTTCTTGAGCCAATCATGAAAGTTGACGTGTTCACTCCAGAAGATCACGTTGGTGACGTAATCGGTGACCTTAACCGTCGTCGTGGTATGATCAAAGACCAACAAGCAGCGTCTACTGGCGTACGTATCAAGGGTGATGTACCTCTATCAGAAATGTTTGGTTACATCGGTACTCTACGTACTATGACTTCTGGTCGTGGTCAGTTCTCTATGGAGTTCTCACACTACGCACCATGTCCAACAAACGTTGCAGAGCAAGTAATTGCTGACGTTAAAGAGCGTAACGCTAAGAAGTAATTCTTAAGTTAACTCTATAACTTGAAAGCCCCGCTTAGTGCGGGGCTTTTTGTATCTAGCAGTCTTATACGCAGAGCGTTTTTGTTTTATTCCTATTTAGCGTTTGTTTTGACGATTGTTATGATGTCGTTCTAGTGCTGTTGCCTTTTAGGTCAATGGTCTTAAAGTCTGGTACCACTGACTTTTCAAATATTTCTATTTCTTCCTTCAACCATTGCGCAAACAATTGAGCTTTAGGTCTTTTTAAGTAGCCTTTTGGCGCACACAAGTAATACGCAAAGTTGGGCTTGATAGCGATATCTCCAATTCGGACCAATTTGCCAGAACGAAAATATTGATGAGCTAAACTGTGTTTTACTAATGCCACGCCTTGAAGTGATAGTGCAGCCTCAAGCACGAGATGTGATCCACTGTATTTTAAGGTAGGCTTTGCTGCGCAGTGACCCAAGGTTGCTAACCACATATTCCAATCAAGATCAGGCCAAACATCTTCAATCAGCTCAGCTTTGCTTAAATCCTCGATGTTATAGATCCCGTGCTCTTTCTGGTACACCGGATGACAAGCTGGATAAAAAGCTTCGTCCATTAGCCATTGTGATTCTAAATTGGGGTACTTTCCTAAACCGTAACGAACACATAAATCTATCTGGCTATCTTGAAAAGACACCAAATCATTGGTTGGTTCTAATAGCAAGGCGATATCAGGGTGACGCTGACGAAAAGCCGTAATTTTCGGGACTAACCAATGATGAGCGAAAGAGGGGAGTGTTGATATCGAAAGGTGGTTCGGGTTTGGATCTTGATTGACTAATCTAACCCCTTGCTGCAAATGAGCAAACCCTCTTTCTGCCTGACTAAACAGTAGCTCTCCCTCAGGTGTGAGCACGATTTTTCTGTGCTGACGAACAAATAGGTCCGTGCCTAAGAACTCTTCTAAATGACGAATTTGCTGACTAATGGCCGCTGGCGTAACAAACAGTTCTTTTGCTGCCGTTTTAAAGCTTCCTTCCTTTGCTGCAACGAAAAAGTAATACAAGCCCTGTAAGGGAGGCATTCGATCTTTCACATTAGTTTTCCTTAACTCTATGGCAGATTCTATCGTTTGAGGATATCAGCGTAGTCGCTGATTATTAAGTGGTCAACATTGTATAGGGATCTTTGAAATGGAAAACATGACACACACTTGTGAGCGTACTATACCTACTGCCCATCAGAGCGGGTTACAGTTAATTTATTCTAAACTGGCGGCTTGGAGAAGGAACTATAAGACACGTCGTCACTTGAGAGAGTTACCAAAGCACCTTTGGGACGATATTGGGTTAGGTGAAAGGGAGATTAGTTGTGAAGTGAGTAAGCCATTCTGGAGAGAGTAGTTTATGAGTTTGATTCAAGCTCAAAGTTAAGTTGCACTCCCCAATGGTGTTGAGGAGTGCAAGCAAAATTACAAGTCTTCTTCCCACACGACCAATTCATCTTTTGGCCAATTGTGGCCTATCTCATGATACTTTTGTTCGAGCACATGACGTTTAATTTTAAGCGTTGGCGTCAGTACGCCATTTTCTATACTCCAAGGTTCTTTAATCATTAACACACCTTTGATTTGCTCATGAGAGGCGAGTTCTTGATTCATCCTGGCAATAACTTTACGTGTGGTACGTGCGTATCGCTCTCGATCAAAGTTAGGGAAGTCATGTGGCACAACCAAAAGAATCGGAGCGGGTAGCCCTAAACCGATGAGACACATCATCTCTACGCGACTGTACTCGAAAAGCTTTTTCTCGATAGGTACCGGAGAGACAAATTTACCTTTGGCGGTTTTGAAGTTATCTTTTTTACGGCCTTGAATCGTTAGATAACCATCTGAATCGATAGCGCCGATATCGCCTGTGTGTAGCCAGCCCTCTGAATCAAAAGACTCTTGGGTGGCAATATCATTTTTGTAGTAGCCAGAAAATAGCCCTTTGCCACGCACCATGATTTCATCATCGGCTGCGATTTTTAACTCAATGCCTGGCCCTGCATTACCGACACTACCAATTTTGTCAGCTCTAAATGGGTAGTTGAGCGTGCTGTAGGCAAATGATTCCGTCATCCCCCAAGCCTCTGTGATATCAAGGCCCACTGAGTGGTACCATTCCAACAGCGCTGGCGAGACAGGTGCAGAGCCACAGCCTAATACTCGAGCCTGATCTAAACCTAGACCATCTGCTAGCTTTTTCTTGATCAAAGAATTGACGAATGGGATTTTCAACAGAATATTGAGCTTCTTCTGTGGAAGTTTGTCTTGAATACGTTGCTGGAATAGCGTCCATAATCGTGGGACGGAGATAAACAGAGTTGGTCGGTGCATCTTCACATCTTCGATAAAAGTGTCCAGTGACTCTGGAAATGCTGTTGGCACGCCACCCATAATCGATGAACCGAAGATATAAACACGCTCTGTAATATGAGCGAGCGGTAAATAAGAGAACAATCGGTCGTTTTCTTGGATACCAATATGATTGATCAGTTGCTGAACAGACCAACTGAATGCGCCGTAAGTTAGCATCGCGCCTTTCGGTAACCCTGATGTGCCTGAGGTATACACCAACGACATTAGCTTGTCATCGTAATGCTGCGGACGCTCTTCACTTGGCACTGCATCAGCAATGAGCGCTTGGTATTCGTGCTTACACTTAGGTGCCGTGTCATAAGGTAGAGCGATGCTAATGAGTTCAGGCATAGCATCAATGACTTGCTGAGTTGCTTTGGGATCATCGAGTTTTCCGCCAATGATCGCTTTACTTTCACTATGAGTCACACAGTATTCGATGGTGTCTGCACCGGCGGTAGGAAAGATTGGCACACTGACATAGTCACCAAGCATCATAGCAAGATCGCAAATAAACCATTCTGCACAGTTTTTAGATACTAACGCAACTTTGTCGCCAGGCTTTACACCAAGCGAGCGTAGTGCGCTGACAAGTTTTAAGGCTTGATCTGCAACATCAGAGAATGTGTACTCAACAAACTGTCGGTTAATAATTTGTTTTAGGTAGACCTCATTTGGACGCTCTTGAGCCCATTTGAGGATCATTTCATTTGGTGGTGGGAGAGCGCAACCAGCAGCGCTATTTAGATTCGGCTGATTCATTTTAAGTGACTCCATGTCTTTTCATTGTATTTATAATTGTTAACGCATTGTTAACTTTAGCATGTTAAATCGCGACACGGGAATGCATTTTGATGAAATATGTGGGGAAGATAGCGTTAGTTATGGTTGAAGTCGGAGCGACTCGATCTAAAAAGCAATGTGATTGATGCTACGCAAAAGAGAACAGGCTTTTCAGCTGTTATGTCATACCGACTTCATACTAAGAGCACAGGTAAGCAATTTATTTTATTAATAATATTGCGAAAACATAGAATCTATCCTAATTATTTATTAACTAGTGGCTTAGTGTTGAAGATAAGTATAAATGTCTCCTAATTTCTTCAAAGCGCCAAACTTAAAGGTATGTCGTGGTTTTGAAGTAGCTATACTAATCTTACTTTGGAAAGTTAGGAGCTTCACCTCAAGCTATTGCCTGAGATTACTTGGGTACGATCATCAGCAAAAGGAAAGATGTGATGTTACGGAAGACTTTACTGGGTACCTATCTTTGTAGTTTATTCATTGCGGGGAATGCATATGGTGCTGAAGGAGATGATATTCCTCAGCGTGCCCAAACGGTTGGTGATGTTATTGAGCGCCCAGGCGTTCTCACACCTAAAGGTAAATGGTCATTTGATTCGTCTTTAAGCTATACACAAAACTCTTCAAACAAAGTATCTGTTGTTGGGTATACAGTCTTACCAACTCTGATTGTTGGGCGAATTGAAGTGAGTGATTCGGATAGGACTACAGTAACCGTTGGATTAACTGCTCGGTACGGTTTAACAAACGCCACAGAGTTAGAAGTTAGAGTGCCGTATGTGTATCGTAATGACCAAGTTTCTACGCGCCCCATTCAAGATGGTTCAAACAGTGAAGTAGTAAACACAACGGTGGATGGCGGAGGGCTTGGTGATGTAGAGTTCGCATTGAGGCACCAGTTTAACTTTGAGTCTGCGCCATACTGGGTAGGTGGCCTTAGAGTAAAGTCGGATACAGGACGATCGCCTTATGATGTTTCTATTGAAGATGGAAGCAACTCATTTAGTGATGTCCCTACAGGTTCGGGTTTTTGGAGTTTTGAGCCTAATTTATCTCTTATTCACCCTGTTGATCCTGCGGTCTTGTTCGCTAGTCTAAGTTATATTTATAACTTAGAGGATACTGTTACAGTTGGCGACACAAAAGCTGATGTTGAACTTGGAGACACTATTTCTCTTTCAGGAGGAATGGGGTTTGCGGTGAATCCTGATCTTTCATTCTCTTTAGGACTTAGCCATAAAACTATTTTAAAAAGCAAAGTAAATGGCAGATCGGCAGATGATGCTAAGTTGCTTCAATTAGATGCATTAACTTTTGGTATAAACTATGCCTTTAGTGAACGCTCATCTATCAATGTTAGTGCTCAAGCTGGTCTTACAGAAGATACTCCCGACTTTCAATTAACAGTACGAGTACCTTTTAATTTGTAAAATGGATATTAGGCCCTTGAGTCTTGGGCCTAATTTATCGTTAGCGCCTAGTGTTCGCATTATAAATTGATTGGATTATATTGGATAAAGTAGGTATATATTCTTAAAATGATGGTGGCCTATTGATATATCTACCTTTCTTTTGGTATGTAATCATAGATATCAGTCGTTTCTAATATCAAAGAAGCTTAACGTGACAATTTTTCAGATAAAAATGGAAATGCTCATTGAAGGTGGTTCAATAAGGCGTCTTCTAATTGTTGGTTTGCTTTGATTTCCCGTATTACCCCATTTACTTGAGCATCAATGTCTACGAGCGTGCTAAGTCCAATAATACTGTTATCTTTCGTGTTTTGAATAATATTGATAATACTTGAATTTATAAAGTCTGAACTTATTATATTAGGATTTTGAGACGAAGGCATTTTGGGTGAATCTATAGAATCATCTCCAATAATATTTCCTTCACCAAATTGTATGATGTTAACAATACCCTGGTTGAAAATATCTCCACTTTGATTTTCACTATTTGCGCTAATGTTTTTTAAATTACCATTTTCAATTACTAAGTTGGCAATGTTTGTGTTCAAAATATCATCGCCATTTATAGTCGTAGTAATGCTTAATCCAATATTAATAATATACTCGTCCGTAATTTGGAAGCCACCTCGATATTCTTCTAAAGATAAATTTGAAAGAGGAGTAAGTTCTTGCAGGCCAACATCTTTAGCATTCACATTAAAATGAGGTATTAGCATACAAAGCACTAACAAAAATTTATTGTAGTTCATAATGTAGGCCTTTCAGGTTGTTAAGTTCTTAAAGTTATTTAAAACAATGTTATATTAATTTTCACCGGAAACTGGGAGAGTAATGCTAAATACCCCTAAGGAATCTCTAGACACTCCTGTTTTTAATGGTGATCTTTGATATACGGTGAAATTATCATTGGTTATAAAGCTAGACCGTCCCATTTCCGCTTCGTTACGGACCAGTAACACAATTCCTTGGTAATATTTTTCAAACTCATCCAGTTTCATTATCATGGTTCCTCTAGAAGGGTCTCCTAGAATAACTGAGTGATTGTTTATACCTCTGATGACAACAAAATGCATATACCCGTCGAAATTAACGAGAGTAATCCCAGGGACGCCGACTTCTTTAATTTTCTCCAGTCCTACTTGAAAGCCGTCAGAACGTA
The DNA here is from genome assembly GCF_033344345.1 of Vibrio sp. 1978. Taxonomy (NCBI): domain Bacteria; kingdom Pseudomonadati; phylum Pseudomonadota; class Gammaproteobacteria; order Vibrionales; family Vibrionaceae; genus Vibrio; species Vibrio sp. 1978. The sequence continues at coordinate 230,335 of NZ_JAWPOP010000002.1, forward strand.
ACCCTATGGAATCCAAGTAAAACTTCATATCCAACAAAGAAAAACCTTTCTCTTTGATTTTTTCTTTATCACCTTTTTCAAACATGCTTTTGAAGATATCTTGTTCAGATGACTCTGTTGCATAATGAAAAGTGAGAAGAGAAGCCAGGGCGGCAGAGCCACAGCTGAAGTCATACTGTTGGCGAAAAACATCACCGAACACTATTTCTTTGTAGCTTTTAACAGGAACAGAGTAATGTGCTCGGTAAGGTAGCAGTTCTAATGAAATGGCTGATGCTGAATAAACGAGCATCAGCCAAATTAAGTTATTTAATACTTTCATATTGTTTACTTGAGTGTCAGGTTAACGACGGTAGAGTTCTGGATTAAAACGTTGTTTCCGCTGTTCTGAATTACGTTGGATATACCCGAACTGTCTGCGAACGCTCCACTTGATAGTATATTGTTACCACTCACGGTGTTTGACGCGACATTATCTGACGAAATACCATTGATATCTGATTCTGCATAAACCAAGTCGAGTTCAACATTTTGTCCACCTCTTGATTCATTCATGATATCCAAGCTAACTTCTCCGCCAGATAATGCAATGTCATCAGCGAGTGCAGTGCAGGCAACTATCATACTCAAAGTACAGATTGCCAAACGCATCGCTTTCTCCTACTAGTCGGTTACTCACCCCCAGTAAACACACTTGCATTAGTTGTAACAGATTGTTGTACAAGTGAATTTGAACCAGCATTCTGACCAACGGTAGTAATACCAGCTGCACCACCAAGACCACCAAGGGTGTTCATGTTTTCAACTCGAACTCGAGTATCATCCGCGTTAGTTGCATAAATAACTGATGCACCTGTAACACCACCCATTAGGCTTGAGCTCGCAACAACCATATCTGTATCCATATGGACTTGATTGAAGCTATCAACATTTGTTGAGCTCGAGTCACTTTGATAGTTACTATTGTCGTTAAAGCTGTTCGAGTTTGTTGTGCTTGAATCAGCGTAGCTACGGTTATCACTCTGGTTACGGTTGTCGCTTTGATTACGATTATCGCTGTTATCGTTAAAGCTACTGTTGATACTAGAGTCACTGTTGTCGTTGTTGCTACGTCTTACAGTAGAACTAGAGTCACTGTTGTCGTTGTGGCTTCTATTTGTGTTAGTACTTGAATCACTACTATCACTATTTAGGCTCACATCAAGATCAGCACTGGTACTGTTGTCGTTAGCGTTAGACGTACTATTGTCGTTGTGGCTTTGAGCTGTGTTAGTGCTCGAGTTTGAGTTGTCGCTGTTGTTATTAAAGCTGTCATCAACACCAAGAGTTGCACTGTTGTCAGTGTCGCTGTTGTCGTTGAAGCTATGACCAATACCTAGTGACGCACTATTATCGCTGTTGTCGTTGAAGCTATCACCAACACCGAGAGATGCGCTATTGTCACTGTTATCATTGAAGCTGCCAGATAAACCGATATCGGTATTAGCGCTGTCAGTCCATTGCATGTTGTCGTCTCCATCATCGATCTCATTCGCGATTAGAGAGCCACTAAATAAAATTGCTGACATTGCTAAAGCAAGCCCTGTTTTGTTTAGAGTCATAACGATTACTCCATTTCCTGTTATTCCTGATTAAAAATGACTGCACTTAACTTCTTGCTGCTTCCTTCAAATGTTGTGGGAAGCGATGAAATTATAAGAAAGGATCAGTGAAAGCTGTTCTCATTATTGAGAATAATTCAGGCTGGAAGGGAGTATTTAGGTGCGTCTCTTTAAGGTGTTAAAGAAAAAAATAACATAATCATAATGTTATTTTTTGTATTTACTTTAAGTACTCATCAAGTATGAAATGAAGCCAATATAAAGAAGTAATTCGTTCTATTGCACTGAGCGGAGCAGTCATCCATTTTTTATAAATGGTATTTTATCCAATTATTATCTTTATTATTTAATATTATAAATCATATCCTTATGCTAACACAGGTTGAAAAGTATGGATAAAAATATAACAGGTTCATACTTTTTAAGTCTTTTTCGGTGCTGAAAAGCAATGCGATATCATTCTGAAGTGCTATATTTTCTACTTAAAATGAAGATAAATTCTCTTTGCTATCCCCAATTAATTTTCTAACGGGGGTTGGTGAAACAGGTAAGTTAATGTGGTGGGACTATGGAAAAGAAGCACTTGATACTGCTAGCTGAGAGTAATTTACAAAGTAACTTAATAAAAAAACAGCTGTCTTCCATTCATGATGTCGATGTAAAGATAATGCAACCAGATGAAGTGGTGTTCAGAAGTCACTCACTCAGTATCGATTTGATGTTTATTGATTACGATTTTATGCGTCAGCTTGAAGTACAAGGAAAGTTACCAGATTTTGATCTATTTGGGTGGTCCTTTATGCTTCACAACGTCCCTTGTGAAAAAGTACAAACGGACTTACTGCATTGGAAGTTGTTGAAAGGAATTTTGCTCCGAAGTGCATCAGTGACACATATATGTGATGGCGCGGAATACGTACTGAAAGGTGGGTTGTGGCTACCAAGAATGTACCTAGAGAAGTTAGTCCTCAATTATCGGCATGCAAATTTGTCCGAAGAACAGCAGCATGATGAGTTAACATGCAGAGAAAAACAGATTCTAGAGCTACTTGTGTACGGCATTTCAAATCAACAAATTGCTTCAAGACTTTTTTTATCTGAAAGTACAGTGAAAAGCCATATATACAAGTTGTACAAAAAACTCGATGTCCATTCTCGTCATGATGCAGTTAAGTTGGTAAGAATGAACAATGGCTTAACCGAGAGAAGTTAAGTCATAATTTGTGATGCTCTTTTTATCGGGGTCTGTTCCGTTTTCACTATCTAATCTAAGCAAGGGCACTCGTATTTGAGTGCCCGTGGTTTATCTAGATTCAATAGTTGGCGTATCAGCAGGCTACATCATGCCCGTGACAAGGCCTGCTGCCACAAAAAACACGATCATCCATAGTACCGAAAGGTTGAGCTTTTTGTGTAGATAGAAACCCGCAATCACTAACGCCATGTCGATGGGAGCAACAACTGCGCTGCTAAATACTGGCTGGTAAAGTGCCGCGAGTAGTAACCCTACTACCGAGGCATTTACACCGTTGATGGCGCCGGAGACCAGCGGTTTGCCTGCCAGTGCTTGCCAGTTTTTAAGAACGCCAAGCAGTAGAAGAAACCCTGGGAGGAATACGCCAAGCGTTGCGATCAGCGCGCCTAAAATTGGCGTATCCGAAAGCTCATAACCGATAAAAGTCGCAAAGGTGAACATTGGCCCCGGTACAGCTTGTGCAGCGGCGTAGCCTGTTAAAAATGCATCTTGGCTGAGCTGGTCGCCAACAATGTTTTGCAGAAGCGGCAGAACCACATGACCGCCACCAAACACTAAGCTACCAGCTTGGAAAAAATCACTAAACAGCCCAAGCAAAGGTAAAGTATGAGCCACTAACGGTAAGCCGAGTAAAAGCACCGCAAATAGAGCCAATGGCGCGATAGACGGTTTAAACGGCTCGGCTGATGGCGCGGAGTCTTTCTTCAGATATCGCATTCCGACAAAACTTGCTGCTATCAACACGAACATTTGCGTCATGATGCTTGGTGCTACCAGCAACGCAATCGCAGTCGCGACGCACAAACCCGCGGTCAGTTTACTTTGGCAGAAATTTTTGTACATGCCCCAGGTTGCATCCGCCACGACGACGACTGCGAGCAGTTTTAGGCCGTGAACGATGTTTTGGAACACTGCGGTGTCGGTGATTTGGCTGCTCACCATCGCTAGCGCCAACATGATGATCACTGAAGGAAGAGTGAATCCGACAAATGCTGCGCATGCGCCACCTAAACCGCCGCGTTTATAGCCTAAAGCAAAGCCGACTTGGCTTGAGCCCGGTCCCGGCAAAAACTGACTGAGTGCGACGATTTGCGCGTACTCGCTGTCATCAAGCCATTTCAGTTTCTCAACAAAGGTTTGGCGAAAATAACCAATATGAGCCGCAGGGCCGCCGAAGCTGAACCAACCCAGCCAGAAAAAAGTTTTGAAGATGGTGAACATGTCGAGCCTGTTTATCTAAAAAGCATTGTTGCTAATTTATCGAATGCTATAAAATGACTCAAATTGATAATTTTAATTTCATCTATGAATGAAATGGGATAAGGATATTGGAGTGAAAGAGGACATTCAGTGGCGCAACATTGACTTGAACTTATTGGTGACGTTTTCCTACTTGTATCGCTATCGAAGCGTTAGCGTCGCGGCAGAGAAAAGTTACGTTAGCCAGTCGGCGATGAGTCATAGTTTGTCTCGTTTAAGGTTGTTGTTTGACGACCCGCTTTTTGAGCGAAAAGGGCACAAGATGGAGCCCACCGAGCACGCTCACCACATCGCGCCAACTGTGCATCACTTGTTGGATTCTATCGCCAAAGACTTGCTCACTAAGTCTGCCTTCCAACCTGAAAATTACGCGGGTGTATGTCGCATCGGGTTAACGGATTATGCCGAGTTTATTTTTGCTCCTCGGCTTTATGACGAAATACGCCAGCGCGCCCCAGAGGCGCAGATCAGTTTTATTAACGTCAATCGTAGCAACTACGTGGCACTAACTGAGCATGAAAAGCTTGATGTCATTATTGGCAGCATGCCGGTGTTGGATGACAACTTTGAGAGCTTGTACTTGTACACCGAAAAACACGTGTGCATGTGTGATAAACAGGTATTGCAAGGGGAAACACAGCTGTCTCTGGAAGCGTTCGCGAACATCGAGCAAGCTCTGGTAAGTCCCGATGGGAGCTTAAAGACACAAGTAGACCAAAAGCTCGCAGAACATGGCTTGAGCCGCAAAGTCACCGTGGCGTCGCGCAACTTTCTCACTATTCGGCATCTATTGAAAAAGCGCGATCTCATTGCCATCGTGCCAGAAAAAATGGCGTTGGCGGAGGGCTTTTCGGACGATCTCATTACTGTTAAGCCGCCGATCGCCGTTGCGGATTTTGACATTGCCATGCTGTGGCATTCCAGCCGAAACAATGAAGACAAAGGCATTTGGCTACGCGAGTTGGTTTCTTCGACCATCACCTCTAAATGATAAACATTTGGGGCACTCATGGTGCTTAGAGTGATTTGTTGTTGAACTTCTTACTACCCGCTGAGTTATCGGCGTTACACCGAAACAGTACTGATTGTGCAAAATGAATGTCTTGGGTTAGGGGGGGGATGTTCCAGGTTTAATTCATAAAAGAGATTAATGGAAAAGGTATCATTGAGTTGTACCACGTAGTTTAAGCTCTGTTTGCACGTATACATGAAGAGGGAATAAGCGTCCATCTCGGTATTTTTCCACCAGTAAGTTCACTCCCTGAGTTCCCATCAACTCAGAGTGAATACGAATTGTAGACAACGGCGGAAAGGTAAAGCGAGCAGTAGGAATATCATTCATACTAATCAACGTAATATCCTCTGGTATCTTTAAGCCAAATTCATGGATTGCACGTACTATGCCAATCGCGATGGAGTCTGAATCAATGAATACTGCTTTCGGGAAGTCACCTTTGGCTAGCATCTCTTTCGCTAAGTTATAACCGGACAAACTAGAGCAGGCACAATAGTGTATATCATGTTCTGCGACCACGCCTTTTAGATAGCCATAGTCCAAAAACACATTTTCACGAGTGTCAGCTGCGTCGTGCTTGTCTTGACCGCCAATATAACCGATGCGGCGGTGGCCTCGTTGTACAAAGAAATCAACTACTTGCCTACTGATTCGAATAAGGTCGACATCAACGCAATCATAAGGGCAGGTTGGATCTGAAAAGTTTATGTAGCAAATGCTATCGGCTAGACGTTTAGGTAATTTATCTACTACCTTTTGGTCGACATTTCCGACTAAAAGGACACCTGTTATCTTTTTCGTTTCAACATCAATTTCACTGTTATAGCAATTGGTTAGCGTAATACCTAATTTGTCGCATTGCGTTTCAATCCCATGACGAATTGATAAGTAGTAAGGGTCATTCACCTCTGTTTCTTGTTTGTAGTTATATAAGGCTAAAAAGTGATGTTTTTGCTTAGCTTCTTTGATGCCTTTCTTCGAGCTACTGGTGCGGTACTCCAGTTTTTCTGCAATTTCCAAAATGCGGTATTTGGTTTCTTCTTTAACGCTCAACGTTGGGTCGTTGTTCAAAACCCGCGATACTGTTGCAAGTGAGACGCCTGCTTCAATGGCGATATCTTTTAGCTTTGCCATGTAAATTTCCCGTTGGCACTGCCCAAGTGTGAGCTCAATAATCTGACTATTTTAAACAGCTACTTAGATATGCACAAACCTTTAGTAAGACAGTCCTAAACACTTTAAATCATCATATCAAGCCAAATTGTTTTCATGAAATAGACTCTATTGAGTAATAAATAAAGCCGTAAACGTAAGGATTATATTGCTGTAAAAATACTGAAAAACGCGACTGGTTTGGAAACTTGCTACTTGTGGTAACTCTAGTACTTAATAGGACTCGAGCTGTTTAGAGTTTAATCAAGCAAACGTTTTATTGTTCATGTTTATGTTTTGTGTCTCATTTTATAAACAAATCAATAGGAAAGTATTCAACTCTATTTATAATCTCCGCGCTTTTAAAAGCTGTCTAACAGTATGAAAAATTAGGAAATTATAATGAAAAAAGTATTGCCATTATTGGCTTTAGGTGCAGTGGTTGCTTCAGCATCAGTTCAAGCAAAAGGTAACTGGTATGTTGGTGCTGATTTGGTAAATTCAGATCTTAAAGTTAAAAGCTTGTCAAAAGATCTTTCTGCGACAGGTCTTAGCCTTGCTGTAGGTAAAGAGCTTCAATATTCAGAAAACTTCAAACTAGCTTTTGAAGGTGAGTACATATACTTTGGCGACTTTGAAGAAACATTTTCTTACATGGGGTGGCCGGTTAAATTTAGTGTTGATGCTTCTGCGTTCAATTTCAATGCGAAGCCTAAATACCAATTTGCAGGTACAGGCTTCTATGTTGGTGCGATAGCTGGCCTTGGTGTAATGAGTGTTTCTTATGAAGTGAAATCATCTAGCACTGTTACCGATGATGGTCGTGATGTAGGCTTTAACTACGGTGTTGAGGCTGGTTATGAGTTCGCTTCAGGTTTGGTTGTATCTGGTGGCTACCGTGCTTCTTCGGTAAGTATTGATGCCGAAAACGGTGGCAGCGAAGATTTTGATTTTGACAGCCTGTACGTTGGTGTTGATTACAAGTTTTAAGCTCGCGTAAGCAAACATAGATACTAAAAAGGAGCCGTTAGGCTCCTTTTTTTATTAGATTATCAATCAACTCATAATGGTGATCTTGTACGCCTGCAAGGTTGCCATATTTGGGTTGGTGGCGGTCATTTTCTTTCGCGTGTTGCCAGCCAATGGTGTGACGCACAAAATGCTCTGCAAACGCGTGGGAAACTTCCAAGCAACCTGCCAGTACGGTATCAACATAACTTTGCATGATTGGGCTCTTTTCGCATGGTGGTAGTGGCTCGTCTTTTACGTAAACCCAAATGTCATGTTCTTGGTTAAAACTCGCATCTGTTTCGATTTGATCTGGCTGAAGTTGAATACGATGATAACCTCGCTCACGGCGGTCGAATTCTGCGAGCGCTTCTTCATTTACTTCGAGTAAAACGCCATTAACCTGTCCATCGCCTTGGTTCACCACTAATGGAGAGAGGCTGTAGCTGTCGTCAATCTTCCCCCAGTAGCGAACCAACCCATGTGCTATGACGGGAATGGCTTCTCCCGTTTGTCCGGTTAACTTACGCGACGCAGAATTAATCAAACTGCCATAGCCAAATATGTACATTGTCGTTGCATCCCTTAACTGATAGTTGTGCCTCTCATGTTTATACCTAACCCGCATCTGAAGCACAACTTTACCTCTTAAGTATAATCTTAATTATAAACATGTATTTTTTATACATGTTTATGGTAGCATCAATATGTAGTTGAGTTAACCAGCATCGAGAGACGCTTGAGGGCAAGATAATGCTGAATATCACCGATAAAAAAGTAGAAGAAAAAATCCCCGCATGGCTGCGATTAGGCTTTCGGCCGTTTTTTCTGTTTGGGTCGATTTACGCCATTGTTGCGATTGCGTTGTGGGTGTGGATGTTCCAAGGCGGACAGCCAAACGCATTAGCCGTGCCTGCATTGTGGTGGCACGTACATGAAATGTTGTTCGGTTTTTCGATGGCCATTGTAGTTGGCTTTGTACTGACCGCGGTACAAAACTGGACTGGCATTAATGGTACCAAGCATTACATGCTTCTGGCTTTATTTGGCTTGTGGTTAGTGCCCCGCATATTGCTTTGGACACCAGCACCGTTATGGTTAACCAGCAGTATCGAAGCGGTATTTTTACTGTTTGTCGCCTATGAGGTGGGCATTCGTGTGTATCGAGCCAAAGGTTGGCGTAATTTGTTTTTCGTTCCACTGTTTCTTTTAGCCATCTTTGCGAACTTTGCAAGCTACGCAACGATAAAAGGTATGCCGCCCTTTAGCTCTTCAGCGGTGTGGCAAGCAATGCTGTGGTGGTTTACCTTGCTGTTGTCAGTGATGGGCGGACGTGTGATTCCATTTTTTACTGCGCGTCGATTTAATTTCGAAAAAGCGCAACCATTGGCTTGGTTAGAGTGGTTCGCGAACTTGCCATTGGTAATGCTATTTGTGCTGAGCTTTTTCCCTGTGACGTTTGCAGAACTAGGTAGTCCTTTGATGCTATTTGCAGGTGTTGCTCAGTTGGTGCGTTTTGTTCGCTGGAAACCTTGGTTAACCCTGAGCGAGCCTTTAGTGTGGTCGCTGCATGCTGCGTATTTGTGTTTACCACTAAGCTTAATTTTGCGAGGCGTCTGGGGAGATGCATTTGCCAGCCATAACCTCATTCACCTGTTTGCGATAGGTGCGTTAGGCGGTTTGATTTTAGCGATGATTACACGGGTGACGATGGGACATACTGGTCGCATGATCTACAAAGGGCCAAACATGAGCCTTGCGTTTGCAGCAATTACCGCGGCAGCTTTGGTTCGCAGTTTCGCCGTGATCTTTGATCCAGCGAACATGATACTGTGGATTGATATCAGCGGCGGATTATGGATTGTTGCGTTTGGGCTATTTGTGTGGCGCTTTGGTGTGATGCTTGTGACCCCTCGTGTGGATGGTCACCCCGGATAAGATTCTAATGTGAGTAGAGAAAAGAGGAGCCGCGTGCTCCTCTTTTGGTTTTTGTTCTTTATAGGTTTAGTGTTTATTCGTCTTCGTCGTCCGCTTTATTCGTGAGCCCCAAGCGTTTAAATAGCCACCACTCTAGACCAAAAATGACAATTAAGGCGATGCAGAACCAGGTGAATGCCATGGTGGATTCCACGCCTGGCATTCCACCAACATTGATACCGAGTAAACCTGTTAAGAAGCTGGTTGGTAGAAAAATCGTTGCTACCAAAGTAAACAGGTAACTGTTTTTATTGGTTTTCTCATCACGATGATGTTTGATCTCTTCTTGGAAAAGCGCCACTTCTCCAAGATAAAACTCAAGTGTTTCATTTATGCGCGTAATATTATTGTGTGCGAAGCGATATTGATGAGGTCTCAAAGCAATCAATTCTGATTCTGACTCCACAAGATCACGGATAGCGTACTGCTGAGGGCGAATAAAACGCTTGATAGAAATCAGTGCTTTTTGAGTCGCCATATGTTTGTACGTCGACTCATCATTCACGTCGAACTGGTTTAGTGTTTCTTCAATCGTATCAAGGTAAATGTCTATTTTACTGTTTAATCCTTCAATGATCTGATGAAGTAAACTGGCAAGACTTTTTGGGCCTTTGTGTTCCGCTAATGCTTGGCGAATCTCCATGATCGCGCGTGATGGAATTTTACGAGTTGAAATGAGTGCGCCTTGAAAGTAGAGAATTCGAATACTAAGCATATCTTCTGGTGATGCATTGCCGTTCATATTGACGCCTCGTAAAATCAACATGAAGTTCTCGTCATCCAAAGGATGGAAAGATGGTCGACTTTCGTCGGCTAATAGATGATCAACCGTAGCTCGAGGTACTTGGTTTTGCTCCAGCCAACCACGAATATCAGGATGCAGCCGTTCGCAATGGTACCAATGCTTAGCTTGAATTTGCTCTGCCGTGGTGGATTGTTGAGTTGCTTCTGGGGTTGAGAAGTCCCAATGTTCAATCATAAAACCCATTTTCTTTTCCTTGTTTGAGCCGATACCAAAATAACCTCAAGATACTTCTTTCGCGAGAATTGCATTGCCATACAGAGGCAATGCTCTGAGTACGGTACTCTGAAGTCATTGATGCATTATTTTTCAAATGAGTATGATTGTATTTAATGCCAAATGTCTATGAATAGTTGTTCTTATTTGCAATCGAGTGGAGCGCACCAAGGTGTTGTGCTTAAACAACAAAACAAAAAGCCTGCAACTAAGCAGGCTTTATTGTGGGGGGAGGGAGGGGAGCTGTTAGCCAACTTGAGAAAGATTAACCACTTTCTGTTGTAGCTTTTTCTTTAAATAGTCCGTTAAGGCCTGTTTTTCTTCCTCGTTCATGTAAAGACCAAGCTTAGTACGGCGCCATAAAATGTCTTCATCGGTCATTGCCATTTCATGGTTCATTAAGTAATCGATCTCACGTTGGTAAACACCACCGGCTTGTGTCGAGAACGTTTGTCCTAAGTCAGCTTCACTTGTTGTACCTTCCATTAAGTTCCACGTTTGGGTACCAAACTGAGTGACATAACGAAGAATCAATGCTTCTGGCGCCCAAGTGTATTTAGCGTGAATTTGTTTAGCTAATTGTTCACGACTACAGCTGAAGTTACCACCAGGAAGGGTTTGGTTGGCCGTCCAGTCGCTTCCCATCTCTGGTAGGAAAGGAGCCAGCTTTTTCATTGCCGCTTCACCCAGCTTACGGTAGGTCGTCAGCTTACCACCAAAGACAGAAAGCAGAGGTGCATGGTCGTATTCCGCATCGAGCTCTAGCGTGTAGTCTCGTGTGATTGCTTGCGGAGAGTCAGATTCATCGTCACATAAAGGACGAACACCGCTGTATGTCCAAACTACATCTTCGCGAGTCAACTGGTGGACAAAGTGTTGGTTTACGATATCAATGAGGTAATCGACTTCGTCATCTGAGATCGACACTTCACGTGGGTCACCTTTGTATTCCACATCTGTTGTACCAATGATTGAGAACTTATCTAAGTAAGGAATCATAAATACGATGCGATTGTCTTTGTTTTGAAGAATGTAGGCTTGCGGTTCGTTGTGGATACGAGGAACAACGATGTGCGAGCCTTTGATTAAGCGAATGTTACGAGGAGAGGCTTGCTCTAATCCATCATCAAAGAACTGTTTTACCCAAGGCCCCGCAGCATTGACTAACGCTTTCGCTTTACGTTCGAAACGTTGGTCTGTCATCACATCGTGAATAGTAACATGCCAGATACCACCTTCACGGTGTGCTTTTTCCACGCGGCAGTAGTTACGCACTTCAGCATGGTTTTCGCGAGCCGCAAGAACGTTCAGTAATACTAAACGTGCATCATCAACCCAACAGTCAGAGTATTCGAAACCCGTTTTCATCTCTGGTTTTAGCAAGCCAGATTTCGCAAGGTTGACGGTTTTACTGCCTTGCAGCGTCGTACGTTTACCCAAGTTATCGTAAAGGAAAAGGCCACAACGAATCATCCAAGCTGGGCGTAGGAATGGGCGATGCGGTAAACGGAAACGCATTGGTAATGCGACGTGTGGTGCTTTACGAAGAATAACCTCACGCTCTGCGAGCGCTTCCGAAACTAAACGAAACTCGTAGTGTTCAAGGTAGCGTAAACCGCCGTGTATCAGTTTAGAACTTGCTGAAGAAGTCGCAGATGCGAAGTCATGTGCTTCATATAAGCCAACACTCAAACCTCGGCCAGCTGCGTCTGCTGCAATACCAGCTCCATTAATGCCGCCACCGATTACGATCAAGTCTAAGGTAGTGGATGAGCTAGTAGTGGAAGCATTATTTTGTATACTCATAAATTTGACCTCTTGGTGAGCGAACGAGCATTTTAGAACATAATGTAATCCTAGCTCAGGTTTCGTTTGTGATCATCTATTATTTTCGTTTGTGAGCGTTTTGTGTGATTTAGACACAAAAAAACCTCTGTCTAATTAAGACAGAGGTCATTTGAGGGGGAGTTATACGATTGACGTTACTCGTTTTCGGAGTTTGATTCGTTAGCTTCAACCACTTCAAGTGGGATAGAAGCTTCCTTCAAAATTGACAAGATTTCTTCTGGTGGCTGCTTATTGGTAAAGATCATGTTGAGCTGTGCAATATTGCCTAGTTTCACCATAGCATTGCGCCCGAACTTGGTGTGGTCTACGGCAAGAAATACACTACGGCTATTGTCAATGATCGCTTGTTTGACCCGGACTTCGTGGTAATCAAAGTCTAATAGCGAGCCATCGAAGTCGATACCGCTAATGCCGAGAATACCAAAGTCGAGACGGAACTGTTTAACGAAATCGAGGGTAGCCTCGCCAACAATACCGCCGTCTCTGCTGCGGACTTCTCCACCCGCTAAGATGACTTTGATTTCAGGGTTAGGGAAAAGAATGGTCGCAACATTGATGTTGTTGGTGACAACACGCAACTGTTTATGGTTTTTATTGAGCGCTCGCGCAACTGCTTCTGGTGTGGTGCCGATATCGATGAATAGTGTGGCACCATCTGGAATGTGTTTGACTACCACGTCTGCAATGACATCTTTTTCATTGAAGTTGAGCGCTTTACGCGTGTTGTAAGATGTGTTTTCAGAACTGAGAGGAATAGTGGCTCCACCGTGATAACGACGAATTTTGTTGTCATCGGCGAGTTCATTGAGATCGCGTCGGATGGTTTGTGGGCTGACATTGAATCTTTCTACTAACTCATCCGTGCTGACATAGCCTTGTTTTTTCACCAGCTCAACAATCTGCTGGTGTCGAGGTATTTGCTTCACTTACCACTCCCTTGTGCATTGGTAACGGCCAATGCTTCAAATTCGAAGCTCTATTGTGCTCGAATTTGCTCGTTGTGAGAAGTAAGCGAGTTCAGGAATCGGGGATAAAGCGCAAAAAGAGCGCACAAATGGCGCTCTTTTTTTCTTATGGAGATGAGATTAATCTTCTTCGTCGTGAAGTTCAGACCAGGTTTGTGCACATTTCACTGCACGTTTCCAGCCCTTGTAACGACGATTGCGTTTTTCTTCATCATCGTGTGGCTCAAAGGTGCGATCAAGTACCGCTTTATTCTGCAACTCATCAATGCTATCCCAGTAACCAACTGCAAGGCCGGCAAGGTAGGCTGCACCAAGAGCGGTAACCTCAGTTACTTGAGGGCGGTGTACTTCTGTGTTCAATACATCGGATTGGAATTGCATTAGGAAGTTGTTCGCTACTGCACCACCATCGACGCGAAGGTTCGCAAGCTTAATGCCTGAGTCAGCTTGCATCGCATCCAGTACGTCACGAGTTTGATAAGCGATGCCTTCCAATGTTGCACGGATGATATGGTTTGAATTCACACCGCGAGTAAGGCCGACAATCGTGCCACGTGCGTAGGCATCCCAGTATGGAGCGCCTAAACCAGTAAATGCAGGCACGACATAAACGCCGTTTGATGTATCCACTTTTGTCGCGAAGTATTCAGAGTCTTCTGCACCGTTTAGGATTTTCAATTCATCGCGTAGCCATTGGATAGAAGCTCCACCCATGAATACGGCGCCTTCAAGTGCATAAGCTGGTTCGCCTGCAGGACCACAAGCCAAAGTAGTTAGAAGGCCATGTGTCGAAGTGACTTTTTCTTGGCCCGTATTCATTAGCAAGAAACAACCCGTACCGTAAGTGTTTTTCGCTTGACCCGCTTCAACACACATTTGGCCGTAAAGCGCCGCTTGTTGGTCACCTGCGATTCCAGAAATAGGAATACGAGTACCGCCTTTACCACCGATGTTGGTTTTACCGTAAATTTCCGATGAGCGCTTCACTTCTGGCATCATAGATGCTGGAATGCCAAGCTCATCTAACATTTTTTGATCCCAACATAGATCGTTGATGTTAAACAGCATGGTACGCGATGCATTAGTGTAGTCGGTTACGTGAACGCGACCTTGAGTCATCTTCCAAACTAACCAAGTATCGACAGTACCAAACAACAGCTTGCCTGCTTCTGCGTCTTCTCGTGCGCCTTCAACATTGTCCAGAATCCATTTAACTTTGGTACCTGAGAAGTAAGGGTCAAGCACCAAACCAGTGTTGTCACGTACATAGTTTTCGAGACCGCGTGCTTTTAAATCTTCACAGATATCAGCAGTACGGCGACATTGCCATACGATCGCATTGTAAACGGGTTTACCTGTTTCTTTGTTCCAGACGATGGTCGTTTCACGCTGGTTAGTAATACCGATAGCCGCTAATTGGTCGCTACGGATGCCAGACTTAGCTAGAGCTTCTACTAAAGTAGAGCTTTGTGTTGCCCAGATCTCCATTGGATCATGTTCAACCCAACCAGCTTCTGGATAAATCTGAGTAAATTCGCGTTGCGCGACGCTTACGATGTTCGCATCGTGATCAAGAATCACTGCGCGAGAGCTTGTTGTACCTTGGTCCAGGGCAACAATGTATTTTTGCTCAGTCATGGTAAGAATCCTTTTGTTTCGTTATTTATATTTTAGTAAATGTTCGAGTTACGTCAGTTTTAAGCTCTAGCTTCTTCTGTTTCTTCTTCCGTCTCACATTGGTTTGGAATCGTACAACCGTGGCCTTGTTGTGGAAGGTAAGCGGCAATCGCTTTTGGATACAACCAACCACCAAAACACGCACCTGCAATCGGAGCAAGTAAAGGCACGATAAAGTAAGGAATGTCTTTAGCACCTGTCAGAGCGTAATCCCAACCTGCGAAGTAAGCGAACAGCTTCGGTCCAAAGTCACGAGCAGGGTTCATCGCAAAGCCTGTTAGTGGGCCAAGTGAACCACCGATGACGGCAATCAAAATACCGATCAATAGAGGGTTCATTGCGCCACGTGCTGCGCCGTTATTTTCATCGCCCAGAGCCAGAATCGCAAACATCAGCACAGCAGTGATAACGAATTCCACAGCAAAAGCACCAAAGAAAGAGAGGGAGGCATGCGGATAGGTTGAGAAGATACCAGCAGTTGCTAGTGCATCTTGGCTGCTGCGAACGAAGTTATGAGCGATTTCGTAGTCGGTGAAAAGGTTGCTGTATAAGCTGTATACCAATGCAGCAGAACAGAATGCCCCAAGCATTTGAGCGATAATGTATGGCACCACTTTCGCCTTATCAAAACCATGGAACATAGCAAGTGCGATGGTAACGGCAGGGTTGATGTGTGCACCAGAGACGCCAGCCGTACAGTAAATAGCGATGGCGACACCGAAGCCCCATACAATACTGATTTCCCATTGTCCAAATGATGCGCCTGTTAGAACTAAGGCTGCAACACAGCCTACGCCGAAGAAAATAAGTAGTCCTGTACCGATAAACTCGGCCAAACATTCTCCGAGCAGAGAGGGGTGTTTGTTCGTTGTCATGTTAAAAGTCCTTTGATCATTTTTGCCTGTCTAGCACGATACTATTGTGCATATATAAACGTTTGCGAAAACAAACGAGCGTTAAAAATGAGCGTTTGAGCATAAATTTGTTAATCAAAGTCTTCGTTTTTGTTAAATGGCGCATCTTTTAACCGGAAAAGAACACAACGAAAATAATTTATTTGTCACGAGGCCAGTGTTGAGAGCGCTCAAATTACCGATGTGAAAAAGAATGCACAACTGGTAAGAGGAGTTTTGTGAAGCTGCTACGTGCTTGGAGATTTATTACACAGAACTTGTGTAGCAGTTAACCCTAAAGGAGTAGGAGGATGTCAAATGTATCAAGGGCTAGCAGTGATATAAAAATACGCAGTCATGTTTGGACTTTTAGAAAAAATCGTCATCCCATTGATACCAATAGGATGAGTTGAGAAGAGAATAAACGCTGTTAATGTCTTGTGTTTGTGAATCATTGCTTCGGCTTGTATTCAAATAAAAAATTGTTTTTTTTATTTCGTTTGATGCTAAACGTGATCGTTTTTCAGCTTTTTAGTTATTAGTTGGTTCGGAGCGAGTAGGGCAGGCGTAAATCGCCCTTTTTACGGTTAGTTTATGTTCTAATTCGAGCCTTTGTTTCAAAGGTTTCGAATTGGAATGCTAAAGTGAGGGGTTTGAACATCAGTTTAATATTAACGAATCTTGAGTAAAGTTGAACGATGATCTAATTAATGCTCATATAATTTACTGTATTTACTTATATTTAATTCATGTGCAACATTTGTCACAGAAATAAAATCCTAACTCTATACAATTCATGAACTTTCGAACGAAGATTTATTTTGTTTCGTTCGCTCCTTTTGTGTTTTTACCATCGCATACAAAATAATGAGGTTCCTATGTTTGGAATATTCAAACCTAAGGCGCACATTGATCGTCTGTCCCCTGGCAGCATCGATAGCACCTACTCTCGCCTCCGTTGGCAACTCTTTATCGGTATCTTTGTTGGCTACGCCGGTTACTATCTAGTTCGTAAAAACTTCAGTTTGGCGATGCCTTATCTTATCGAGCAAGGCTTTAGCCGCGGAGACTTAGGTGTCGCCTTGGCAGCTGTTTCCATTGCATATGGTCTCTCTAAGTTTCTAATGGGCAGCGTTTCAGACCGCTCCAACCCTCGCTATTTCCTTAGTGGCGGCCTATTGATGTCTGCATTAGTGATGTTTTGCTTTGGCTTTATGCCATGGGCGACTGGTAGCGTCACTGCGATGTTCATTTTGCTTTTCTTGAACGGTTGGTTCCAAGGGATGGGGTGGCCTGCTTGTGGCCGAACCATGGTGCACTGGTGGTCACGTAAAGAGCGTGGTGAGATCGTTTCGGTTTGGAACGTGGCGCACAACGTGGGTGGCGGCTTGATTGGTCCACTATTTATTCTTGGCCTGTGGGCATTTAACGATGATTGGCGCACTGCATTTTATGTTCCTGCATTTTTCGCCACGTTGGTTGCTGTGTTTGTTTGGATGACGGTTCGCGATACCCCTCAGTCTTGTGGTCTGCCTCCTATTGAAGAATACAAAGACGATTACCCAGATGACTATGACAAGTCCCATGAACAAGAAATGACAGCGAAGGAAATCTTCTTCAAATACGTCTTCAATAACAAACTTCTTTGGTCGATTGCAATTGCAAACGCATTTGTTTACCTAATTCGTTACGGCGTACTGGACTGGGCACCTGTTTACCTAAAAGAAGCGAAGGATTTCTCGGTAGATAAATCGTCATGGGCTTATTTCTTATACGAATGGGCTGGCATTCCAGGAACACTATTGTGTGGTTGGATCTCTGACAAATTGTTCAAAGGTCGTCGTGCACCTGCTGGTATCTTATTTATGGTGTTAGTGACAGTTGCAGTGATGGTTTATTGGTTTAACCCTGCGGGCAACCCAACAGTAGATATGATGGCGCTTATTGCAATTGGCTTCCTAATCTATGGTCCGGTTATGCTGATCGGTTTGTACGCACTTGAACTCGCTCCGAAGAAAGCGGCAGGTACTGCCGCTGGTCTTACTGGTTTGTTTGGATACCTAGGTGGGGCAGTTGCCGCAAACGCGATTTTGGGCTACACCGTAGACCACTTTGGCTGGGATGGTGGCTTTATCATCTTAGTGGGTTCTTGTATTACTTCTATCGTGTGTTTGATGTACGCCTTCTTAGGTGAACGTGCGCACCACGAGCAAAAAGAGCGCGAGAAGGAAGCGCTAGCGTAATATTTATTTAAAGAGGCAGTGGAATACTGCCTCTTCGCTTTATCAAGGAAATAACAATGAAAACAAAGTCAGTATGTCTTACTTTTTTAGCACTTAGCCTCTCTGCTGGTGCGATTGCGAAGCCGCTTGTCATTGCGCATCGTGGTGCATCGGGCTACTTGCCTGAGCACACGCTAGAAGCCAAAGCACTTGCTTACGCAATGAAACCTGACTACATAGAGCAAGATGTGGTAATGACGAAAGATGACCAGTTGGTCGTGTTGCATGACCATTATCTCGATCGCGTAACGGATGTTGCGGAGCGTTTTCCTGACCGTGCACGTAAAGATGGTCGTTATTACGCGATTGATTTCACTCTGGCGGAAATCAAATCCTTGCGAGTAACTGAAGGCTTTAATATCGATGAGAAAGGCAACAAAGTAGCGGGCTATCCAACCCGATTCCCTATGTGGAAATCTGATTTCACCGTGCCGACATTTGCTGAAGAGATTGAGCTGATCCAAGGCTTAAACAAAACGCTGGGTTATGACATAGGTATTTACCCAGAAATTAAAGCGCCTTGGTTCCATCGTCATGAAGGTAAGGACATTTCTAAAGCAGTACTTAAAGTCTTGAAGCAGTACGGTTATGGCTCTCAAGACGACAAAGTCTACCTTCAGTGTTTTGATGCGAATGAACTTCAACGCATCAACAGTGAACTCATGCCTGCAATGGACATGGACTTAAAGCTCGTTCAGCTTATGGCTTACACGGACTGGAACGAAACTATGGTGTACAAAGGCGACAAGGCAACACCATACAGTTATGACTGGATGTTCGAAGCCGACGGAATGAAGAAAGTAGCGAGTTACGCGGAAGGAATTGGACCTTGGAAGCCGATGCTGGTGGATGATAAGTCAACCAAAGATAATATCATCATCAAGCCGTTGATGAAGGCTGCAAAAGACGCTGGCTTGCAAGTGCATCCATACACGTTCCGCGCCGATCCAGGACGCATTCCAGCGTACACTGACAGCTTTGAAGGCATGATGGATGTGTACTACAACCAAGTAAAAGTGGATGGTTTGTTTACTGATTTCCCAGATAAAGCGGTCAGCTTTTTAAATCAGTAATCACGCATTTTGCTGTAAGCTAAAAAATCCCCCAACAGTTTCCTGCTGGGGGATTTTTCGTAGGGCTAATTCACGAATGAATTAGTTGTTTTTATGCAGTTCGCTGTTCAGTTCAACCGCGCTCTTGTTAGCAAGACACTCGATTTGACCTGTTACAGAGTTACGACGGAACAGTAGGTCAGAAACACCTGCAAGATCGCGTGCTTTCACTACTTCTACTTCTTGGCCTGCAGAATCTAGCATGCGCACTTTAGAGCCAGCGGTTACGTATAGACCTGATTCGATAGTACAACGGTCACCCATTGGGAAACCAAGACCTGCGTTTGCGCCTAGTAGCGAGTTTTCACCGATAGAAACTACAACTTTACCGCCGCCAGATAGTGTGCCCATGATAGATGCGCCGCCGCCGATGTCAGAGCCGTTACCAACCACTACGCCAGCAGAGATACGACCTTCAACCATGCTCACGCCTGTTGTACCCGCGTTGAAGTTGATGAAGCCTTCGTGCATTACTGTTGTGCCTTCGCCAACGTGTGCGCCAAGACGTACGCGAGAAGTATCAGCGATACGAACGCCAGTTGGTACCACGTAGTCCACCATTTTAGGGAACTTGTCTACGCAATCTACGCTTAGTGCACGACCCGCTAGGCGAGCTTCGATTTGACGCTCTGCTAGTTCAGGTAGATCGATTGGACCTTCGTTAGTCCATGCGATGTTGTGCAGTAGACCGAAGATCCCGTCTAGTACTGTGCCGTGTGGCTTAACTAGACGGTTAGAGATAAGTTGAAGTTTTAGGAAGCCTTCAGCAACACTTTGTGGCTGCTCGTCAGTGGCAAGGATAACCAGTACAAGTGGTTGTGCTGATTCTGCTGCTTTTGCTGCGAAAGATGCGTTTGCTGCATCGCCGTTTGCTTCAAATGCTGCTGCTAGTTCTGCGCTTTGTGCTGCAGAGATCTCGATAGCTTGGTTGCCTTGCTCGTAACCTGCTACTGCTGCTAGTGCGTTAACAAGCGCTTCGCTTGGGTTAAGAACTGGGTTTGGGAAAAACGCTTCTATGATTTTGCCGTCGCGGTTTTTAGTTGCCGTACCAAAGGCTAGAGAGAAGAAAGCCATAGTTGATCTCCATGTGTTGAGTCTTGTGTCTCGTCTGTTCACTGACAAGAAATAATTAAGTTGTCAGTCATCATAATGAGAGTGCTAGGGAGTTTAAAGAGGGGAAATAGATAAAGTCTGTAGATGGATACCTTTTGTCTTTTTAGAGATATGTTTGTCTGATGAGAAATGTGTCGCAAATCATTGATTAACTATCAAGGCAACAAAAATAAGGGGAGGACCGAAGTCACTCCCCCTACACTGGGTTTGTTGGATTTACTGGCTTTAGATAGTAAAGCGATAAATCGATTTAGAGACTTAGCTCACCGACCTCTACTGCAAGTGCAACCGTTGCACCTACCATTGGGTTATTACCCATGCCGATGAAGCCCATCATCGCTACGTGTGCAGGTACTGAAGAGCTACCCGCGAATTGTGCATCGGCGTGCATGCGACCCATGGTATCGGTCATACCGTAAGAGGCAGGACCTGCCGCCACGTTATCTGGGTGTAGAGTACGACCAGTACCACCACCTGATGCCACAGAGAAGTAAGGCATGCCTTCACGGTTACGTTCCGCTTTGTAGATACCTGCTACAGGGTGTTGGAAGCGAGTCGGGTTGGTTGAGTTACCTGTGATGCTCACATCCACTTGTTCTTTATGCATGATAGCCACGCCTTCACGCACATCGTCTGCACCGTAACAAAGGATCTCACCACGTGGACCTTGCGAGAATCGACGACGTTCTACTTCCACTAACTCACCAGTTTGGTAGTTGTATTGAGTGCGTACGTAAGTGAAACCATTGATGCGTGAGATGAGGTAAGCGGCGTCTTTACCCAAACCATTTAGGATAACTTTCAACGGATTTTTACGTGATTTGTTCACGTTAAGTGCGATTTTGATTGCGCCTTCTGCCGCTGCGAATGACTCATGACCGGCAAGGAAAGCAAAACAGCCACTTTCTTCATTCAATAGACGAGCCGCCAATGCACCGTGACCGATACCCACTTGGCGCTGCTGCGCTACGCTGCCCGGTTTTGTGCAGGCTTGAAGACCTTCACCGATGATGTTTGCCGCTTCTTCTGCTGTTTTTGCACCGCGGAAAATCGCCAAAGCAGTGCCCAGTGTGTAGGCATCGGCAGCGCTTTCAAACGCGATAGGTTGAGTGTCCATCACCAATGCTTTTGGGTCGATACCACGATCCATACAGTATTGGTAAGCCTCTTCCAGAGAAGATAGTTGCATTTCGTCTAATGTGCGACGTACAGATTCAGTAATCGGAGTGTTCATAATCTCTTCCCTCTTGGTGGCAATTATTGTTGGCGTGGGTTGATGGTCGTTACGGCTTCGTCAAAACGACCGTAAGTCCCCGTTGCTTTGTCTGCGGCTTCTGCAGCAGATACGCCTTCGTTGATGGCTTTCATCATCTTGCCGAGGTTGAGATATTGGTAACCAATCACTTCTTTGTTTTCGTCTAGCGCGAGTTTTGTTACGTAGCCTTCAGCTAACTCCATGTAACGCACGCCTTTTGCTTTAGTTGAGTAGCTAGTACCCACTTGGCTGCGTTGAGTTTGACCAAGGTCTTCCAGTGCCGCACCAATTTCCAAGCCGCCTTCAGAGAAAGCAGATTGAGTACGACCGTAAACAAATTGAAGGAAGATTTCGCGCATCGCGACGTTGATAGCATCACATACCAAGTCGGTATTCAGTGCTTCCAGAATAGTTTTGCCTGTTAGGATTTCTGCGGCCATCGCGGCTGATTGAGTCATGCCTGAACAGCCGATCGTTTCGATCAAAGCTTCTTCGATGATGCCGTTTTTGACGTTAAGAGTCAGTTTTGCTGCACCTTGTTGAGGAGCACAAGCACCAACGCCGTGGCTAAGACCAGAAATCGCGATAACGTCTTTTGGATTGATCATTGCGCCTTCGACAGGGATCGGTGCAGATGCATGAAGATCGCCGCGTTGAATCGGGCACATTGATTGGATTTCGTGTGAGTATTGCATAGTGTTTTCCCAGTGTACGATATCCAGCCTATTTGTCAGACTCAACGGCGTTGACTGCTCTTATTCGCTCCATCAAATAGAAAACTATGTTCAGGAGGTTCATGCGTTTGTTGCCTTGTTGAGTTAACAACTATTTTGGATATCTTTTTAATTTTTGAGAAAACAGGAGCGGGGTTGGAGAAGAGTTGAATTGCTCACTACAGAACTCTCGCTTTCACAACATAAGCGAAAGCACTTCCAACAGGGCTGACCTGTTTTCGTTTCTGTAGGAGTCATTAGCTTTAACAGCGGTTCGAATCTTTCGATTCCGGTGGTACCCCATCACCGAACCCATTTAGACTAGATCTAAGTCACACTAATCTGCAACATGAAATTTAGAGCAATTTGGGATATTAAATCGGTTCTTTATATTCTCAGAGATATATGGAGATAAACGGAAGGAATAAAAAAACGCCGCATAATGCGACGTTTTTTCTAAACAAATGAGAGGCTTATGCAGCGTCTTCTTGCTCGCTATCTTCTTCAACAGCTTCAAGCTTCTTTGCTTTTTTTGGTGCAGGTTTACGTTTTGCACCAAGAGCGTAAAGCACTTCTTCTTTGTTTTGCGCAAGGAACATTGCAAGATCTTCTTGCTTACCTTCGTCTTCTAGAAGTTCACTTTTACCCAGCAGTGAGAATAACTCGTCTGCCATATCCAGCATTTTGTCGTATGCGTCAGCTTCCGCTTTAGAGGTAAAAGTCATTTTCTCTTCTCCATTGCGTTCTACCACGTACTTGACGATTACAGCCATGGTTGGTCCCCTAATTTGGTGTATTGATACTGGCTTTTTATACAGTTTTTGACCAATCAAGTCTAGCGACAAGCCTCAGAATGAGAGACACGTACAACTAACTGACTAGCATTTAAACTATCTTGGTTTCACTTTGCGGATTTGTCCGCCAAAGGAAGGTTTGTTGGTCGCTCCCAATCTTGGCAAAATTCGATAAACGTTCTGAGCAATGGGCTTTGATATTTCTCTTTATGAACCAGTAACCAGAAGCGACGTTTCATATCTAAAGGCATGTCGAGCAGTTTTACGCGGCCGTCACGAATAGCAGGTTCTGCAGACAAACGTGACAAGCAACCTAAGCCTAACCCTGCCGATACTGAGTTGATCAACGCTTCGGTGGTATTGAGCTGAAAAGCTTCATGCCAATGTTCCAAGCGCGGTGCGACAACGCGCATAAAAAATTCGCGTGAACCAGATCCTGCCTCTCGCAATATCCATTCACTGTTTTCTAGCTCGGTTAAGTTTACTGGCCCTTCGTGCGCGGCTGGGTAATCGGGCGCGCAAATCACGCACATTTCATCTTCGCTAAACTGGGTAGACTGCAATTCAGGGTGAAGTGTTTTGCCCTCAATGAGGGCTATGTCTAACTCGTAATCGGTCAGCATGTCGCAGATTTGTGCGGAGTTAGAAATGAACAGGCTTTGAGAACGATGGTTCGTTTGCTGACGAAATTCGCTAAGCAAATAGGGCGCGACTTGGTTGCCAATGGTGTCGCTGGCACCAATGCGAAGTTGGCCCGATAGCGCTTGGTCACCATCGAAAATGCTCTCGATGTCTTTGGCTCGGTTGAGTAACTCATCCGCCAGTGGTAGCAGTTTTTGACCTTCTTGGTTCAAAATCAGTCGGTTATTAACACGATCAAACAAGTGATGGCCGATCTGTTTTTCTAATTCTGAGAGTGCCATGCTCACTGCGGCTTTCGATAAAAAGAGACTATCAGAAGCCGCTGTGAGCGTTTTGTGCTGCGTGATCGTCGTAAACACTTTCAGTTGTTTAAGAGAAATGTGACTTGCCATACCCCACCGTTAAGTAATTCTGAACGTTTGTTTTAAATAATTAGATATATCGGAACGAAGTGCAAGCGTATTATACGTCCCATCAAGAGTGAGTCTGGTTGAGGTCATCATGATTCAAAGAACAAAAGCAAAAGTAATGGGAGCGCCAACTCCAATGGCGGGTTTGGCTCTTGGTATTGCAAGCTTGGGCTGGAGTTGGGAAAACTTCGCCGAATTACATGGCTACGGACAGTGGATTAGTGCGGGTATCGCAAGCATATTGTTGGCTATATTGGCAACCAAGTTTTTGCTACATAATCATCTGTTGAGACAAGATCTTGCTCATCCGGTTGTGGGCAGCGTGGTTCCGACATTTGCGATGGGCACTATGGTGGTATCGAACTCTCTCGGCCATTTTTACCCATTAGCTGGCGATGCGCTTTGGCTGATTGCGGTGGTTTTGCACATCGTGTTCTTGGTGAGCTTTGTTTACCATCGCGCCAAAGATTTTGAATTGCACCACATGGTTCCTAGTTGGTTTGTACCGCCAGTGGGTATCATCGTTGCGGATGTGTCTTTCTCTGGCAACCCTATGTTAGCACCAGTGGCACAAGGTGCATTGATGTTTGGTATGGTGGCGTACGCGATCATGTTGCCGATGATGATTTACCGTTTCATGTTTACCCATGAAATTCCGGATGCAGCAAAACCAACCATGGCAATTATGGCGGCGCCAGCAAGTCTATCATTGGCAGGGTACTTAACGGTCACTGCGACACCATCACCAGTGATCATCGCTATGCTATTTGGTATCGCGGTATTGATGACAGCCATCATTTACCTCGCATTCTTTAAATTGCTTAGACTGCCATTTAGCCCAGGCTATGCGGCGTTCACTTTCCCGATGGTGATCGGTGCGACGGCGCTGTTTAAAATGGCGAATTGGATGGAGTTGCAAGGATTGGCTGCGCACTATGTTCAACAAGTGCGAGGCTTAGCTAGTCTTGAGTTGATTGTGGCAACATTTGTTGTCTCTTATGTGGCCTTACAATACATCAACAACTTGTTGATTCAGCCACGCTTGATGCACGCTCATCACGCTTAAATAGCAGATAGGAAAAAGCCTCTTGGTCTTACAACCAAGAGGCTTTTTTATTTCAATCGGCGTCGATGTTGGACGCTAGCCTTTTTTGTAAAATCGCGACATCTCATCCAGAGAATGACGAATGATATCGACAGGAACTTTCTGTTCTTTCTCGACTTTTAACTGGCGATTCAGTTGCTGAGAGTGCCCGCCAGGGTTGACCACAAGCATCAGCTCTTTGCCGACCAATGCATAGTTGTAGTAGCTGCCTGCAATATACCAATCGCGAGAGGCTGAGCTATCAAACAAGTTATGACCAACGCTGTATGAACTCGTTGTGCCTTGAACGTCAAACAGCGTATTCATCATGGTTGGCACGACGTCAAAATGGGTCGTGCGGTAATCAACTTGCTCTGGCTGACGATTTGGCATGTACACGTAAAGAGGCACATGTACTTGAACGTCACTGTAGTTACCCGTGTGGCCCCAATAGTTCATCTTATGGTCATTAAACTCTTCACCATGATCTGATGAAATCACCACAATGGTATTGTCTAAGTCGACGTTTTTCAGCACATCACCAATCAAGCTATCGATGTAGTACAACGAGTTCTTGTATCGATTATGGTAAAGCGAAGCGTCAAAATCGTTGTTGAGCAAAATGTGGTCAACGCGTTCCCAGTATGGTTTGAATTTCGCAAATTCAGGTTCGGGAAATACTGTGCCATGGGCGGCATCGTAGAACAGAAAACCAAAGTACGGCTTGTCGCTATCCTGCTTTTGGAACTCGATGAACTTGTCTGTTATCTGCTGATCGCGCTCGACAGCTGTTTCCCCAGTTTGTTTCAGGGTCAAGTCCGACACTTTTTTGAATACCGTGCGAGAAAGTGGCGGGCTGGTGAGCGGTGCCGAGCCAAAAATGCCCATGCGGTAGCCTTCTGCTTGCAGCGTATCCATAAAAACAGGAGAGCGTTGACTTGCGTAAAAGCTTTCCCAGTAGGTCGCTGGCAAGCTGTAAAACAGGCTGAAAATACCCGCTTGAGTTGAGTTGCCGCCGCTCATATGTTGTGTGAAATTCACTGTTTTTTCGGCGAACTTGCTGACATTTGGCATGACTTCCGGCGTCGCATCACTGTAGCGCCACGCATCAACCAAGATAAACAAGACATTGGGCTGTTTCTCTTTGCTTTGCACTTGAATCGGCGCAAGCGGATAGTTGAGTGAGCTACGTTCAATGTTGGTTAACTCTACGCGGTTCTTCGATGCAATGTTCTCATCCACTAGGTCGTGTTTGTAAATAAATTTACGAGCCGTCAGCGGGTAGTAAAGTGGCCAGTTATTCGAAAACTGACTGACTTCATCGTCGTAAAGTGCGTTTTTGTACGCATGAATCATCTGCGTGCTAAGCAATACAGCAAACCAGACGCTGATCAAAACGAACTTAGCTCGGCTTTGTGCCAGTTGATTACTTACCCAAACGGTACAAGCGAGCCCGATCACCAGAACGGAAATTTCACTGATGAAGATTAGCCAACTCATCCACGAAATATCGAAGACATCACCGCCACCTTCGAAAAACATACGGATTAATAGGGCGTTGATGTGAAGTTTGTATTGCTGAAAAACGAGGATATCGACTTTAAACATGATCAATAGACAGATCGCGATAGCGATCACGATACCTTTGAATGCTCGAGTCGGTAGAAAAGAGAGCAATAAACTCAACAACATAAATGGAAGAGCGATCAAGCCCAGCCAGCCATATTGAGTCGAAACCAAATAGTAACCTTGCAACAAGGTTAGCGGTTCATTCTGATTGTTAGACAACACAAAAGGATAACAAGCGATCGACAGGTACACTGCAAAGCAAGCAAAAAAAGCAATCAGCCAAGCGCTGTTGGAAGACAGTTTGCGAAACATACTTTTTGTTTGTTTATAAATTATGGGTAGAGGGAGTATAAAACAGTGTTTTTTATTATGGAATAGTTGCGACGAATGTCACATTTTGTATGGAAGTGTCAGACTTGATTGACATGTGAAAATTCAGAAGATTCATACTCTATTTGAGTGATATATAACCTTTTGTTTTTTCCGAACGCGAGATCACTGCGGGTTTAAATGGGGCTGTGCTAAGCTAGCTAACAGTTTCAATCGGCGCTCGGTATTCCCAATTTGTTTACTGTTTATCACTCCAACCAAGTTGACGTTCTTAAATCACTCCTTGTCGAACTGATTCGAATCAGTCCGCTGGAAAACCCGTTCGAAAAAGAACAAATTCTGGTTCAAAGTCCGGGCATGTCCCAGTGGCTAAAAATGGAATTGGCCAAAGAGTTTGGTGTTGCCGCGAACATTGATTTTCCGCTCCCTGCTACTTTCATTTGGGAAATGTTTACGCAGGTGTTGCCAGACGTGCCAAAACGCAGTGCGTTTAACAAAGAAGCGATGACGTGGAAGTTGATGCATCTGCTGCCGGGGCTTCTCAACCAAGAGGTGTTTTCGCCGTTAGCGCAGTACCTCAAAGATGACATTGACCACTCTAAGCTGTATCAGCTGGCTGAGAAAATTGCCGATATTTTCGATGGTTACTTGGTGTATCGTCCGGAATGGATCGCAAGTTGGGAAGCTGGGCAGAGTGTGCCAGAGCTGGAAGATGAGCATCCGTGGCAGCCGATCTTATGGCAAGCGTTGTATGATCACACTGTGTCATTAGGGCAGTCTCCTTATCACCGTGCCAACCTTTATGAGCACTTTATCGACACGTTAGAGAGTTTTAACTGCAATTTTGACCATTTACCCAAGCGTTTGTTTGTTTTTGGCATTTCTTCGTTGCCGCCTCGCTATATGGATGCGCTAAAAGCAATTGGTGAACACATCGACGTGCATCTGATGTTCACTAACCCTTGTCGTTATTATTGGGGTGAAGTTCGAGATCGCAAATATCTGGCTCGTTTGGCGGCGAAACATCGTCAGCACGTTGTGTGGCAGGACGATCACTCGGAAGTGCAAGGTGAAACTGAGCAACTGAAAGGTTCATTGGAAGATAATGTGATCGATGAGCTGCACACCGATGTGGTCGGAAACAGTCTGTTGGCGTCCATGGGTAAACTCGGGCGCGACAATATGTATCTGTTGTCTCAGCTGGAATCTCATGAAATCGAAGCCTTTGTTGATGTTGAGCGCGACAGTCTGCTCCATCAATTGCAAGCGGATATTCTCAATCTTGAAGAACATCAAGATGACCAACAGATTGAAAACAGTCATCACAAACAAGTGGTTAGCTTGGGTGATAAATCACTGAGCCTACACGCTTGTCACAGCCCGATGCGCGAAGTGGAAGTGCTGCATGATCAACTATTGGCGATGTTCGATGCTGACCCAACGTTAAAACCGCGCGATATTATCGTGATGGTCGCGGACATCAACGCTTACAGCCCTGCGATTCAGGCGGTCTTTGGTAACGCGCCGGGTGAGCGTTTTATTCCATATTCGATTTCTGACCGAACCGCCGATCAAGAGAGTCCAATTCTGGCCGCATTTATGCAGTTGGTGAACTTACCCAATACGCGCTGTTTGGCATCAGAACTACTCGAACTTCTGGAAACTCCGGCGATATTAAAGCGTTTTGAACTCAGCGAAGATGATTTTTTACAAGCCAAACAATGGGTTGAGGAATCGGGGATTCGCTGGGGATTGGATGCCAATACCGGACGCGAATTTGAACTGCCGGAAACCCGTCAAAACACATGGCAATTTGGTATTCAACGCATGTTGCTTGGCTACGCGATGCCAGAATCCGCAGGTTTGTTTGAAACCGAGCAAGGCAGTTTGTCTCCGTACAACGAAGTGCAAGGCATGGGCGCAGAGCTGGCGGGCAAGTTGGCACACTTTATCCAACAAATTAGCACTTATCGAAGCAAACTTTCTCATGTTCAAACTATCGATGGTTGGCGAGAGACTTTGGTTTCACTGCTGGATGACTTCTTCTCAGTTGAGTTAGAAGGCGAAATGGCGCTCAAGTCCATTCGCGATACGCTCAGCCAACTCAAAGAGCAATTAGCTGATGCCGCATTTGATGATGCGTTATCGCCGTCGATCATCAGCCAATACCTTCAAAACAAATTATCTGGCACACGAGTCAGCCAGCGCTTCCTTGCTGGTCAAGTGAACTTTTGTACCCTGATGCCGATGCGCTCTATTCCGTTTAGAACCGTTTGTCTACTGGGGATGAATGACGGCGTGTACCCACGCTCCATGCCGCCAGAAGGCTTTGACTTGATGACAGGAAGAACCAAACCGGGCGACCGTTCGCGCCGAGATGATGACCGTTACCTATTCCTCGAAGCGATGTTGTCTGCACAACAAACGCTCTACATCAGTTATGTTGGCCGTTCAATCCAAGACAATACCGAGCGAGTGCCTTCGGTTCTGGTTTCTGAGCTGATGGAATACTGCCACCAAAACTATTGTTTAAGTGGTGATGAAGCGTTGCCCGTTGATGAGTCTGGCGACAACTTATTAAATGCGTTGGTGAATACCCACGCCATGGTGCCGTTTAGCCCAAGTGCGTTCCAAGGCATGCACGCCAGCTACGCGAAAGAGTGGATTCCAGCGGCATTGACTCAAACTAGTCAATCGCAAGGCTATGTTCGTCGTGATTTTAATCGGGCATTAGACGACTATCTGTTAGGAGCGACGTTCCCACTTGAGCTCGACTTAGTCGAGTTGCAACGTTTCTGGCGCTTACCTGTGCAGTATTTTTTCAATCGTCGTTTAAAAGTAACCTTTGAACCGCCACTACCGGTGATGGAAGACGACGAACCCTTTGTTTTAGGTGGTTTGGAAAGCTATCAAATGCGTGATGAGCTGTTAGAAACCTTGCTTGAAGCGACATTGATGCAGCCAGAGAAAAAAACAGAGGTGCTTAAACACTTTATGAGTCAACAGCGCGCGCAAGGCAAACTGCCGGTGGGGGCGTTTGGTGATATCGAGTTTGAAACCAACCGAGTTCAGGCGGAAGAGCTGGTGGATAAACTGGCGTTTTTATCTGGTGCGCCTCAAGACGATTTGGAAATCGACCTGACGTTTGACTCTTTGTTTGAGCGAAATGAAGGCGAAGAGAAAAACGTTCGCCTAACAGGTTGGCTAACCCAGTGTTACCAATCTGGGTTGATTCGTTACCGAAGCGGTAAGATTCGCTCGCAGGATTACCTTGCAGCGTGGATCGATCACCTTGCCATGTCGGCGTCGGGTTATGCCAAGAAAACTCATCTGATTGGCTACGATCGTAAAGAAGGCGCGCTGCATTTGATCTACCCAGAAATTGCCGATGTGCAGTATGCCAAACAGCTACTGACTGAATTGGTTCGCTTGTTCTTCGAAGGCATGACTAAGCCTTTGCCTTATTTCCCGAAAACGGCGTTGGCTTGTGTTGAAGCGGGCTTTAGCCGCGGTCAGTGGGTAGATGACGAAGAGAAATCTTTGAAGAAAATGGCTGACGCATTCAATGATGGCTTCATGAGCCCGGGCGAAGGCAGTAATGCGTACATCTCTCGAATTTGGCCTGCTTGGAATGATGAGTTGGCCTCAGAAGTTCGTTTGCTGACAGCATTAGTTTTGCAAGGTGCGCGCTTAGCGGTTCAAGACACTGATGACGTAAAAGCGTAAAAAAGACAGTTGGATAAAGAGAAGGAAGAGTAGGGTGGCCGCCAGAAAATCATTATTTTTTGTAGGGCGTTCGCTGTACGGCCACAAGGTCAGAGGGACCATGATACTTTTGTTTAATTCATTTGAGTTGTGCCGCCAAAAGGTTTGGCTTATCTCGTGGGGCGCATACTAACGGTACGTCTTATGGATAACCGTGAGAAAGATCTCACAAAGCTCTAAATTATCCAACTTGTTAAACATATTAATAGAATTTTTAACTATAGATCACATTTATTAGGTGATACGTCCTAGTAAATAATCCGGAGAGATTCAGCGTTATGGATCAAATGTCAGGTGCAGAGTGTCCTCTACATACGTTAGACCGCACAGAGCAACCTCAACCAACGCCACTAGAACCGATGACGTTTCCTCTGCATGGTGCGAGGTTAATCGAGGCATCAGCAGGTACAGGTAAAACCTTCACTATTGCAGGTTTATATCTGCGCCTTTTGCTTGGTCACGGCAGCGCGGAAACTCGGCATCGCGTACCGCTTACGGTCGACCAAATTCTGGTCGTAACCTTTACCGAAGCGGCAACTGCGGAATTACGCGATCGTATCAGGGCAAGAATCCATGATGCGCGAATCGCGTTTGCGCGTGGACAGAGTTCCGATCCGGTGATCCAACCTTTGCTTAATGAGTTTGACGATCACAAGCAAGCCGCAGAAATTTTATTGCAGGCAGAGCGTCAGATGGACGAGGCGGCGGTCTACACCATTCACGGTTTTTGCCAACGTATGCTAACGCAAAATGCGTTTGAATCTGGCAGCCGATTTAATAACGAGTTTGTGACCGATGAAAGTCACCTAAAAGCGCAAGTTGTAGCCGATTACTGGCGCCGCAATTTCTACCCATTGCCATTTACTTTGGCGGGAGAAATCCGCCAGCTATGGGGCTCTCCATCTGCGTTGTTGTCTGACATCAGCAATTACTTAACCGGTGCGCCGTTAAGCCTTTCTGTTCCAGCAATGAAAGGCAGTTTGGCTGATCTTCATACTGAAAATCTGAAAAAAATTGATGGATTAAAAGCACAGTGGCGAGAAAGCCAAGATGACTTCTTAACGCTAATTTCAGATTCAGATATTAACAAACGTAGCTATACCAAAAAGTCTCTGCCGACGTGGTTGGAGGCGGTAAACGCTTGGGCGGCAACGGAAACTACAGGTTACGATTATCCAGACAAGCTGGAGAAATTCGCGCAAAACGTCTTGTTGGAAAAAACACCGAAAGGCAGTGCGCCGCAGCATGCAGTATTTGAAGTCATTGAAACATTTCTTGCCAACCCAATCAGCTTAAAAGCGCCACTGCTTGCTCATGCAATTGAACATTGTCGAGTGATGCTGGCTAACGCGAAAAATCAAAAACAGTGGCTCTCTTTCGATGATTTGCTAACGCAACTTTCTGCTTCTATCGATACGGACGAAAGCGAGCTTTTAGCGGCGCGTATTCGTACTTTGTATCCTGTCGCAATGATTGACGAGTTCCAAGATACCGACCCGCTTCAATACAGTATTTTCAGCCGTATTTATCTGAACAACCCGGAATGTGGTTTGTTTATGATCGGGGACCCCAAGCAGGCGATTTATGGCTTTCGTGGCGCAGACATTTTCACTTATATCAAAGCGCGTAACCAAGTAAGTGCCCACTACACGTTAGGAACCAACTGGCGTTCTAGCGCAGATATGGTGCAGGCGGTAAACCAAGTATTTGCTTTACCAGACAGTCCATTTATCTATGATTCGGATATTCCGTTCTTACCCGTTAAGTACAGTCCCAATGCCGAAAAACGCATTTGGACTATGGGTGGCCAAAAGCAACCCGCGCTGACCTATTGGTTGCAAGAAGCGGACGATAAACCGCTACCAAAAGGCGAGTATTTGACTCGAATGGCAGAGGCGACTGCAAGCCAAATCCAAACTATTTTGACGCAGGCTCAACAGGGGCAAGCGTGTCTGGTGAATGGCGAAAAACAGAAAGCGGTTCAAGCGGGCGATATCGCAGTGTTGGTTCGAACAGGTAGCGAAGGTCGGATGATCAAACAAGCGCTAGCAGACCAAGGTATTGCCAGCGTGTACCTGTCTAACCGAGACAGTGTGTTTACCAGTTCAGTGGCGCAGGATTTACAGCGTTTGCTGCAAGCGGTGCTGACTCCAGAAAATGACCGTGCGCTGCGTGCAAGTCTTGCCTCTGAGCTGTTTGCCCTCGACGCAGCAAGTTTGGATGCACTTAATAACGATGAAGTGGTGTGGGAAAACGCCGTAAACGAATTCAAAGAATATCGCAAACTTTGGGTTCAGCGTGGTGTGCTGCCGATGTTGCGCGCGGTGATCAGCAAACGCCATATTGCCGAGCGATTACTAGAAGAAGGTGCGAGTTCACAGGGTGAAAATGGTGAGCGAGTACTTACCGATTTAATGCACATTGGTGAACTGCTTCAACACGCCAGTAATGAACTGGATAGCGATCACGGTCTGCTGCGTTGGCTCGCTCAGTCTATCAGTGATGCGGAAAACGGTTTGGGTGGCAGTGATGACCAAATCCAACGTTTAGAATCGGAACGTAACTTAGTGCAGATCGTAACTATTCACAAATCAAAAGGCTTGGAGTATGACCTCGTATTTCTGCCGTTTGTGTTCAGCTATCGAGAAGCCAGTGAAGCCAAATATTACGATGCAGCTAATGACCGCACGGTACTGGATATCACTGGCAACGATGCGTCCATGAAGCAAGCGGACAAAGAGCGTTTGGCGGAAGACTTACGCTTGATATACGTGGCACTAACGCGTGCTGTTTATGCGTGTTTTATTGGAGCCTCGCCTTTGCGCAATGGTCGTTCGACCAAAGAGCCAACTGGCGTACACCGCAGTGCGATTGGCTATTTGATTCAAAATGGTCAAGAAGGTGGCATTAACGATTTGTACCAAGGTTTAACAAAGCAACAAAACGAGCTTGATTGTGTCGTTGTGGCCGATCTGCCGCAGCAACTCGAAGACAAGTACGTAGCGCCACAAGAAGAAATATACGATCTTAGCGCGAAAGAGCTGCAAAACCCTATCGACAGAAACTGGCGCATCACCAGTTATTCTGGCTTGGTCAAGCAAGGCTCTCATCACGCCGAGCATGATGCCACGATTGAGATTACGGGTTTTGATATCGACTCATCTGAAGAACAAGACGAAACGGATTTGGTGGAGCCAGAGCGTTCTATTTTTACCTTCCCTCGTGGTGCGCGTCCGGGTACGTTCCTGCATAGCCTGTTTGAGGAAATTGAATTTACTCAGCCAGCCACGACGGAAGAGAATACACAAATCATCCTTGGTTTGATGGAAAGCGAACAGCTCGATGAAGAGTGGTTGCCCATTTTACAGCAATTGATTGCTACCGTACTCGCAACGCCGTTGGATGGTAAGTCTTTGCTGCTGAATCAAAAAGCACCGTCGCAACGTTTGGTGGAGATGGAATTTTTGCTGCCGATTGAAGTTTTGTCTGCGCCGGCGTTAAATCGAGTCATTCAACGTCACGATCCGTTGTCGGCGAAAGCGGGGGATTTAGGTTTCCAAACCGTGCAAGGCATGCTCAAAGGTTTTATCGACTTGGTGTTTGAACATCAAGGTAAATACTACGTGCTTGACTGGAAATCGAATCATCTTGGCGACGATGTGACGCACTACCATGGTGAGGCTCTGAAATCGGCGATGGCAGATCACCGCTACGATTTGCAGTATCAGATTTATGCGTTAGCACTGCATCGTTTCCTACGTAGCCGATTGGCCAATTATGATTATGAACAGCACTTCGGTGGCGTGTATTACTTGTTCTTGCGCGGCATGGACGGGCAGAGTGACCACGGCATTTTTGCCGCGAAACCAACCTTAGACTTCTTACAAGAGATGGATCGTTTGATTGATGGTCAAGCACTTGAAACGCGCTCAACTCAAGCCGGGCAGATGGAGCTACTTTAATGACGACAAATTACAATCTTCATTCTGACCAAGATAGTCTTTTGGTAGTGCTGGAACGCTTGGCGCACAAAGGTGCTATTCGTCAGCTCGACTACCAATTCGCCTGCTTTATTGATTCTCAAACGCATGATGAACAGTCGGACAGTCAAGCATTGGCGTTTATCGCGGGTGTTGTCAGTAGTGAGCTTGGTAAAGGACATATCTGTCTGTCTCTGTTCGATGCACAAGGGCAATCTACGGATTTAGCCAGTAAGTTAGGGCTGTTTGGTGAGTCAGCATTGGCGCTCAACACACAGTTGCAAGGCATAGACTGGATTCAAGTATTACAAAATTCCAGCGTGGTCGGCGCGCAAGGAGAAGCCTTGCCTTTGATGTTCGATGGTGAGCGTCTGTATCTGCATCGCTATTGGCATTATGAAGTGACACTGGCGGAAAAGCTCAATCAGCTGGGCGCCGCAGTTAACTTGCAACCACAAGAGTTTGCGCGATTATCCGAGTTGCTCAACCATTTATTTGCACGCCAATACCATTTTCTGTTTAACGCGTTAGGCAAAGCAGTAGAAGCGGGAAGCAGCAACCAAGTGTTGCGTCAACAATTGGTGTGTGACCACCTTGATGTGGTCGCAAGCGAATCGTTGGATTGGCACGCCATTGATTCCGTGCTTAGCAATGCGCGCAAGGTTCAAGATTTGCAAATACTGGATGAACTCGTACCACTCTCGGCTTGCGTGAACTGGCAAAAAGTCGCGGCGGCAGTTGCGTTAACCCGTCGATTTGCTGTGATTTCTGGTGGTCCAGGCACTGGTAAATCGACGACAGTAACCAAATTGCTTGCCGCTTTGATTGAACAGGCGACGCACGAGAAAAATCTAACCATCAAGCTGGTGGCCCCGACGGGGAAAGCGGCGGCGCGATTAACCGAGTCCATTGGTAAAGCGGTACAAGAGCTGCCAGTTTCTCCGGAGCTAAAAGCCAAAATTCCGACTGAATCAAGCACCTTACATCGGTTGCTGGGTGCGATTCCTAATAGTGCAGAATTTCGTCACAACAAGCAAAATCCACTGCATTTGGATATTTTAGTTATCGACGAAGCGTCGATGGTCGATTTACCAATGATGTACAAAGTGGTCGATGCCTTACCGAAACATGCGCGGCTGATTTTGCTAGGTGATAAAGATCAACTTGCCTCAGTTGAAGCAGGGGCAGTGTTGGGTGATATCTGTTCGTTCCATGCGTTGGGTTATGGCAAAGAGCAGGCGTCAGCCATCGCAAAACTGACGGGCTTCGATACTTTAGCCCATACGGGTAACAGTGCATCTAGCATTGCTGATAGTTTATGTATGCTGCAAAAGAGCTACCGATTTGATGCTCGCTCAGGCATTGGTCAGTTGGCAAAAGCGGTTAACTCCGGTTCTGCTGCGAGCGTAGATAACGTCTGGGCGCGTGACTTTTCTGACATCGAACATTTCGCGCTAAGTAGTCAACATTACAACCAAATGATGCAGACGTTGGTGCAGGAATACGGTCGTTACCTCAAACGCATTGGACAACAGGAAACAGATCCTAAAACCGGAGAGCTAGAGTCGCTAACGCACAAAGCCAAAGCGGTGTTAGATACCTTCAACCAATGCCGACTGCTGTGCGCGATCCGTGAAGGTGATTTTGGTGTGGCTGGGCTAAACCAACGCATCGAGAAATCGCTCGCGGCGCGCAAGTTCATTCAAGTTCAGGATGAAATTTGGTATCACGGCAGACCCGTCATGGTTACGCGTAATGATCACGGTTTAGGTTTGTATAACGGTGATATTGGTATTTGCATGCGAGATGACACTGAAGAAGAACCGCGTTTGAAAGTCTTTTTTGAGTTACCTGACGGCAGTGTGAAATCGGTCTTACCGAGCCGAGTACCTGAACATGAAACGGCTTACGCCATGACCATCCATAAATCGCAAGGCAGTGAATTTGATTACACCCTGATGATTTTGCCACCAGACTTTAGCCCGATATTAACCCGTGAGTTGATTTACACAGGCATTACCCGCGCGAAAAA
The DNA here is from genome assembly GCF_033344345.1 of Vibrio sp. 1978. Classification (NCBI taxonomy): domain Bacteria; kingdom Pseudomonadati; phylum Pseudomonadota; class Gammaproteobacteria; order Vibrionales; family Vibrionaceae; genus Vibrio; species Vibrio sp. 1978. The sequence continues at coordinate 267,085 of NZ_JAWPOP010000002.1, forward strand.
GCGTTTAGCTCTTTACGCCGAACTCAATGTTCTGAAGCGAGGCATTAAGGTGAAAACCACTCGCGCGAGTGGGTTAGTAAAGCGGCTTACCAACTAAAACAAGAAGACCGAGCTTATGGCTCGGTCTTCTTTTATGCATGTTTTGCAAACGCATTGGTAAAAGACACGCTGCGTATTTTGTATTGCTGTTGATAAGCAAGAATAAAATCTCGGATAGCGTCATTTACGGGGAAAACACAGTGGACGTCTAGGCCTTCTAAAAACTGATTGTCAGCCATATCCCAGAAGCTTTGAAGCGAATTACAAATGATTGTTCTCATAACAGTGCTCGTCTCGGCTTATTTAAAGTCAGATTAACAACTGTCCTTGGTGTGCAATACGGAGCTAACTAGTTTTTCAATTGCCCAGTATTTTAGGGTGAAGGCTACATTACATCACCTAGATCCATTCGTATTGGTTAAAAACCAATCACTAGCGAGCAGAGTATAGCCAACCAAATGTATATTTAAAAGATAAAATTGGAACGAAAATCAAGCAATGGTTTGCGTATTTCTAAGTTGGTGTTTATATGATGACTCGCTAGTCCGGAGTAGGGTTTATGTGTGGCCTTACTCCTAAACAAACTCGTTCCTAAACAAGCTCGATGTGCAGGATTGAGCGTTAATGAGCTGAATCCCGCACCTTGAGGTTTTGGTATAGCGGAGCGTTAAATTTTGCTTCGTGATTTAAGGTTAAGCTACAAATCTAGCGCTAAGATTTTTGACTTACGCTGGAAGTTATATAGCCCTTGTTTGGCTCCGGGCAAATAGTCGACACTGACTTCGTAAAAACCTTGCTCTCTGAACCAATGCAGACTGTGTGTCGTGAGGACAAAAATCTGATCAATGGTTTCGGATTTAGAACGATGTTTCATGTAGTTGAGCAGTAACAAACCTCGGTTCCCATCACGATAGTCAGGGTGAATCGCTACGCAAGCCATCTCAGCTTTGCGCTCTTCTGGGTATGGATAAAGGGCAGCACAGCCAATAATCAAGCCGTCTTTTTCGATGATGGTAAATTTTCCAATCTCTTGCTCTAGCTGTTCTCGAGAGCGCCTAACCAGTACACCTTGTTCTTCTAACGGGCGAATGAGGTCTAAGATACCGCCAATATCGTCAATATTAGCTTGCCTCACTTGTTCAGCGCTCGCCATAACGACTTGGGTTCCGATACCGTCGAAAGAGAACAACTCCTGAATTAGGGCTCCATCCACTTTATAGCTGATCAAGTGGCTACGAGGCACTCCGGCACGACAAGCGGCAATAGATCCTTTAAGAAAGCGCAGTGTTCCAGTGTTGTAATCTAGGTCAGGAGACGTATTTTCAGAGAGCGTTTTGATGACATGCTCCGCTTCAATTGGCAGTAACTCGGCGACAGCATTGCCGTTGTCATCAATGACACCTTGTTCGGAGCAAAAACCAATCAGCTTATCCGCACCCAGCTTTATCGCTAGTTGGGTGGCGACTTCTTCCGATAATAAATTGAAGCACTCGCCAGTCACAGAGCTCGCAATGGGGCCAAGTAGCACAATAGAGCCTTGGTCGAGCGTGCGATTAATCGCGTCGTTGTCAATGCGGCGAATACGTCCACTATGGCAATAGTCCACACCATCATCAACGCCGAGTGGTTGGGCAATGATGTAGTTTCCGCTAACGACATTGAGCTGGGTACCTGCCATCGGAGTATTGTTGAGGCTCATTGATAGGCGCGCAGTAATCGCAAGCTGAAGTTGTCCGGCAGCTTGCATAACAACAGATAAAGCCGATTCATCCGTAATGCGGATATTTTTGTGGTAAGGCGTAGTGAGGTCTTGTTTTTCTAGCAGCTGATTAATTTGAGGACGTGCACCATACACCACCACGACTTTGATTCCGAGGCTGTGCATGAGGGCGATATCATTAATAATGTTGCCAAAATTTTTGTGTGCGACGGCTTCTCCGCCCAGCATGATCACCATGGTTTTTCCGCGGTGAGCATTGACATAAGGTGTTGATTGACGGAATCCTTTTACGAGAGCAGTACTACGAATTTTCACTACAGCCATTCCTTTGTTTAATTATGCTAAAATTATGCCTTTTTATTCATTGAGTGGCAAGGTGAAATTTTGGAATAAAGCACAAACATATTGAGGTAGGTTCTTGGTCCCGTTAAAAGGGAAGGTTACAATGGTGGCGTCTTTCCTCAATACGTGAACCTCATGTCTTCTGCTGTTAATAAGAATGCTGCGATCACTGCTTCAAATCTGTCAAAAACGTCATCTAAATCAATGCTTCGTAAGTGGCTAGAGCGTTCTCTCATGCTTATAGCGATAGTTGGAACCGTTGTCGTGTGCATGCTGTATAGTGATTTGATTACTCGAACCATTAATCCGCCCATTCCCAAATCGACAATTTATGGTCGCTGGGTTGAGCAAGATGTTGCGCCTTATGCTCGTGAAGAATTTGTGTTGAGTGAGCGCGGTGTTACCGTAAATGGTTCTACAGTGGCGACCAGTTTTGAATTCGATGGGGATTCGTTTTCGTATCGAGTGGGTTCAAATGAGCGGCACTTCAATTTTGTGGGTAAGCAGCATGCAGAAATGAAGCTGGATGCTAATGCACATTATCTACCTGTATTCCGTTTAGAGGGACGTGCAAGGATAGCGGTAAGATAGTCGTTTTTATTATTGTCTTTTAAGCAGAGCTCTCTTGCGTCTGTGAGCCATATGGATGATCACAATTTCATCTCTCAATCAGTAAATTTTACTTCCAAACATAATCCGGACAATTCCGTAATTCTTCCGCTGTTATCATGTTGCATTAACTGAATGAATTTACAACGAGTAAACGGATTGGCTTAGCGTTGAAACATTTTGTCGTTGCTTTTCAATTGCACCGTAAGCATTTGTTTGCCATCCTTTTGCTATTCTCTTTTACGGAAAAGACACGTGTTAAAAAAACTCCTTCCTATTATCTCTTTGAGCCTACTCTTTGGCTGTGCTCAACAAAATGATCGTGCTCAGCAATATCTTGATGGTGAGTTTCCTCAGATCCTCAATCAAGTGGATGTGGTTGAGTCTAACAAACCACGCGATTTTACTGAATTTAACAAGCAAGCTGAGCAAGTGGTGATAAAGTCACCATCCATGGCGAAGATGTACCAACCGCTATATCAACGATTAAGTGAGTGGGCGCAACAGAGCGGAGATACCAGTGCGTTGAGTGCGTTTGGCATTCAAGCCGCGCAATTGGGTGGTGGTGATCAAAAAGGTAATGTGCTGTTTACCGGATACTTTTCTCCCGTGATGGAACTGCGTCATACACCAAACGACATTTTTAAGTACCCAGTTTATGGCAAGCCAAACTGCTCATCAGATTGTCCGACTCGCGCGGAGATCTACAATGGAGCACTAGATGGACAAGGTTTGGTGCTAGGTTACGCGCCTAATCGTATCGACCCGTTTATGATGGAAGTGCAGGGCAGTGGCTATGTGCATTTTGAAGATGATGATACGTTGGAGTACTTCGCGTACGCAGGGAAAAATAATAAAGCTTACGTTAGTATTGGCCGCATTTTGATTGAACGTGGTGAAGTGCCGCGTGAAAAAATGTCCCTCAAAGCAATCAAAGAGTGGGTGATGGACAACGACGATGCGACAGTGCGCGAGTTGTTGGAGCAAAACCCTTCTTACGTCTTCTTTGCGCCAAAAGCGGAAGCGCCAGTAACGGGGTCGGCTGGTATTCCTTTGTTGCCAATGGCGGCGGTCGCGGGTGACCGTTCTATCTTACCAATGGGTACGCCAATCTTGGCGGAAGTGCCACTGTTGAATGCTGATGGTACGTGGAGTGGTGCGCATCAACTGCGAATGCTGATCGTTTTAGACACTGGTGGTGCGGTAAAACAGAACCATTTGGATCTGTATCATGGCATTGGTGCGAGAGCAGGAACGGAAGCAGGTCACTACAAGCATTTTGGTCGAGTGTGGAAACTTGGGCTGGAAAACTCACCAACTCAAGCGCCTTGGGCTTTGCCGCCAGAAAAGCTACAATAGCGACCCAAGAAAGAGGAACCGCCTCTTATCTAGACATTTCATCAAAGAGTGCGTATAAATCGCACTCTTTGTTTTTCTATCGATCATCTGGACTTCAATATGCGTGAACTCGATACCCCAGCATCTGACAGCTACAATCAACGCTTTGGCGGCACTCGTCGTCTTTATGGCAACAGTGAAGTGGACATTCTTCGCGCTGCACACGTTTGTGTTATTGGTATTGGTGGCGTGGGTTCATGGGCGGTCGAAGCGCTGGCCCGTACTGGGATCGGTGAGTTGACTCTGATTGATATGGACGATGTTTGTGTCACGAATATTAATCGCCAAATTCATGCGATGACGGGCACCGTTGGCCAAAGCAAAATTGAAGTGATGGCCGAGCGTGTCAAATTGATCAACCCAGAGTGTAAAGTCAATCTGATTGATGATTTCATCACGCCAGACAATCAACATGAGTACTTAAGCAAAGAGTTTGATTACGTGCTAGATGCGATTGACAGCGTAAAAGCGAAGGCGTCTTTGTTGGCGTATTGCCGCAGCAATAAGATCAAAGTGATCACTACGGGGGGCGCTGGTGGTCAGGTTGACCCAACGCAGATCATGGTCGCTGATTTAACGAAAACGATCCAAGATCCTCTAGCGAAGAAAATCAAAGACACCTTGCGTCGTCATCATAACTTCCCTAAGAATCCGGCTCGTAAGTTTGGTATTGATTGCGTGTTTTCAACCGAGCAGCTGAAGTACCCTCAAGCAGACGGTTCAGTGTGTGGTGTGAAGTCGACAGCGGAAGGCCCAAAACGTATGGATTGTGCTAGCGGTTTTGGTGCGGCGACTGTTGTAACTGCAACGTTTGGCTTTGTCGCGGTATCGCGAATCGTTGAGAAGTTGATTTCAAAATATAAGAAGTAAACTAGAAGAAGAGCGCATCATGACAGATTTTCCCGTTTCTCCATTTGGTACAGATATCACCAGCGAAGACATTGTAGCGACTATGCAGCAATTTAAAGGCTGGGAAGATCGTTACCGTCAGGTTATTCAGTGGGGTAAAAAGCTGCCACAAATGCCAGAAGAGCTGAAATCAGAACAAGTTACCGTTTCGGGTTGTGAAAGCTTGGTGTGGTTAGTGAGCCAAGAGCAAGATGGCGTTTGGCATTTTTGTGCGGACTCCGATGCGCGTATCGTCCGTGGATTGATTGCCTTGGTGATGGCGGCTTATGACGGAAAAACGGCCGATCAAATTCAAGCATTTGATATTGATGCTTATTTTGAACAACTGGGGCTTGTCTCCCATTTAAGCCCGTCACGTGGTAATGGCTTGAAAGCTATTGTAGAGCAGATTAAGCAAACCGCCGTGTAACGAGTCATTTTCCCAATTCTTAAAAAACGCCGAATAGCCTAGCTGTTTGGCGTTTTTTGTATCTGAGTTGAGATATTTTTTGCAAATGGATAAAAAATATGCAAATGGTCGACTATTTTAGCGTTAATTAACCATTCTATTGATCCTGGTTCATTATATTGCCCACTTGGTTTTTATAAACTCAATTGTATTTAAAATTTGTCTATATTAGATAATAGACATATGCCCCACTCGCTCCTATTCCCCAATGTGGAAACACACTTGGAAGCGATTGGGTTACTTAGATACAAATGCTAGGAACCTCCCTATATGCAATTCACCTTGGAACATGCGCAAGACGTGTTATCCGGAATGCCAGACCCCACTTTTATTCTGAGTGAAGATGGTATCTATATTGATGTTTTTGGAGGAACAGATAAAAAAGCCTATCACGATGGAAGCAATTTGATAGGTAAGACACTTCACGGCGTACTTGAAAAAGATAAAGCCGACTGGTTTATCGAACAGATAAATCGGTCACTGAAACAAGACAGTATTGTGACGATCGAGTACAAGATGTGCGCCGACAGCATTCAGGGAATAGATGCTAACAGTGGGCCAAGAGGCGACCTATACTACGAAGGCAAGATCTGCCCACTCGCTATAAAATACCGAGGTCGTCGCGTTGTCCTTATTCTCACACGCAACATCTCCAATCGCCACCGAGTTGAAACCCTTCTTCGCCATCAAAGCCAAATTGATGCTCTTACCAACATCTACAATCGACGTGTCTTTTTCGAAAAGCTCACAGAAGAGGTCATTAAAGCTCAAGAGCCGAACTATCACTCCGCGTTGTTATTGTTTGATTTGGACTTTTTTAAAGTCATCAATGATAAACGTGGTCATGATGCGGGGGATTATGTCTTAGAGACCTTAGCTGATTTGGTTTCTCACTTACTCGTCAAAGACGAAATTTTTGCAAGAGTCGGAGGGGAGGAGTTTGCGATTATTTTGCCAGAAACTTCTCTGTCGGCGGCGAAAGAGGTAGGAGAGGAAGTACGTTCCCACATTCAAAATTGTCAGTTCGAATTTGAAAAGATTGAAATTCCGGTCACGGTGAGTGTAGGCGTGGTGGAAATAGGCAGAAATGAAACCACCAAACGTTTGTATGCGCATGCAGATAAAGCGCTTTATGCTGCGAAAAGAAATGGCAGAAATTGCGTGGCGACTCTGGATAGGCAGATGGAGTAACCTTGTTGGTTACTCCAAATCAAACCGTTGGCGTTATAGCATGTCGACGGCTTTTTCTACGGCGGCGATGAGTCTATCCACATCTTCAGCCGTGTTATAAATACCAAAAGAAACGCGTACCGTGCCTTTCACATTTAGTGCATCCATCAATGGGTGAGCGCAGTGGTGTCCTGCTCGTACCGCAATGCCTTGTTGATCGAGCAGCGTCGCAATATCTTGGTGATGAACGCCGTCCATGACGAACGTCAGTACAGAGGCATTCGGTTGATAGCCTAGAATATGAATGTCATCCAAAGCGCTTAGTGCTTGGTAGGCCTTATCCTGAAGCGCATGGAGATGAGTCTCTACTTCGTGATGGTCAAAACCTTGGTACCACTCAATGGCTTTCGCTAGAGCAATCGCGCCCGCAACGTTTGGTGTGCCCGCTTCAAACTTTCCAGGAAGTGCAGAAAACGTCGTTTTTTCGAAAGAAACGCGTTCAACCATTTTACCGCCGCCGTGCCATGGTGGCATGGCTTCCAAAAGTTCAAGCTTGCCGTATAAAACCCCAATGCCTGCTGGTGCATAAAGTTTGTGACCTGAGAAAACGTAGAAATCGATATCTGATGTCGATAAATCAAGTTGCTCATGTACGATGCCTTGCGCGCCATCAACTACAACAACCGCGCCAACGTTGTGCGCCAGTTCAGTGATTTTTTCGATAGGTTGGCGTGTGCCTGTTACGTTGGTTATTTGTGCGCAAGCAACAATTTTACAGCGGTCAGACAGAAGCGCCTCAAATGCACTGATGTCGAACTGACAATCTGATGTCATCGGAACTTTAATGACTTTAGCACCCGTTTGCTCTGCCACGATTTGCCAGGGCACGATGTTGGCGTGGTGCTCCATCTCGCTAATTAATATCTCATCACCTGGTTGTAACGTGCTACGGGCGTAGGTTTGAGAAATTAAGTTCAGTGCTTCGGTTGCGCCCCGTGTCCAAATGATTTCCTTAGAGCTGTTTGCACCAATAAAGCTTGCCACTCGTTCTCGTGCCGCTTCAAATTGGCTGGTGGCATTAGCCGTTAAACTATGGCTGCCACGGTGAACATTGGCATTTTGCGCACTGTAGTAATGACTGATGACATCAATCACACATTGCGGTTTTTGCGTTGTCGCTGCGCTATCTAAATACACTAAGGGCGTATCGTTGACGGATTGGTTTAGAGCAGGAAATTGCTCGCGTACAGCATTTACGTCAAACATTATTCTTCACCAAGCTTGTGGTAGTGCAGAGTAGGCAGAGGGATCATTGGTTCAGCAACTGACCATGCGTGTTTTTTACCTGAGAGTTGAATGATTACTTCCATCGCGAACTCTAAAGCTGTACCCGGACCTTGACTAGTGATCAGGTTGTGGTTGATATCAAAGGTCACGCGTTTGCTGCGCCACTTCTCTTCCGGGATATGTGACTGAAAGCTCGGGTGACAGGTCATCAGTGATTGTGGGAAAAGATCATGGTGTTGCAATACCAACGCCGGTGCTGCGCAGATAGCTGCGACCAATTTTCCCTCATAGATGTGCTGCTTAAGGATTTCTATCATCACCGTACTATCACGAAAAATTTCTGCACCACCAACACCACCAGAAAGCGCTATGGCGTCAAACTCATCATCAGCGATATCGACCAGTTTACAATCGGCTGTTAGTGTGACTCCGCGAGAAGCTTTCATCGTCAATGAGCCATCAAAAGCAGCACTCGCTACCGTAACGTCATAACCCGCGCGAACCATCATGTCGATAACGGTGACGGCTTCCATTTCTTCGGTGCCTGGAGCGATTGGCACTAAGATTTTCTTACTCATTGTTCTGTCCAGCTTTGTTCTATTTGTTTGATGCGTTGGTAAAGTTTTAAATTCTCAGGCGTATTGATGCGATGTTTCTCGGCAGCCTTTAACAAGTATCCGGTTATAAAATCAATTTCCGTTCGACGCTGATGGAATACGTCTTGTCTCATTGAAGAATAGTTCTCAGCTGTGGCGTTCACCACTTGCATTACCGTATCGAAAAGAGAGCGAAACTCGATAGCAATACCTTCTTTACTCATTACTTCAACCAGTTCTTGAGTGATGCTTTCGAGTTGTATCTTAAACTCGGGCTGCGCAAGCTCACCATTCTTACACTGCTGAATCGCAGTCAGCGGGTTAATCGCGCAGTTAATTGCTAACTTAGTCCATAACGCAGATTGGATGTGTGGATTCCAAATGGCCTCTGGAAGAGCATGATGCATAACATCTTGCAGAAAAGCGCACTGCATTCCTTTGTCATTATAACCACCCACTTGCGTTGTTCCGTGACCGGTATGCAGTACGTGTTGGTTATCTGGTTTGTATGCGCCGTGCGTCGTTGTGGCGAGCACGATAGGATTGTTTGGCAGAGCCTTCTCCACGCCAGAGGCGGTACCCATACCATTGTGCATCAGCATGATAATCGTGTCTGCGTTGATATGAGGCAGTAAAGGCTGAATGGCGTCTTCCATTTGCCAAGCTTTTACCGTGATCAAAATGAGATCTGCTTTATTTACGGAGGAAATATCTTGATTACTGAATACGATTGCGGGTGTGTCATCCAACTGAAGTGATTGTTGGCTTTCAGAACTTCTTCCCCACAATGAAACATTGTGCCCGGCAAGCTTAAATTTTGTTGCCCAGAGTGAGCCCACCGCACCTGGACCGAGGATAAGGATATTCACCAAACGCTCTCATTAAAAAGGTTTGCTGCAAGGATAATGAGGGAAAAAAGGAAAGCAAATAAAAATGGCGCCGAAAGGCGCCATTTTTGAGCAAACTTAGTGGTTCAATTAGAACTTGTAAGTTACAGCTAGGTAGTGGCTTACACCAGTCGATTCTAGCTCAACACCTGGAGCGACTTGTAGACCGTCTTTTACGCCATATACTTCTTTGTATGCTTTCAGGCCGTAACCAACCGCGAAGCGATCTGAGTGCCAGTAAATGCCGTTGAACATTGCACCACCGTTTGACGCGGTAGTACCAAATTTGTTACCAGCATCATCATCCATACCGAATTGGTAATCAATGTAACCTTGGTAAGAAATGAATGAACCATTGTCGAAGAAGTAGAATGGTTTGAACCAGTTAGTCGAGATTTGGAAACCGTTCCAACCTTTGTTGTTGCCATCGTAAGTGCTGTACAGGTTTAGGCCGATTTTACCTAACCAAGGAACCATTACATCAGAACCTAAACCGATTTTCTGGTTGTTTACACCACCGTTGTTACCGCCCCATTCCATTAGAGATGCAATGTATAGCTCTTGAACTGGACCGAAAGATAGGTCTTTACCAGTTACGGCATCTAGAGACATACGTGGTGCAAATTTCATGAACATCTTGTCAGGAGCGCCATTCTCAATTGACTTATCTTGGTTATCTTTAGTCGCTAGGTTAAATACGTCTACGTAACCGTATAGGTCGAAAATACCAGAGCGACCGCCAAATTCCATTTCTAGGTAATCGTGAGCGTTGTCGTCAGCGCCTTTAACTCGTGGCATTTCATCAATTGAGTACATGTAGTTGAACTGCATCCACTTGTAATCGTTTTTGTGGATATCGCCGTCAGAGTAATCTGCCGCCATAACTGGAGCTGAAGTAGCCGCTAGAAGGCTAAGAGCTAAAAGTGATTTACGCATAAGGGGACTCTCTATGTTTGTAATGATTCAGAACACGCAATCTATGCTGCGCTTTCCAATTGGCGGGAATAATAGCGATAAAAATCCCAAATGAAAGTGATAAAGGGTGCAAAATTGAACGTTTTTGGTGAGTTGTGTCACGAAATTATCTTTATTTACGGAACTTTTTGTTTGTTGCATTTGATTGCAATAAATATGTGATTTGGATCGTTTGCGTAAGCGATTTTATGACTTTTTAAGCCAGTCGATTAACCAACATAAATCGTTAGTGATCGGAGTGATAAGGGATTCGTATGTATCCGTGAATCAAAGAGGACGTTTGAATGAAAGAAGTCATGTTATTCCCACTCACTTCAGTTGTACTCCCTGAAGGTAAAATGAATCTGCGCATTTTTGAGCCACGATATAAGCGAATGGTAAAGGAATGCAGCCTACAAAATGTGGGCTTTGGAGTTTGCCTAGTAGGAAGTGAAGGTGACCCTAAAGACGTGGGTAACGTTTCATCTATCGGAACTTTGGTCAGGATCGTTGATTTTGAAACACTCAGTGATGGCCTTCTTGGTATTACAGTTGCTGGTGAGCAACGCTTTGTTGTCAAACGCGTCCGTGCAGATGCGGATGGCTTACGTCATGCAGAGGTTGAATGGTTAGACAATTGGCAACATCTAGACAACTCACCAGATTTCTTCTTTTTAAGCCAGCAGTTATCCCATGTTTATGAAGAGTTTCCTCAACTTGGAAGCCTCTACCAGCATCGTTTTTACGATGACTCTGCTTGGGTTACTCAGCGTTGGCTTGAGTTACTACCCCTAGACTGCAATCTGTTCGAACAGCTAGTCGGCGCAGAGGACTGTATTCCTGCGTTGCAATTTCTGACAGAAGCCATAGAAGCCCCGACTAACAAAGAGGCAAGGATATGAAAGGATTTAATAAAGCTGCGCTAACTATTGTTGCGACATTAGGACTGGCGGCGTGTGGCTCCGACAGTGACACTATCGAGTATTCCAATTTACAAGCAGTGCACGCTTCTTCTGATGCGCCGCTTGCAAATGTGTGGATCAACGATAAACCATCATTAACGAATGTTGATTATGGTGTGGGATCTGGCTACGTTAAATTGCGAGAGGGGATGAATTCGATTCAGGTCGATGTACAGCTCCCAGGTAATGAAACCGCGACCGTAGTACCTAAAACAGAACTAGATCTTGATTCCGACCTCAATTATAACGTGTTCGTTGTTGGCGATGCCGATGGTTCGCCAAACCCAGTTGAGCCTTTAGTTGTGACTCGCAGCGCCGATTCAATGGCTGATGCCAATAGTCTAGATGTTCAAGTTGTTCATGCAGCTTCAGGCGTTCCTGCTGTTGATCTTTATGTCACTGAGCCAGGTGTTGCTCTTGCTAGCGCGACTCCAATAACTAACCTTGCTTACAAAGCTTCTACCGACGTATTGAACATCCCAGCTGGTGAGTATCAAGTTCGACTTGCCGTAGGAGACAGCGTTGCTTTTGACTCGGGCAAAGTATCTCTTGCGGCTAACTCCAACTTGACGATTGCCGCTATCGGCACAGGAGATTCGAATAGCACGTCACCTGTCAAACTCTTGGTGTTGGACGGTTCGGGCTCTTCTATAATTGAAGATATGGGCAGCCAAGCTGAAGTAAGAGTCGGACACCTTGTCGATGGAGCGCCAGTCGTCGATGTCAACGTTAACGGGGCGGCCTTCGCTCCTCTTGCCGACTTAGCGTTCAAAGAGATTCGTGGTTATTTGGATCTTGCTGCTGGCGATTACGATATTGACGTTTACGTGGATGGCACAACAACCAATCCGATAATAGATGTTGACGGGTTAATGGTTGCAGGTGGAATGGATTACAGTGTTTATGCAGTCGGTGTTGTCAGCCCAGCGATTGATATCGAAGCTCTGGTTGTTGAAGATATGAGACGCGCTGTGGCGACTAGCGCGACATTGAATGTGACACACGCGGCGGCTAATCCTATAGCGGAAATGGTGGATATCTACCTCACTACGAGTGCAGGAATAGATGGAAGTGATCCAACTATTGCTAATTTTGCGTATAAAAATAGCGTACAAGGATTATATGTCGCTGAAGGTACATATTATGTAACGGTAACAGTGGCTGGTAACCCAAGTATTGTTGCGGTTGACTCAGCACCAGTCAATGTAATGAACGGTGTTGTGTACCAAGTCGTTGCCATTGATGATGGGAACAACGGTGGTTTCAACTTGTTGGTCGATGACGTGACCGATTAGGACGAATGGGAGGAGGAGACTCCTCCCACAAATTAAGGCCGATTATGATGAGTGATAGCCCGAAAAAACTGGGGCGCAGTGATTGGAACGATTACATGGATAAAGTGAAGGATCGAGACAAAGATGCGTTCGCTTTTGTATTCCGTTTTTACGCACCCAAGCTGAAGCAATTCGCTTACAAACATGTTGGTAATGAGCAAGTTGCTATGGAGATGGTGCAAGAGACCATGGCGACAGTTTGGCAGAAAGCGCACCTCTATGATGGTGAAAAGAGCGCGTTATCGACTTGGATATATACCATAATCCGAAACCTTTGTTTTGATCTGCTGAGAAAACAGAAAGGTAAGGAATTACACATTCATTCTGATGACATTTGGCCGTCAGAGTATTATCCACCTGATCTTGTTGATCACTATTCACCAGAACAAGATATGTTGAAAGAACAGGTGGTTAAGTTTTTAGATATATTACCGAAAAACCAGAGAGATGTTTTACAAGCGGTATATCTTGAAGAGTTACCTCATCAACAGGTCGCGGAATTATTTGATATACCCCTCGGTACCGTAAAATCCAGGCTGAGGCTTGCAGTAGAAAAGCTAAGGCATTCAATGCATACGGAGCAACTATGAACAAACACCCAGATAACAGCTTGTTAGAAGCATACGCTTCGGGAAGCATTGATGCAGTTTCTGGTCTTGTGGTCGCAACCCATTTAGAAACATGCACCAAGTGCCGAGCTTATGTGAACCAAGTCGAAGCAAGTCAAGCGAACATCGTAAGTGACATACCTTCTGAGTATGTTTCTGAATTTGACGACATGTTTAATGACATCATCAATGCGGAGCCAGCGACTGATAACATCGTGATCCGTGACTCTGCTGCTGTTAATGTGGCAGGAAAAAGTTTCGCTCTTCCTAAAACTCTAGCGCGTTTCTCTGACCTTGTAGGGTCATGGAGAAGTTACGGAGGCAAGGTTTTCAGTGCTCAGATTGACCTAGGGGAAGACGCTCGTGTCAGCTTAATGTACATCGGGGAAGATGTGCAAATTCCTCAACATACGCACAAAGGCCTGGAGTCTACATTGATCCTACATGGTGGATTTAGTGACGAGGATGGCCAATATGAAGAAGGCGATTTGATGATTAGAGACGCATCAGTGAAGCACAGCCCTTACACTAAGACCGGAGAAGACTGCTTGTGTTTAACCGTATTGACTGAGCCGATGATCTTTACTCAAGGCGTGGCACGTATATTTAATATGTTTGGTAAAGGGTTATACCCATAGACCTCTTATCTTATATCTCGCAAAACAAAAACCACCGAATTCGGTGGTTTTTTATATGTTTCGTTAATGTTTGTGACGTGCTTTTTCCAATAGAGCATCAAAGTAATGTCGTAGCGAGTACAACATAATCAAGCTTGGCACGACCATGACAGCGGTAAGCACGAAGAATGTGCTCCAATCATTAAGATAATCCACTAGCTCGCCACTGAAAGAAGCAAGAGTCGTCCGTCCGAAGTTTCCTAGAGAGGCAAGCAACGCATACTGAGTTGCCGAAAATGCTTGCCCGGTTAGAATCGTCAAAAATGAAACAAAAGCGACAGTTGAGAAAGCAGTCGTAAAGTTATCGACAATAATCGTGGCTAAGTACAAGTGCTCGTTTGGGCCTACCGAAGCAATCCAAGCAAACATCAAGTTACTGGCAGACATAGCAATACCGCCGATCATTAATCCACGTACAATACCAAACCTAACGTTGAACATGCTTCCGACAAAAGTAAAGAAGATGGTGGCTCCCCAACCGATTAGTTTGGAGTAATAGCCAATCTGTTCATTGCTAAAACCAATATCTTTATAGAACGCGATCGACATCCTGCCCAAAAACGCTTCGCCAATTTTAAATAGGAAAACGAACAGCAACAGAGTAATCGCGACACGGACGCCATTGCGATTAAAGAAATCAAGGAAAGGTTCTACAACAGTCACGGTAAACCAAGCTACGACTTTTGAACCAACCACTTCTTTGTGGCGTTGTTCAGCGGCAGACTGAAGTTGTTCGCGTTGAGTCTTCGGTTCTCCGACTAAAATCGTAAAGACCATTAGAATGCCGACTATCACCGCCATCCCGTAATACACGCCATTCCAACCGACGCTATCAGCATTAACAAACGCTAAATAACCCGGTAGTGAATAACCTGTCCACCAGCCAATGACCGCCATTGCAGAAGCTTGTGGCAGCTTAGATTCTTCTGATTTTGGGAAAGTATCAATACGAAAAGCATCAATTGCGATGTCTTGTGTCGCTGAAGCCGTTGCAATACACAAGGCGAGTAGTGACGCAAACACCAAGTTTTCCGCTGGATTTACGCCGGCAATAAATAGGGTAGCGACGAGTACGATACTTTGACAAAAGAAAATCCAGCTACGTCTTTGCCCCAGTAGTCTAAAGAGGACTGGCAGCTTCACGCGGTCAACCAGAGGTGCCCACAGAAAGTTGATCGCATAGACCGCAAAAACGCTACCAAAATAGCCAATTGCGGAGAGGGTCAAGCCGGCATCTTTTAGCCAACCTGACATGTTTGAGCCGATAAGAACCCACGGAAAGCCGCTAGAGCAGCCCAGCATGAAAACCCACATGAGTCGTTTATCGAGGTAACTTTTTACCGTTTCCAACCAAGTGATGGAAGGTAATGAAGACATAAATCAATCCAATAAAATGAAGCCGTTGAAAGAGAAAGCCCTTCGATTATTCAAAGGGCTTATCGTTTTGGCTATTTAAGTAGTGTAGCTTTGGTGATGACGATTTGCGTCTCTGGTACATCACGCATTCGGCCTACCGTCGTGGTCGGCTGCTGAGCCATTTTCTGGATAACGTCGAACCCCTCAGTAACCTCACCAAATACAGCATAACCTGGTGGTCGAGCGCCATAGTTGAGAAAGTCATTGTCGACTAAGTTGACGAAAAACTGACGAGTTGCAGAGTTTGGTGCATTGGTTCGTGCCATGGCGATGGTAGCACGGTTATTGTTTAGACCATTATTTCCTTCGTTTTTGATTGGCGCGTATGTTTTCACCATCTGCATATCTTGGTTAAAGCCGCCACCTTGTGCCATGAAGCCTGGGATAATACGATGAAAAATAGTACCTTCGTAGCTCCCATCTTCTACATATTTCAGAAAATTAGCGACAGTGATAGGTGCTTTCTCTTCGTTTAACTCAACCGTAAATGAGCCAAGTGTCGTTTCAAACGCTACTTTTGGTCCAGCCCAAACGCTGCAGCTGAGTAATGCTAAAGACAGAATCGCTTTGCGTAACATTAGAAACGCTCCTGCATGTATTGACGAAGCTCAGGGTCATTGGCAATCTCTTTAAGCGTCAATGTCACCACATCATTCAATGTCTCTTCAATATCGGCATCAGAAGCACTCAATGTGCCAGATCGCTTTGCTGTACCTGTATAAGTTTTGACTAGCTTGCCCTCAGGTGTCTCTGCTGTGATTTCCAGCACAACTTTAGCATCCATCTCATTTTCCATCACCGAATGCTTCACGTTGACCAACGCTTCTTGAACGCTCAATTCAATCGCGTTGTTGCTGTTTAGATCCGCATGGAAACCTTGAGATGAGAATTGCTTCTCTAATGCTTCTTCTAACGCAATACGTAAATTCTGTTTAGCATGAAGAGGAAGAATGTTCGAACGGCCGTTATCCACCAACGCCACGTACTGCGCTGCACGTACATCTTTGCTGGTCAAACTGTAAGTCTTGCCTTGAACAATTGGATTGGTGCTCAATGTGCTTTCTGGCATCAGGTTCAGCTGAGGTTGTTGAGGGGCTGAACACGCAGCAAGCAACGCAACCGAAGCCGCAAGTACCAATTTTCTCATTTTATTATTCCTTTTAACTATTTTGCTAAAGCTTATTTTGCGCTTAATTTAGCAGGATTTTTTGTAGCCTGTAAAATCACAAACTTATTGTTGGAAGCGATAAGTTTCACATTTTTATCGCCAAACAGACGTTTGAGTTTTGCGTCGTACCCGAGGTGACGATTTCCGATAACCAGTAAACGGCCATTTTCACTTAATACTTGTTTAGCATCGCAGAACATTTGCCAAGCAATATGATCGGTGATTGCCTGTTGTTGATGAAACGGTGGATTACACATAACCATAGAGCTGCTGCTGTGTTTAAAACCGTCCAAGCAATTGTTCGCTATGCACTGTATGTCTCTATTTTCACCAAGGTTGTCGCGTAGGTTCTGTTTTGCTGATTCAAGCGCCATAAAACTTTCATCAACACATGTTAGCCGAGCATTTGGATTCAACTGACCAAATTTAACAGACAGAACACCATTGCCGCAGCCAAGATCGATGACATTGTCTATCGAAGGGTCTTGAGGCAGGTGCTGCAGCATAAAGCGTGCACCTAAATCTAAACTTTCTCCTGAATAGACATTTGGCATGTTCTTGAGTTCGATATCTTCGCCATCAACGCGCCAAGTCGTGAAAGGCATTACTTCAATCGGAGGCTCAACTGTTGCTTGAGAAAACACCAATCTGTGCTTTTTCCAGGCCAAAGATGTTTTTGTTTCGCCTAAGTATTTTTCAAACAGTTTTAGCGTCGAAGTATGAATGTCTTTCGCTTTATTGACTGCAATGACGGGGCAGGAAGCCGGTAGCGCCTTTCTTAATTGGCTTAGTATCCACACTAGATGGCGGTTACTTTTGGGCAGTTGCAGCAAGACGAGATCAATATTGGCAGGAACGAGGTCCATCGTGGTGGCAAACGCTACTTTATTGCACTGGTTTTGCTCGAGATTTTGCTGTGCACCTTTATGTGAGATGAATGAATCACTCATTAGCGTTACATGGTGCTTTTCCGAAAACCAGCAGGAGAGGGCACCAAAGCTGTCATTAATCACGAGGATGTTTTGATTGTCTGGCAAAGCAAGCTCTTCAACATGATTAATAAGATACTCATCACCGGCATCCCACGCTTGTAGCGTTTCGTTACTACGTTTTGGGAAACGATGAAGTGTTAAGCTTCGCTCGTGAAGGTTCAGTTCGGTTTTCATAGCTAAATGTAAGTTGATTTAGAAATTAAGTGTTATTGTCGCAAATGATGACGTGTCGAGATACAAAAAGCTGTCAAATTTTACGAGTTCAGTGATGGCTGCTCTCTAGGCATGTTCATGGAGTCGAGCGCCTTGAGACAATATGTCTACAAAGTGCGTCAATAATGAGAGTGACGTTTGAGTGATGCATGTCTGCTTTACTTAGGTATATACTTATGGAATTCGCATCAATGAGGAACGAATATGATCCAAGAAATCATAGAGAAGAAACTACACAGTGAGCTGCAACCCAGCTATCTCAAAGTCATTAATGAGAGCTACATGCATAATGTGCCACCAGGCTCAGAGAGTCATTTCAAAGTGATTGTTGTGAGTGATTCGTTCGCGGGACAGCGTTTGATTGGGCGCCATCGTCAAGTTCATCAAATTTTGGCAGATGAACTGGATAACCACATTCATGCATTAGCTATTCATACATACACTGATGAAGAGTGGAAGCGTGAACAAGATGGCGCCCCTGATAGCCCGATGTGTATGGGTGGCGGTCACTAAAAACGCAAGATATAAAGGTGCAGAGAAAGGTGGCTTAAGGCCATCTTTTTTCGTTTTACATTCTTTAGGGACGTTAACGTGGCACAAATTCTGGTTAAAAAATGTGTTAACAGTGTTTCAACAAATGAATGGAAATTGCAGAATATTTCAGGCGATGAATATCACTTTTCCATAAGATATGTATGGAATATGGCATTTGTGCGATGGGTCAAAGTTATGACTATTCTTTGACCTTTTAGACCTGATTCTACCGAAATAACCCCTCTATTCTAATGATTGATCATGGCATCAAGTTCCTAAAAAATGCTAGACTACGGCACCTGATAAATCTCGCGTATTCCTTGTGACGAGATTTTTAATAGGATGTTGCGATTTTGATGTTTAAAACAACATCAAAACCGGACACTGATGTCGTGTCTAAAAGTTACGCAATCAAAAGAATCTTTTTCCCGATAAAAGTAGTGCAAGTGCGTATGATTACAATAAAGAAGGGCTTGGATCTTCCTATCGCAGGAACTCCATCCCAGGTGATTAATGATGGTAAGACCATCAAAAAAGTCGCCTTGCTTGGCGAAGAGTACGTTGGCATGCGACCTACCATGCATGTCCGCGTTGGTGATGAAGTGAAAAAAGCGCAAGTTCTTTTTGAAGATAAAAAGAACCCAGGCGTGAAATTTACTGCACCAGCAGCCGGTAAAGTGATCGAAGTTAACCGTGGCGCTAAACGTGTCCTTCAATCTGTAGTGATTGAAGTGGCAGGTGAAGAGCAGGTGACATTTGATAAGTTCGAAGCCGCTCAACTTTCAGGTCTAGATCGTGAAGTGATCAAGACTCAGTTGGTTGACTCTGGCTTATGGACCGCTTTACGTACTCGTCCGTTTAGCAAGGTTCCTGCAATCGAGTCTTCTACTAAGGCTATTTTCGTAACTGCAATGGATACTAATCCACTAGCAGCTAAGCCTGAGTTGATCATTAATGAGCAACAAGAAGCATTCATTGCTGGTCTAGACATTCTTTCAGCCCTGACAGAAGGCAAGGTTTACGTATGTAAATCTGGCACTAGCTTGCCACGCTCTTCACAGTCTAACGTAGAAGAACACGTCTTCGATGGCCCTCACCCAGCAGGTCTTGCTGGCACCCACATGCATTTCCTATACCCAGTAAATGCAGAGAATGTGGCATGGAGCATCAACTACCAAGACGTTATCGCGTTCGGTAAGCTGTTCCTAACTGGTGAGCTATGCACAGATCGTGTTGTGTCTCTAGCTGGCCCAGTTGTGAATAACCCTCGTCTAGTTCGTACCGTAATGGGTGCAAGCTTAGATGACCTAACAGATAACGAGCTGATGCCTGGCGAAGTTCGTGTGATCTCTGGTTCAGTACTAACAGGTACACATGCAACTGGTCCACACGCATACCTTGGCCGTTACCATCAACAGGTTTCTGTATTACGTGAAGGCCGTGAAAAAGAACTATTTGGCTGGGCAATGCCTGGTAAGAATAAGTTCTCGGTAACTCGCTCTTTCCTTGGTCACGTATTCAAAGGTCAGTTGTTCAATATGACAACGACGACCAATGGTAGTGATCGTTCAATGGTTCCAATTGGCAACTACGAACGCGTAATGCCTCTAGATATGGAGCCTACTTTGCTGCTTCGTGATCTATGTGCCGGCGACACAGACAGTGCTCAAGCACTGGGTGCGCTTGAACTGGATGAAGAAGATCTAGCATTGTGTACCTTTGTATGTCCAGGTAAGTACGAGTACGGTACGTTACTTCGTGAATGCCTAGATACTATCGAGAAGGAAGGGTAATTTTCATGGCTCTTAAAAAGTTTCTTGAAGACATCGAGCATCATTTTGAGCCTGGTGGCAAACACGAAAAATGGTTTGCCCTGTACGAAGCTGTAGCAACAGTTTTTTACACCCCAGGTATCGTAACAAATAAAAGCTCGCACGTTCGTGATAGCGTTGACCTAAAACGTATCATGATCATGGTTTGGTTTGCGGTATTCCCAGCAATGTTCTGGGGTATGTACAACGCAGGTGGCCAAGCTATTGCAGCACTTAACCACATGTACGCTGGTGACCAACTAGCGACAGTTATCGCAGGTAACTGGCACTACTGGCTAACAGAAATGCTTGGCGGCACTATCGGTGCGAAAGCGGGTGTTGGCAGTAAGATGCTACTAGGTGCGACTTACTTCCTGCCAATCTACGCAACAGTATTTATTGTTGGTGGCTTCTGGGAAGTGTTGTTCTGTATGGTGCGTAAACACGAAGTTAACGAAGGTTTCTTTGTAACTTCTATCTTATTCGCACTTATCGTTCCACCAACGCTACCTCTATGGCAAGCGGCACTAGGTATCACATTTGGTGTTGTTGTAGCAAAAGAGATCTTCGGTGGTACAGGTCGTAACTTCCTTAACCCTGCACTTGCAGGTCGTGCATTTCTATTCTTCGCTTACCCAGCACAAATTTCGGGTGACGTAGTATGGACTGCAGCTGACGGCTTCTCTGGTGCAACTGCTCTTAGCCAATGGGCTCAAGGTGGTAACGGTGCTCTAGTTAACACAGTAACTGGCGCTCCTATCACTTGGATGGACGCGTTCATCGGTAACATCCCTGGCTCTATTGGTGAAGTATCGACTCTAGCTCTAATGATCGGTGCAGCGATGATCGTTTACATGCGAATCGCTTCATGGCGCATCATTGCGGGTGTGATGATCGGTATGATCGCAGTATCGACTCTGTTTAACGTGATCGGTTCTGACACTAATCCAATGTTTAATATGCCATGGCACTGGCACCTAGTTCTAGGTGGTTTTGCATTCGGTATGTTCTTCATGGCAACGGACCCAGTATCAGCGTCATTTACTAGCAAAGGTAAATGGTGGTACGGCATCCTGATTGGTGCAATGTGTGTGATGATCCGTGTAGTTAACCCAGCGTACCCAGAAGGTATGATGCTGGCGATTCTATTCGCGAACCTATTCGCACCTCTGTTCGACCATGTAGTGATTGAGAAGAACATCAAGCGGAGACTAGCACGCTATGGCAAGTAATAACGACAGCATTAAAAAGACGCTGGGTGTTGTTATCGGGTTGAGCCTTGTTTGTTCAATCATCGTATCAACAGCAGCAGTAGGTCTGCGTGATAAGCAAAAAGCTAACGCTGTCCTAGATAAGCAATCAAAGATCGTTGAAGTTGCAGGCATTGACGCAAACGGTAAGAAAGTACCAGAGCTATTTGCTGAGTACATCGAACCTCGTCTAGTAGACCTTGAAACAGGTAACTTTACTGAGGGTAATGCATCTACGTACGATCAACGTGAAGCATCAAAAGATGCAGAACGTTCAATCGCATTGACACCAGAAGAAGACGTAGCTGATATCCGTCGTCGCGCGAATACAGCAGTGGTGTACCTTGTAAAAGATCAAGATGAAGTCCAAAAAGTTATCCTGCCTATGCACGGTAAAGGACTGTGGTCGATGATGTATGCCTTTGTAGCCGTTGAAACTGATGGTAACACTGTGTCTGCTATTACTTACTACGAGCAAGGTGAAACTCCTGGACTTGGTGGTGAAGTAGAGAACCCTTCATGGCGCGATCAATTCATTGGCAAGAAATTGTACAATGAAGATCACCAGCCAGCGATTAAGGTCGTGAAAGGCGGCGCACCGCAAGGTTCTGAGCACGGTGTTGATGGCCTATCAGGAGCGACGCTCACTAGTAATGGTGTTCAACACACATTTGACTTCTGGTTAGGTGATATGGGCTTTGGTCCTTTCCTAGCAAAAGTTCGTGACGGAGAACTTAACTAATGTCTAGTGCACAAAACGTTAAAAAGAGCATCCTAGCGCCAGTGTTGGATAACAACCCAATCGCGCTACAAGTTCTTGGTGTATGTTCTGCTCTTGCAGTAACAACTAAACTAGAAACAGCTTTTGTAATGACACTAGCGGTAACATTTGTAACTGCGTTGTCTAACTTCTCTGTTTCATTGATCCGTAACCACATTCCTAACAGTGTGCGTATCATCGTTCAGATGGCAATCATCGCATCGTTAGTAATCGTGGTAGACCAAGTGCTAAAAGCTTACCTATACGATATCTCTAAACAGCTATCTGTATTCGTTGGTCTGATTATCACTAACTGTATCGTAATGGGTCGTGCTGAAGCATTCGCAATGAAGTCTGCGCCAGTACCATCTCTTATTGACGGTATTGGTAACGGTCTAGGTTACGGCTTCGTTCTTATCACTGTAGGTTTCTTCCGTGAGCTATTTGGCTCAGGCAAACTATTTGGTCTAGAAGTTCTACCTCTAGTGAGCAACGGTGGTTGGTACCAGCCTAACGGCCTAATGCTACTAGCACCATCAGCATTCTTCCTAATCGGCTTCCTTATCTGGGTAATCCGTATTCTGAAACCAGAACAAGTAGAAGCGAAGGAGTAAGGACGTCATGGAACATTACATTAGTCTGTTAGTTAAATCGATTTTCATCGAAAACATGGCTCTGTCTTTCTTCCTAGGTATGTGTACTTTCCTTGCCGTATCTAAGAAGGTTAAGACCTCTTTCGGCCTAGGTGTTGCAGTTGTGGTAGTTCTGACTATCGCTGTTCCTGTGAACAACCTGGTATACAACCTAGTTCTGAGAGAGAACGCGTTAGTTGAGGGCGTGGACCTTAGCTTCCTAAACTTCATCACCTTTATCGGTGTAATTGCAGCACTTGTACAGATTCTAGAGATGGTCCTAGACCGTTTCTTCCCACCTTTGTACAACGCGCTAGGCATCTTCCTACCGCTGATCACAGTAAACTGTGCAATCTTCGGTGGTGTATCTTTCATGGTACAACGTGACTACAACTTTGCTGAATCGATCGTTTACGGTTTCGGCTCTGGTGTGGGCTGGATGCTAGCAATCGTTGCTCTTGCAGGTATCCGTGAGAAGATGAAGTACTCTGACGTACCTCCAGGTCTACGTGGTCTTGGTATCACATTTATCACTGTAGGTCTTATGGCGTTAGGCTTTATGTCTTTCTCTGGTGTTCAACTGTAAGTCGGGTAAACCGCAACAATTAAGGAATAGTCAATGGACATTATTCTTGGTGTAGTGATGTTTACTCTGATCGTACTAGCACTAGTACTAGTGATTCTTTTCGCTAAGTCTAAGCTTGTACCAACAGGTGACATTACAATTTCTGTGAACGATGACCCTTCTCTGGCGATCGTTACACAACCAGGTGGTAAGCTACTGAGTGCTCTAGCAGGTGCTGGCGTATTCGTATCTTCTGCTTGTGGTGGCGGTGGCTCATGTGGTCAGTGTCGCGTAAAAGTTAAATCAGGTGGTGGCGACATCCTACCAACCGAGCTTGACCATATTACTAAAGGTGAAGCGCGTGAAGGTGAGCGTCTAGCGTGTCAGGTTGCAATGAAAACTGACATGGATATCGAGCTTCCTGAAGAAATCTTCGGCGTTAAGAAGTGGGAATGTACTGTTATCTCTAACGATAACAAAGCGACATTCATCAAAGAGCTTAAGCTACAAATTCCAGATGGCGAATCAGTACCTTTCCGTGCTGGTGGTTACATCCAGATTGAAGCTCCTGCTCACCACGTGAAATACGCAGACTACGATATTCCTGAGGAATACCGTGAAGACTGGGAGAAGTTCAACCTTTTCCGTTACGAGTCTAAAGTTAATGAAGAGACCATTCGTGCATACTCTATGGCTAACTACCCAGAAGAGCACGGTATCATCATGCTTAACGTTCGTATCGCAACTCCGCCGCCGAACAACCCAGACGTACCACCAGGCATCATGTCTTCGTACATCTGGTCTCTAAAAGAAGGCGACAAGTGTACTATTTCTGGTCCATTTGGTGAGTTCTTTGCGAAAGATACAGATGCAGAAATGGTATTCGTTGGTGGTGGTGCTGGTATGGCTCCAATGCGCTCACACATCTTCGACCAACTTAAGCGTCTGCACTCTAAGCGTAAGATGTCTTTCTGGTACGGCGCACGTTCTAAGCGTGAAATGTTCTACGTAGAAGACTTCGATATGCTACAAGCTGAGAATGACAACTTCGTATGGCACTGTGCACTGTCTGATCCACTTCCAGAAGATAACTGGGATGGTTACACTGGCTTTATTCACAACGTTCTTTACGAGAACTACCTACGTGATCACGAAGCGCCAGAAGACTGTGAATACTACATGTGTGGTCCACCTATGATGAACGCTGCTGTAATCGGCATGCTAAAAGATCTAGGTGTAGAGGATGAAAACATCCTACTAGATGACTTCGGTGGTTAATTCCTCCAAGTGATTGAATCTATGGCTAGCTCTCCAAGAGAGCTAGCCATTATTTTTTATAGACATAAAACTGATACTCAACAGTTGATATAGGTAATCGGATTGAAAGGATTGATCCTATTTCCCATATCAATTCAACAACATTGGGAGTTAACAAGTGAAAAAGTGGCTTGTTGCATTTGCTTCTCTATTGATTTTGGCTGGCTGTGAGCAGCCTGCCGATCAAATTCATTTAAGTGGCCCTACCATGGGGACTTCTTACAACATCAAGTATATCGAGCAAGATGGTATTCCAACGCCAAAAGCGATGCAGACAGAAATTGATCGCTTATTGGAAGAGGTTAATGACCAAATGTCGACCTATCGTGACGACTCAGAGTTAAGTCGTTTTAATCAGCATCAAACGAGCGAGCCATTTACAGTTTCGACACAAACTGCAACGGTAGTGAAAGAAGCAATTCGCCTTAACGGTCTTACTTTAGGTGCATTGGATGTGACGGTCGGCCCTCTAGTTAACCTGTGGGGGTTTGGTCCAGAAGCTCGTCCAGATGTAGTTCCAACCGATGAAGAACTCGCTGCTCGCAAAGCAAATACCGGTATTCACCACCTATCTGTTGATGGTAATACACTGTCCAAAGACCTTCCTAACTTGTACGTCGACCTATCGACGATTGCGAAAGGTTGGGGGGTTGACGTGGTTGCTGACTACCTTCAATCTGAAGGGGTACAGAACTTTATGGTCGAAGTTGGCGGTGAAATGCGTCTCAAAGGTGTCAATCGTGAAGGTGTGCCTTGGCGTATCGCAATTGAAAAACCGACCGTTGATGAACGTTCAATTCAAGAAATTATTGAACCAGGCGACATGGCAATTGCAACAAGTGGTGACTATCGTAATTACTTTGAGAGTAATGGTGTGAGATACTCTCATATTATTAATCCACGAACAGGCAAACCAATTCATCATAAAGTGGTGTCTGTAACGGTATTAGATAAATCGTCGATGACTGCTGATGGTCTTGCAACTGGTCTTATGGTGCTAGGTGAAGACAAAGGCATGGCAATTGCGAACGAAAATAATATTCCTGTTTTCATGATTGTGAAAACGGAAGATGGTTTTAAAGAGTTGGCTTCGGAAGCATACAAGCCATTCATGAAGAAATAACAACAGAAGTGAGCATGTTTTTATGAATACATTTCTAATTACCTTTGCTGTGTTTGTCGTGGTAATCACTGCAATGGCTGTCGGATACATTTTCCAAAAGAAAGTCGTGAAAGGTAGCTGTGGTGGCTTAGGGGCAGTTGGCATCGAAAAAGTGTGTAATTGTCCAGAACCCTGCGATGCGCGTAAAAAACGTGAAGCGCGCGAGGCTGCGCGTGCTGAGAAATTGGCGGCGTGGGAAAAAAATAGAATTGCTTAGTATTGGTTAATCGTACTAAGAAAGTGATAAAGCTCAGCGTTCTGCTGAGCTTTATTTTTAGGCAGCTAACCAAAGCTCAGATGTCCGAGAAAGAGCCCAATACCGTGTTTTGTTGTTTCTTTCTCTCATGTTACAGAGCAAGACCACACTGATAGTCATTAGGACGAAGAAATGATTTGGTTACGTCCGTTCTCTTTGGCCATGTAAAGTCGCTCATCCGCCACTTTTATTTGTTGTTCCAGCTCCCCCTCGATGTTGCTTACACCAATACTCGCGGTCACAAGAATGTTTTTGTCCAAATAAGTTATTGGCGTTTTTTCTATGCGCTGTCTCATTTGTTCTAAGCGTGTTAGAAAGCCGTCATAGTCGCCACTGGCTTGAATACAAAACTCCTCGCCACCAAGCCTAGCGACAATATCATTTGGAAAATAGATTTTTAGAATATTCGCTATCATGACTAACACTGCATCGCCGCCCTCATGTCCGTGTGTATCATTTACTTGCTTAAAGAAATCGATATCAAGCATCGCGATGTTTCTTTGAGCGTTTTCTACATGGGGTTGCTCAAACAGAAAGCGGCGGTTCCATAAGCCCGTTAGCGCATCTTGATTTGCCATTTTAAACAGTTCAGATGTTGCGTCTTTGATATCTAACAGTTGGTGAATACGGCAAAAAAATTCTTCTTGATTAAATGGCTTGTATAAAAAGTCATTGGCCCCTGCTTTTAGAAACCTAGCCGTCATGGTCTTAGAGTTACTACCCGACAAGCCGAGAATGGCTAATTGATTTTTATCCCACTTCCGACGTAATTCACGCACCATAGTAATGCCATCTTTAACGGGCATATCATGGTCGGTTAAAACGAGAGTGATATCTGGATTTTGCTCGACAAGCTCTAGGGCTTTTTGCCCATTGTCAGCTTCCAACGTCTGAATATATTGATGCTCCAAAAGTTGGGCAATGTGTCTTCTTACGGTGTGTGAATCATCAACGACTAAACATTTGTGTTGTTGATTGTTGGTTAGTCGCTTGAGGAGTGGTAATAGATAGGAAACGGACGCCATGCTGTCTTTCAAAATATAGTCGAGGACACCTTTTGCGAGCATCTTTTCGCGAGTGTCTTCTTGAAATCGAGCCGTTAAAACAATGACACGATGACCATGTTCCAAAACGAGGTCAATAATCTCGCCATCTTGAGCATCCGGTAAACAATAGTCTAAAACCGCACAGAAGAGGTCCTGTGCTGAAGATAACAAGTTCTTTGCCTCCGCGTAGCTTTCTGCTGCGATGACCTCATAACCAGCTTGGCTTATTGTTTGGCAAAGAAAGTTTTTAAACGCACGACTATCTTCAACAACCAGAATCTTATTACTCAAGCGCAGTCCCCAAAATTAATTGTTTAAAATCAATGATAACTAAAATTAAACTTATCGCCATAAAAAAACACATGTCAACCAAAAGTAGAACAACTACTCAAATGTTTGACACGCATCCGTTAACATCACATCATTATTCCTGTCTTAGTTATATAATTATCTTTAGCTAACGTAGGGAGAAAGTAGTATGGAAATGCATCAACATGGTATGGCTGAGCTATTTCAACAACTGGGCCTCGGTAGCTCTCCTCAAGAAATGAAAGATTTTATTAATCAACATCGACACAAAAGAGATTCTGCGCCTTTACATGAAGCTAGCTTTTGGACGATGTCACAGGCGAACTTTCTAAAACAAGCCATCGAAGAAGATGCAGATTGGGCCGAATTGGTCGATCAATTGGACGTAATGCTTCGAGATTGACGTTCGCTTAAACACGCCCATTCCTCTTCAGGTAGATTTGATTTATACTGTTTTTTTGAACAGTACTTTGATGGCTATGTCAGATCGAATTAGAAAAATTATTCATGTCGATATGGATTGTTTTTATGCTGCCGTAGAGATGAGAGATAACCCCAGTTACCGTGGCATTGCACTCGCTGTTGGCGGACATGAAAAGCAGCGTGGAGTGATTAGCACCTGTAATTATGATGCGCGTAAATATGGTGTTCGCAGTGCAATGTCAACGGCGCGCGCGCTGCAACTCTGCCCTCATTTGTTGGTTGTGCCCGGTAGAATGCATGTATACAAGCAAGTCTCTCAGCAAATTCGTGCTATTTTTGAGCGTTATACGCCTATCATTGAACCTCTCTCATTGGATGAAGCATACCTCGATGTAACTGACTCGACAGCTTGCCGTGGCTCCGCAACGTTGATCGCAGAGTCAATTCGCCGTGATATCTGGAGTGAACTTGGGTTGACGGCATCGGCGGGCATTGCTCCGATTAAGTTTCTTGCTAAGGTCGCGTCAGACATGAACAAGCCCAACGGTCAGTTTGTGATTCCGCCAGAGAAAGTCCAAGAGGTTATCGATAGTCTTCCGTTAGAGAATATTCCTGGCGTGGGAAAAGTGAGTCTTGAGAAGCTCCACCAAGCCGGTTTTTATCGATGTGAGGACATTAAAAACAGTGACTATCGAGAGTTGTTGAGGCAGTTTGGTCGTCAGGGTGCCTCCTTATGGCAGCGAAGCCATGGAATTGATAATCGAGAAGTCGTTGTTGAGCGCGAGAGAAAGTCCGTCGGTGTGGAAAGGACATTCAGCCAGAACATCGCAACCTATGGTGAATGTTGGCAAGTGATTGAGGAGAAACTTTATCCTGAACTCGAGAAACGTTTAGAGCGTGCAAGCCCAGATAAGTCGATTATTAAACAAGGTATTAAAGTCAAATTTGCCGATTTTCAACTGACAACAATTGAGCACATCCATCCGCAATTAGAGCTTGAGGACTTCAAGATCTTGCTAAGAGATATTCTTAAACGCCAAAATGGACGGGAAATTCGCCTTTTAGGCTTGAACGTGATGCTCAAGCCCGAAGACCAAGCGCGTCAATTGAGCTTTTTTTAGGCCCTTACCGTTTCTACCTGCGTTAATACCTGCTCAAAACTTACGTTTGCCATTGCACCATAACCTGCTAGCTTTGAGGCTTTTAGCTGGCTAATCAAAGGAGTGCTGATTCCGCACAAGAAGCGAGCAACGGCATCATTACTGATGGCCGATGGGGAAAGCTGAATAAACTCCTGCGCCCATATCGATACTTGAGATTGTTCAATATCTTCAGGTTCTGGTGCTGTGAATGTGGCGACGTGACCACGACACACGGAGCAGTGACCACATTGCTTTGGTGCATCGTGATCCGCAAAGTAGTTCGCCAATTGTGAGCTCAAACAGTGCTCGGACTGGAACAAGTGCAGCATGGTGTGGATTCTTTCGATATCTTTGCTTTCTTTGGATTGGAACAGTTCAGACAGTTGTTGGATTAAAACATCCGAGCTCTGTTTGGTTGGCATAACTGAGTACACGTCCGTCAGTTGTTTGCTCTCTAGTTCTATCCAGCCGTTCTGGTGAAAATAGTCGAGCGCTGCGACAACTCGGCTGCGTTCCGATTGATAGTTCATCCATAGCGCTTCTAGATCAACTTGGCACCACACTTTGGCTTTTTGT
Source organism: Vibrio sp. 1978 (assembly GCF_033344345.1). NCBI lineage: Bacteria > Pseudomonadati > Pseudomonadota > Gammaproteobacteria > Vibrionales > Vibrionaceae > Vibrio > Vibrio sp. 1978. Next base: position 296,597 of record NZ_JAWPOP010000002.1, read on the forward strand.
GAGCAGGAAAAAATAGCCTCCACAAATTGACGTCGCTCGCCTTGAAATTGATTCACAATAAATTGCTGATCGTGCAAAAACTTAAACCGATATTCCGCAAAGTAACTGTACTTTGCTTCAATGACGTTATGTAGCTCCAAATAAACCAACAAGGTTTTGAGTGGCAATTGGCGGATATTACTTTCACGCGACAAACGCAGTGGCACTACCTCCCATTGTGGAGCATGTTCTTTCGCTTGCTCGACCACATAGTTAATTGACGTAAATTCTGGTGTGTCACCATAGACAAAATTCTCCAACACCGTTAAGCCGGACGTATTGCCTAGCAGAATGCACTCAGAGCGTTGCCCGTCCCTGCCTGCACGTCCAATCTCTTGTGCGTAGTTCTCGATTGATTTGGGTAAGTCGAAGTGAATGACGCGTCGAATATCAGATTTATCGACCCCCATACCAAATGCAATCGTTGCAACAATACAGTCAATTTGGCCATCCATGAACTGCTGTTGGATTTGTTCACGAACGTCGCTTTTCATGCCAGCGTGGTATGCGTGAGCGTTAATGCCAATATGGATTAATGACTTTGCTACTCGTTCTGCTGTTTGCTGCTGCGTCACGTATACGATGGTCGGAAGCTTAGGTGAAGAGGCGATGATCTCACTGAGCTGTTCTTGTTTCTTTGTTTCCTCACACGGGATCACCGAGATATCCAGATTAGAGCGGTAGAAGCCTGTAACGGTAATATGTTCACTGGCAATATCGAACTTTTTTTGCATGTCTTCAATAACTGCAGGCGTTGCCGTTGCGGTGAGAAGTAAAGACTGTGGGATGTTCAGTTCACGTTGATATTGCGGTAGTTTGAGATAATCTGGACGAAAGTTATGCCCCCATTCGGAAATACAGTGCGCTTCATCAATGACCATCAAAGAAATCGGTACTTGGCGAATGAATTCACGAAAACGCTCATTTTTTAGTCGCTCAACAGAAATCATCAAGATTTTGATTTGTCCATTCTTCACGCCAGCCATGACCTGTTGTGCTTCTTCTCTACTTTGACTGCTATCGATAGAAGCGGCCGCGATTCCTTTACTTTGTAAAAAGCTCAGTTGATCCTTCATTAACGCCAACAACGGAGAGATCACCAACGTAAGGTTGGGTAATATGGTTGCAGGTAGTTGATAACAGAGTGACTTCCCCGAGCCTGTAGGAAAGATTGCCGCAGCAGAGTAACCATTCATAACGGCTTCAATAACGGGTTGCTGACCTTGGCGTAATGAGTCAAAACCAAATACAGATTGAAGTGTTTGATGCAGCGAGTCACTTTGCATAATAGGGAAACCTTTCTTTGATGGTAAACTTGGCTACATTAACACACCCCGAATACTAAACGCGCGTCCTAAAAGTATGAACAAAGCTGACTTAGTCCAAATTATCATCCAACATCTGGAAGAAAAACTTCAAGTTGCCCATTCATCGGCTCAGCGAGCTATCGATGCCGCCACAGATGAAGAAACTGTTCCCGAGCACAAGTACGATACATTGGCACTTGAAGCCGCGTATCTTGCTCATGGACAAGCCATGCGAATTCAAGATAGTGAAGAGGAGTTGCGTCAATATCGTTCTTTAGTGACTCGTAACTTTAAGAATGCGCCTGTTGGTGTTGGTGCTTACGTTGTTCTCGCAGATGAGAATTTGATCGAAAAGCACTTCTTTGTAGGCCCTTGCTCTGGTGGTTTGACTGTTCAATATCAGACTCTGGAAGTCTTTGTCTTAACAGCCAAATCTCCTCTGGGTCGAGCGTTGTTCGGGAAAGAAGAGGGTGATGAGGTTGACGTGAAAATAGGAGATAAAACAACTTGTTACGAAGTCGTGACGATTTGCTGACATCTCATGTATCACTCAGTGTTATGTTTAACACGAGTAATGTTAAATAAAAGAGAATGACATGAAAAAGCTTTTTACACTCTCATTGCTGATGGTCAGTGCTACTGGTTATGCAGCGCAGTGTCGTGTGGACATCAATAATGAAGTCCGTATGGATGGGCAAAGCTTGGAAATTCGCCAAACGACAGGTGATAAAGCTGTCGTGGATGAGGATAACAACCTCTTCATCAAAGGTGAGCTAATTGAACTCAATGCCGACCAAAAAGCGGCAATTGAAGACTATCGCGAAAAAATGAACGCGTATATTCCACAAGCAAAGCAATTGGCGAGTGATGGTTTAGCGCTTGCGAATGATATTATTGATGATGTTGCGGAAAGCCTCGATGCACCTGGTGCGTTTGATAATGTAAAAGTCGCAGTAAAGGACTTTTTCGCTGATGTTGAATCACGTTACTACAAAGATGGTGATTTCATCCTGCCTGCGGAGAGTTTTGAGTCTATGACACAAGGGTGGACTGAAGACTTTGCAAAAGCACAAGAGATCTTCAATAAAGAGTTTTTAGCCAGTTCGTTGGATGCTTTATCGAAAAAAATGAAGGAAGAGGGAGGGATAAACCTCACTGCATTATCAGAGAGTATGGCTGAACTCAGCGCGAAAGTAGAAGAGCGTTTAGCCGAGCATTCGAAAGAGGTAGAACAACAAGCAGAAGACTTGTGCGATTCGCTGGATGACATGGCAGGGCAAGAAAACGATCTGTTGAAGAAAATCCCTGAGCTAAAAGATTACCGAGTATTTACGATTTAATTACTCATTAAAAAGCAAAAACTCGATGAGATAAAGAAAGAGAGCACTATTGTGCTCTCTTTGCGTTTTACTCGCTTATTCTTTGATAGCTTATTGCGCATTCATCTCGGTGAGTTTATCGCCGACAGGTTTTGAGAAGTTAAAGCCATCATGCTGATCCCAGTTGATAGACCATGTCATTACTCCTGCATAATTCGGGTAATGGTACGCTGGTTTAACGGTGCCACATGAAGTGCCTTTGGTTAAACAATCTAGTGCGTTGATAATATTCTGTGTTGGAGCCTGCCCTGAATTTGCCGAGCTAGGACCTGAAGGTAAACCGATTGCGACTTGATCATCGCGCAATGGTGCAAATTGAGTGCCGTCGGCCAACTCAAAACCTTCGATAAGCATTTTAGATTGCGCTACCATCATATCCACAGAGCCTTCTGGTGCACTGCCTGGCAGGTATGGGTTTGGCAAACCGCCGTTGTTATATAACTGGACGTGAAGCAAGTCGAGCGTGCTGCGTGTCTCGTTTATCACAGGAATGTAAGCTCCCCAAATACCGCTGTAAGCTACATAGCCGCCTTGAACATAAGGGTGCTCAGGCGCCATGGTTAGGTACATATCGCCACCCATGTTTTGCTCTATTTGAAGCAAAGCACGACCAAGGCGAGCTTGAATTTGCGAGCCATGAACTAAGTTAGAACCACTCTCTAAATCCACATCTAGACCATCAAAGCCCCAATCAGCGATAAGACCTGTTAGGCTAGAGACAAAGTTTGCTTCATCTTGGTCGGTATTCAGCGTAATCGTGCCTTCTGCGCCGCCAAGAGAGAGAACAAACTTCTTACCTTTAGCTTGAAGCGCTGCCATGTCCTGCTTGAATTGTGTTGGATCGAGTGCTGGACAATCGCTGTAAATATCGCCTGAATATAGATTAAAGTGCACAGTGCCATCACTGTTGCGATCATTTTCAGCAAAGGCAATATCAATCACATCCCAAGCATCTGCCATATCTGCTAGACGAATTGGACAGCCCGCACCATTTACAAAATTGTGCCAGTAACCGATGAGTTTATGGCGTTTCTCTACTTGCTCAACCACCGTTATTGCTGCGGCGTCAGACAATGCATTGCTTCCTGACAAATCCACAGCTTGGGCGCTAACTGTAAAGTTACCAAGTGCAGTTGGTGTCCAGTTGGCTGTGTAAGGTGCCGTGGTATCGGTTGCAACAATAGAGCCGTTGATCATGAAATCAACGTGTTTAATGCCTGAAGTTAAAGACGTTGCATCGGCGCTTAATGCGAGGCTTTTGCCTAATCCGGTGGTCTGACCGCTGCTTGGTGAAGTCAGAGAGACGACCAAATCTTTATCGCTGACTTCCACACCAACCAGGGACTCTGACGTGTTGTTATCATTATCGGTTGCGACGGCTTTAAGCTGGTTAGCGCCAATAAGTGTGGCGTTCCAAGTAACGGAATATGGCGCTTGAGTGGTGACCCCTAAGCTGGTGTTGTTCGCAAAAAACTCAACTTGCGTGACTGTGCCATCAGCATCGCTTGCGTTTGCCGTGATTTCGTTATTGCTGCCAGCGAGCACGACTTGTCCATCCGTTGGTGCCGCAATGGTAACTTGCGGTGGTGTCGAACAAGCACCTAGGCCACTCCAAGCATCTTGCCAGTATAGCCCTTCACCAGGCTCGTAAGCCCATGTCGCATCCGAGGAGCACCAACCAGCAACATCACAACGATATTTTTGGTTGAAGTGAGAAACCAGGTCGCCAGCTTGATAACTTGTGCCTGCCACATAAGGTACTGCATCTGGACATCCGCCCGTTCCGGTTTCTGAATTACTAATAACCAGCGCTACTTCTTGGCTCATCGTTGCGAGGTTTGTATCATCAGTCGCTTGTGCTTTGAACGAGTATGTACCTGGACTAGCGGTCCATTGATATTCGTAAGGTGCGCTAGTATCAATGGCGACAGATTGATTGTTTACGAAGAACTCAACTTGTGTGACCACACCATCAATATCGTCAGCTTGAGCGGCTACGGTTAGGTTATCGCCTACATTAAGCACTTCTGTGCCTACTGGGCTTGTCAATGAAATGCTTGGTGGCGGTAATTCGACTTGTGGTTGAACTTGGATAGAAATCGTCGTGGTGCTAACAGCTCCCTCATTATCTGTCGCAATTGCGGTCAATTGCGAGATCCCTTCAATAGCTGTCCAAGAAGCTTCGAATGGTGCTTGAGTTACCACAGCAACGGTTTGGTTGCCTGCAACAAACTCAATTTGTGTGATTTGGCCATCTTCGTCAGCTGCGTTGGCTAACAAAGTGATCGCACTGCCTTCGGGAATTTGTGCGTTGTTTATTGGAGAGGAGAACGACACCGTTGGTGATAAATTGTTGCTTCCACCATCACATTGCCCTAACGCTTTCCATGCTTCCCAAGATCCTGAGTTGGTCACGGGATCATTGCCTTGCGTCCAATATGCAGCCTCATAAGCGGCTCCTTGCGTTTTTACTAAAGCGCCCGATGTATAAGTCGCAGTGCTGTCCCAGTCGGGTAGACTTTGACAGTTATAGGCTTGAGCTTGGTAGCTGGCGCTGAGTGCTACAACCATCGCTCCGTGAAGTAGGGTGACCTTCATTTTCCTCTCCTTGAATCATGGGTATAAATGAGAACAGAGTAATAACTAGCTGATAAATAGACATTAGGGGGAAAAAGCGAAGCACAATATTCTGCTTTTCGACACAGTATCACGAGGAACAGTTCGTCCCTTACACCAGAGCTCATTATTTTTCGGCTCACTTCACGGCAGAAGGATTGGTAAAATTCAGCCACGTAAAACGAACAACAGTCGCGAGGCTTTTGAGCGATGAATATGAGATGTACGTTAAAATTTACAAGCTGAATGACTACAAATTGTTTCAACTGTCGAGGATTTAACCGAGGTGCTCTTGTTGAATAGTGAATATTGCTATAGTGTACTAGTTAGCTAGTTCAATGATATTTTTGTGTGAGTAGTATGACACAGCAAACCTCTTCTCAGCCTCGCGAGCATTTTGGCTCTCGTCTCGGGTTCATCTTAGCTGCCGCAGGTGCCGCAGTTGGCCTTGGCAATATTTGGGGCTTCCCAACTCAAGCAGCCAGTAATGGTGGCGGTGCTTTCCTATTAGTTTATTTGGTGATGATTCTTATCGTCGCATTTCCGATGCTGGTGGTTGAAATGGCGATTGGTCGCCATGGTCAAGCCAACCCTGTAGACAGTATGCGTGCAATCACAGATAACCCTACCAGTAAAAAGCTCGGCGGCATTGTGGGTTGGATTGGTTTAAGCGTACCAAGCGCTGTCTTAGCGTTTTATTCAATTGTTGGTGGTTGGTTGATCTGCTTTTTACTGGGTGCAATCACAGATCTAATGGGGTTAGAAGCTGCAACTCATTGGCTAAAGGGCTTTAGTGTTGAACGTAACTTGTTCGGAACCATTACTTTTTATGTACTGACGATTCTCATCGTACAAGGTGGCGTAAAACAAGGTATTGAGAAGTGGTCCACACGTTTGATGCCAGCATTGTTTGTTCTGTTTGCTCTGCTATTTGCTTACATCATGACGCAAAACGGTGCGATGGAAGGTCTGAAACATTACCTAGTGCCGGATTTTGAAAAGGTATGGGACCGCAAGTTGATTCTTGCTGCAATGGGACAGGGCTTCTTCTCGCTTACGATCGGTGGCTGTTCAATGCTGATTTACGGATCTTACTTGAGTAAGAAAGAAAACCTACCAAAGATGGCGATGAACGTGACCATGGTAGATACTGCCGTTGCTTTCATTGCAGGGTTAGTGGTGATGCCAGCGATGTTTGTAGCAATGCAAAAGGGCGTTCAAATCTATGCAGAAGATGGCTCTCTCTTAAGCTCAGATACGTTAGTGTTTACGGTATTGCCACTAATGTTTGATAGTTTAGGTTTGCTTGGTCAATTATTCTCTATTGTGTTCTTCTTATTGTTGACGATTGCGGCGCTAACGTCTTCCATTTCAATGTTAGAGTGTCCAGTGGCTTTAGTGAGTGAGCGCTTCAATACTAAGCGCAGCGCAACGAGCTGGGTTTTAGGTGGTCTCATTGCTTTGTTCAGTGTGGTGATTGTTTATAATTTTGGTGCTCTATTTGGTATGGTCGCGACGGTTGCTACTCAGTATCTACAACCAACCGCTGCGCTCTTATTCTGCTTATTTGGTGGTTGGGTATGGAATCGCAACTCAAAAATCAAAGAGCTTGAGCAAGGTTGCCCGGAGTTTACGCAAGGTTGGTTTGGTAAGTTATGGCCTGCGTATGTGAAGTTTGTATGTCCAATTCTTGTGGCGACAGTCATCTGGGCTTCATTTGGCTAACCGAGACGTCTATCGAATAAAAGAAAAGGGCTTGATGGTAACTCATCAAGCCCTTTTTCATATTGGTTATTCTCGTTTCGGTTATCCGCCAAGCATGGTGTGGATTAACGGAATTGTCCTGCTTCTGGAAGAAAGTCAAAACCAGCAGAAGCCAGTTTTGTCTCCAGTGCTGTGCGCTCGATATCGAAGAAAGCCACCAGTTTGTCCAGATCACCTCCGAAGTCATCGCGTAGCTTCATATTCACAATGCTCATCAGCATGACAGGGTCCATGGATTCAAAGTTCGCTAGATTCATTACTTATCCTCAAAATCTGAAATCAGTAGGTTTGCCGCAGCAAATGCCGCTTTTTCACGCACTTCTTTAGGCAGGGACTCATCCGCTGCAACATCGTTCAGTGCTTTAACTGCACATGAAATTGCTTGGGGAATATAAGCTTGATCGCCACTACCAATCTGAGCATAAAGCTCACGAACCAGTTCACAACAGCCGTATACTTGCATGTTTTCTTTCCACTAAATGATAACTTATCTCAATATACACACAGCGGATTTGAAACTCAAAGTACAGAGTTGTTTTGGCTCAAGTTGAAGGTTTGCTTGAGCGAGATTTAATCACTGCATTTGTGCTTCTAACTGCTGAGTGACTTCTGGTGAAAGTTGAAGTTGTTTTGCTAGTTCTTGCAGATACGCTTTTTCCATAAAGTTTTGTTCATCAGCGACGATCAAAGACGCCAGGTAAATTTCTGACGCTTGTTGAGGAGAGGTCGCCTGATTAGCAATTTCAGCAGGATCAAGCGGTTTGTTTAACTCTTGCTGAACGAGGTGACGAACGTGCTCATCTGCGCCCATATCCGCGAGAGCTTGTTCAATGCGAGCCATTTCCTCTTCATCAACGTGACCATCAGCTTTTGCAGCTCCAATCATTGCTTTTAAAATTAAGACACTGTGTTTACTGTCATCGGGGTCAAAGGTTTCTTGAACACCTTGACCGGATTGCTTGGCTTGCCAGTCGTTATACACTTTGTAGGCCAAGGCTCCAAGCGCAGCTGCGCCACCGACTTTTAATGCGCTTGACCCTATTTTTTTAGTCATTTTTTTACTTTTCTTTGAGCCCATCAGCATACCGATGAGGCCTCCGCCTACAGCACCTGCTCCTAGCGTTTTTAGGCTACTTGAATTTGATGAGGATTTGATGTTGTTGGTTTGTTTGCCCAATGCATCTGCACCTTGCTTAAGTAAGTCTGATTTGAGTGCTTGGTTTAGAAGACTTTTTAAATCCATAACTGACCTCCTTTAGATGATGAAATCAGTTTAATAGCAAGAAGCTGAACCAAAGATTAACAAAGTGAATAGTTCGAAAAAGGTGGAGGGAGGATGTTGAACTGTAATAAAAAGGGCTGACCGAAGCCAACCCTTTTTAACTATTTGAAACTACTTCAAATGCGAACTCGTCTAGTGCTTACTTTAGTTGAGCTTTTACGTGCTCAACAATGTCAGTCATTGCGACTGCTGTTTTCTCACCAGTAGCACGGTTCTTGTATTCGAAGTTGCCTTCTTTCATTGAGCGGTCACCGATAATAATGGTATGCGGTACACCAATAAGCTCCATGTCAGAGAACATTACGCCTGGGCGTTCTTTACGGTCGTCAAATAGCACTTCGATGCCCATTGCTGTTAGCTCAGCGTACAATTTCTCAGCGGCTTCTTTCACTTCTTCTGACTTGTGCATGTTCATTGGAACGATCGCTACCTGGAATGGTGCGATTGCATCTGGCCAGATGATGCCGTATTTGTCGTGGTTTTGTTCAATAGCAGCCGCTACTACGCGAGTGATACCGATACCGTAACAACCCATTTCTAGGATGACGTTCTTACCATCAGGACCCAGTACACCACAGTTCATCGCTGCGGAGTAAGCGCTACCTAGTTGGAAGATATGGCCAACTTCGATACCACGCTTAAGCTGGATAATGCCCTTGCCACATGGGCTTGGGTCACCTTCCACAACGTTACGTAGGTCTTCAACTTGACCAAGCTCTACATCACGACCCCAGTTAATACCGAAGTAGTGTTTGCCATCGATGTTCGCGCCCGCACCGAAGTCGCTCATTACCGCAACGCTGCGGTCAACAATGAACGGCAGTTTAAGGCCAACAGGGCCTAGTGAACCAGGGCCTGCACCGATAAGCGCACGAATTTCTTCTTCAGATGCCATTTCCAGCGGAGCTGCAACCTGAGGAAGGTTTTCTGCTTTCACTTCGTTCAGTTCATGATCACCACGAATAATAAGCGCGATGATTGGCGCATCAACTTCGTCAGATGCTTTCACAAACAGTGTTTTCACTGTTTTTTCAATTGGTAGTTCGAACTGCTCAACCAATTCAGCGATTGTTTTCGCGTTTGGCGTATCAACCAACGTCATTTCTTGTGTTGGTGCCGCAGCCTCAGAGGCTGGAGCTAGTGCTTCTGCTTTTTCAATGTTTGCCGCGTAATCTGACTCGCTAGAAAATGCGATGATATCTTCGCCGCTTTCAGCCAGTACGTGGAACTCTTGAGAGCCGCTACCACCGATAGCACCGCTATCTGCAAGTACAGGACGGTAATCCAGACCCATGCGATCGAATGCTTTACAGTAAGCATCATGCATTGCGTCGTATGACTTTTGTAGTCCGTCTTTATCAATGTCAAAGCTGTACGCATCCATCATTGAGAATTCACGTGAACGCATTACGCCAAAACGTGGGCGTCGTTCGTCACGGAATTTAGTTTGGATTTGGTACAGGTTTAGCGGAAGCTGTTTGTAAGAGCTCACTTCATTGCGAACAAGGCTAGTGATCACTTCTTCAGCGGTTGGGCTAAGTACAAACGGACGAACATGACGGTCAGTAAAGCGAAGTAGCTCAGGACCCATCTTTTCGCTGCGGCCTGTCTCTTCCCATAGTTCAAACGGCTGAACAACGGGCATCAAAGTTTCGACTGCGCCTGCATTGTCGATTTCTTGACGAACGATGTTTTCGACTTTACGCAGTACACGTAGACCAGTAGGTAGCCAGGTGTATAAACCTGAAGCCAGCTTACGGATCATACCTGCACGTAGCATGAGCTGGTGGCTCACTACTTCTGCGTCGTTTGGAGTCTCCTTCAGAGTAGAAAGAAGATAATTACTGGTACGCATTAAATTTATCCGTTTATTTAAGTTAGATACTCAAGCTTGAATAAGCAGGAGTATGGGAGTTCCCTAAAGGGAAATTTGTTAGCCGTCTATAATATCAGCCAATTGCGTTTGTCAAAAGCTTTCAATAGCGGTAACCGTTATTAAGTTGCTTGTTGCTGTGAACTTTACGTTCAAGTCGAACAAATTTACCGCATATTCTTTGTCGTCCGGCTTGTTTTTCTTATATGCAGGGCGAGGATCTTGTGCCAGAACTTGTTCAATGACTGATCTTACATAGTCAGTATCGGATCGATTTTCTATCGTTGCTAATGCTTGAGCAGAAAAGGTGACTTGTGACTTTTCTGGTTCTTGGTCTGCGTATCCGCCTTGTGCTTCCGAAATAGAATCCGAATAGGGAATATAAGGCTTAATATCCACAATCGGTGTCCCATCCACGAGATCTACACTGCCTAAATCAAGATAGATTTGATCGCCTTGCTTAGTGACTCCTTTCACTTCAACGGCTGACATTCCGATTCCGTTTGGACGGAAAGTCGAGCGCGAGGCAAAGACACCAATTCGTTCATTGCCGCCTAATCGTGGCGGACGTACAGTTGGTTTCCAACCAGCTTCCAGATTCTGATCAAATAGAAACAACAACCAAACGTGAGAGAACTGTTCTAGCCCACGCACTGCTTCAGGGCTATTTGCTGCACCTAACAGTTTTACGCGTGCTTTAGCCTCTGGTACTAAGCGTGGTTGGCGCGGAACTGCAAACTTTTCTTTGTACGGTGTCTCAATGACGCCGATGGGTTCGATGGAATACATGATGGACATCTTTAAGAATTCATTGAGATGAAAAGTATCACAAATTTCTCTTGCTTTTCTTGTTGATAATGATTATTAATTAAAATGTTATAACATAACAATTTAATTGAAAGGAAAAGTATTATGAAACCAGGAATCCACCCTGAATATCGTCCTGTGGTGTTCCACGACACCAGTGTAGATAAGTACTTTGTCGTTGGTTCTACGTTGAAAACGGAGAGAACCATCGAATGGAAAGATGGCAAAACTTACCCTTACTTTACGTTAGATGTGTCGTCAGCTTCTCACCCGTACTACACCGGTAAACAGCGCGTTGTACAAACCGAAGGTCGCATTGCGAACTTCAACCGTCGTTTTGGTCAATTTAAGAGCGAAAAGGAATAAATCATGAAGGTAGTAAAATCATTAAAAAGTGCAAAAAGTCGTCATCCGGATTGTCAGATTGTAAAACGGAGAGGGCGTCTTTATGTCATTTGTAAAACGAACCCGAGATTCAAAGCTGTGCAAAAGTAATCAACCTGCATATATCTAACTTATGGTTTTGTTTGATTGATAATGTTGAGTTAATTATTTTACATGGATGAAATATCTACATTTTTATTCAATGTTGGTTATAAATGCCTCTGTTCGTCACAGTTTGTAACATTTAGGGCTTTTATTTGACCTTCTACTCAAGTACCCTTCGCACGCTTTTTGACATTTTTGTCACATTTGCATAGGAATAAAAACAAGGAGGGAACAGATGAGTTCATCTGATTCAATTAAACAAAACTCGCCTAAGAAGCCGCTGTTTACGCGCTTTTTGGATACTGTCGAATATTTGGGGAACTTATTACCCCACCCGATCACACTATTTGCCATTTTCTGTTTAGCCATTCTGGTGATGTCGGGTATTGCAGGATACTTCGAAGTTTCCGTAGTTGATCCTCGTCCTGAGGGTGCAAAAGGTCGTGCCGCGGATGGCATGATTCATGTCGTTAGCTTGCTTAACGCTGATGGCCTTGAACTAATCGTTACCAATCTAGTGAAAAACTTTGTCGGCTTTGCACCTTTGGGTACGGTATTGGTTGCGATGTTGGGTGTTGCTATTGCTGAATACTCAGGCTTGCTATCTGCAGCAATGCGTGGCTTAGTAATGGGTGCATCTCAACGCATGGTAACAGTGACGGTCGTTTTCGCGGGTATCATTTCAAATACGGCATCAGAGCTTGGCTATGTGGTACTTATTCCACTGGCTGCAATGCTGTTCCATTCTTTAGGTCGTCATCCACTTGCCGGTCTTGCTGCGGCGTTCGCTGGTGTATCTGGTGGTTACTCAGCAAACCTACTTATTGGTACGGTTGACCCGCTGTTGTCAGGCATTACTGAAACGGCGGCGCAAATGATTGACCCAACTTACACTGTTGGTCCAGAAGTTAACTGGTACTTCATGTTTGTGTCGACATTCTTCATTGCAATCACAGGTGCGTTTGTTACTGAAAAAATTGTTGAGCCAAAGCTTGGCAAATACAGTGAAGAAGAAGCCTCAGAAGATTTGTCGAACGACAAAATGGGTGGCTTAACAGACATTGAGAAGAAAGGCCTAAAACTAGCAGGTGTTGCTGTACTGGTTGTTTCAGCGCTGCTTGCTTGGACGGTTGTTCCAGAAGACGGCATTCTACGTTCTGATGCAGGTACAATTGCAGGTTCACCATTCCTGAAAAGTATCGTGGCATTCATCTTTGTGTTCTTTGCTATTCCAGGCTTTGTGTTTGGTAAAGTTGTTGGCACGATGAAGACGGATCGCGATGTAATTGATGCAATGGCGAAATCTATGTCTTCTATGGGCATGTACATTGTATTAGTTTTCTTTGCGGCTCAGTTCGTTGCTTTCTTTAAATGGACTAACTTCGGTCAGGTATTCGCGGTTGCTGGCGCTAGCTTCCTGCAAGAAATTGGCTTAACTGGTCCAATGTTGTTCTTTGCCTTCATCCTGATGTGTGGCTTTATCAACCTAATGATTGGTTCGGCATCGGCACAGTGGGCAGTAACGGCTCCGATTTTTGTTCCTATGTTGATGCTTGTTGGTTATGCACCGGAAACGATTCAGGCTGCTTACCGAATTGGTGACTCGACGACAAACATCATTACTCCAATGATGAGCTACTTTGGTTTGATTCTTGCCGTAGCGACTCGTTACATGAAGAACTTAGGTATCGGTACGCTGATCGCGACCATGCTACCTTACTCAATCTGCTTCATTGTAGGTTGGAGTGTGCTGTTCTACCTATGGGTATTCGTATTTGGTTTACCAGTAGGCCCTGGCGCAGCAACATACTACACACCGTAGAAAACGGTTACCTCACACAGCTCCATTATAAAAAGCCTGCGAACGTCGCAGGCTTTTTTATCGATTGAGACTGTGTACGCAGGCTTACCTGATTATAGATGTCGGTTTATAGCTGAAAACGCATCAACAAAGGGCGATAAAAGTGCTGAGTGAGCCAGCACAAGCTTTTCCAAATTATGCGTTTGTACCAAGGTAAGTGCGCAATATAAACATAGCTAAATTCAATTTCTGGCCGGGCTTTTCTGTTGCGTTTAAAAGCCGGAGCGCCTGAGCTCATATTAAAGCGACGCTGGTATATCATTGCATGGCGGATGGTATAGGCCGATATTCGACGATACAATGCGAGGCGTTGTGGCTTATTGGTATCGTAGCCAAAAATTGGGCAAGTCATATCATTATCAATTTCTACAATGCCTAACGTAGCCAGCATCTCTTCTTGATAAAACAGTCCCACTAAATGTACTAATTTGTTCTGGCTCGCCTGTTTTAAATATTGGCTTGAAAACTGGATGTTATTGAGACTGTATTTATCAAGGTAAAGCATGTCATATAACTCTTTGGCACGCTGAAACTCTTCATCAGTGGTCAGTGGCCTAAACTGCCAATCTTTATCATTAAGCAGTTTGAAGTCTTTCGTTAAATCTCGGTTGAAGCTGAACGCTTGCCAATCATCAAGTAAATACACTTGTCGTGTTACCAAGCTTTGCCATTTTGGCTGCTTCAATCGCTGAATTAAGTGTGAATGCTGACGCTGGTTGAGGGATCGAAGCACCAAGGGAAAGGTGGGGTATTGATCGAGTGCGACGCGACGCAGTTCATCGAGATTTAAGGCTGCCCATTGTTCGCTATACATATTGGTGGACAAGCACTGATTGTTGAGCGTTTGGACTTGATCCAATCTAGCCAATGATAAGATTGGTTTAGTCATATTAATAAGTAACTTACATACCCATCGAACAGCCACATTTTTGACTTTGTGAAGCTCTTCTTCGGCGTAGCCACTAAGTAGTGTCATAGGGGAGACTGCATAACAGTTGTTTGGTATTTTTGGTGTTACGGAGTAGGGAATGGCAACATCATCGATATAGTAGCAACCAAAGCTTGCTGTGCATTCATCAATGGGATTCGACTGCATAAGAGTGATAAAGGTTTGATGCCATTCTTGAGAGGAAAGTGTCATGAGTTCAATGCCTCTCCATTCCACTCAATATCAACGGTAGAAGCGTCGCTCCACTTCGTCTTGTTCTGCCTAGCTAACCGGAGTAATTCAAACATACTCCGGATTTGGCTCCCGACCGGTAAGTTATGCTGTTGCATCACATTCACTCCAGACCACCAATCTTGCCAAGTTCGAGCCTTGAACAGGGATAACCCACCTTCAGCGATGAGTGTTATTGGCCCTAAATGATGCAGTCGCAGTTTGGAAGGGGCAGTAAATGCCATATTAGGGAGCAGTTGACTGCATCTAGACGAGAGTAGGTGCAAACCACTGGTGGCTCTTGGGTTACATTCAATCACGTAGAGTTCATCTTGTGATTTGATGAAGTCAAACGACACTTGCCCATGATAAGTATGACGTTTACCAAAAGCGGCGATAAATGTATCTAGTCGTTCGCACGAGATCGGCTGAAAAGCACTGGCGGCCGAGCCGTTTACACAGTATTTCGGCACATAAGCTTGGTGTGCTTTAAGGTCACCATGTTCAAAAATGGCATAGTTACACACCGGAGTCCCATGGATTTTTTGTTGCTGAACCCAAGGGTAAAGGGGCGATATCGTGGCGGCAGAAATAGACTGAGTTGTCACATCTCTTATTACTTGCCCGCCAAACCGAGAGTAAACGGGCTTTAGAACGGTTCTCTTATTAATTTCAATCTCACTTTTATCAGCGACCAAACGAGTTTTTGGAAGTGTGATTTCTGGCAAACTTTGAAGCTGTTCAAAGACGGTCAACTTGTTGTGCAGGGCATTGAGTAGTCCCACATTGGGCAGAAAAAAATCTACTTCTGGGCATTGTTTGGCAACATGAGCCAAGTAATACACTTCTTCACAAGTGGGTATCACCATATCAATACGCATCTGAGTAATGATTTTTAGGATCTGCTGTTGATAGGTGGGAAACGCAAATCGAGGCGAAGCGGTGGGGATATAAGACTCGATGCCTCGCAAAAACGATCCTAGAGGTTTTTTTAGCGAATCGGTGAGAGTTACGTCATGTCCATGATGCATACACATGGTTGCCCACTCTAGTGCAACTGGTGATCGGGCTCCGGTGATTAAGACCCGCATATGTTCACCACACGTCGTTGTTTATTCATTGGCGTCCAAATAGGCGCAGGGCGGTAACTAAATCTGACAGGATCAAGCCGCAATTGGTCAAACAACTTTATCAAGGCTTGATGTATAACCCGATGGTGGTGAACATCCGCTTCAATTTGAATGGCTTGTGACCCTGTTTGGGTGATTCGGTAATCCACGCGACCTTTGGCAAATAGTGTTATAGCGCGGTAGATGAGATCTGGTAACACCGTCACTGGGACGTGGTTTGCGTTTAGCGTGAGGCGATCACCACATCGTCCGGCAATCGCGCCAAGAGGTTCAAATACGCCATTATCCTGTTTATTCTCAATAATATCGTCGAGCTGATAACGAATAATGGGCTGAGTTTTACGACGAAAATCGGTGATAATTGGGCTGTAATGAGTACGTTCGGTATTCAGCCAATGTTTTTCGATGTAAACAACATCTTGATTCCAGCGCATTTGTCCATGCTGATCAGTACATGCAAGAAAACCTTCGGTACATTGATAGACTTCATGGAGTTCGCTGTCGAACCGTTGAGAAATAAAGTGACGGTCACTCTCAGTTAGGACTTCTGCACCAGAAATGATCCGCTGTGGTTGAATTGCGGGTTGACCAAATTGACCGCTGAACTGGGCGCAGAGCTGAAGAGCTTGCGCACTACCAACCAAAAGCGTGGGTTGGAACTCATCCAACTCTTTTATCCATTCTTGGTAAGGTTTAGTTAAATCCGCATAAAAGAATGTGACAGGGCCTTTCGCGACGGATTTATACAGTGGGCTGTTGGCGCGCAAGGCTAGCGCAATTCGGTGCTTTTGCCATAGGTTGGGCAACAGGCGAGCCAATATATTGCCAGCCCATAGTTGCGTTTCCTGTTTGTCAGCAAGAAACAACCCGCGCATGCCTGATGTGCCCGAAGAAAGCCCAACAGTAACATCGCCAACTTTCGAAGCGGCGAAGTTGCGTGACTGTTCTGCTTCGACTGCTTGTTGCATTAGCTGTTCAGCATCTAAGCCTTTCGTATTCAACTCCGAGAGGTTCTCCATCATGGTTTGCTTATTCATGATAGGGAAATCACTAAGTGCTGCACCTTGAAGTGAGCGGTAATACGGTGAATGACAGCATACCCAATCTAGGTGTTGCGTTAAATGTTGTTGCTGCCACGCTTCGACTTGTTCCCTTGAACCGAAAGGGCGGTAGCGGGTTCGCCAGAATTCTGAGATAAGCGTTATCACTTCATCCACCTTTCTTTGATTAGCTGCTGGATAGTTTCCTGACAATGTGAAGGCACGAAGCGAACAAAGTGGTGGGTTTGTTGGTAGCAACTTCTCAACTCGGAGAGGGTGTTTTTATAGGCCTTTGTGTCATCGCAAAGCATGTTAGCCAGCCAATGCTGATCGATATTTTCACTCAAGCTCTCAATTAACCAACATGCATCGGCGAGTAAGAACATCCAATCTCGTTCTCTTTTAACTAATAGGCCCACTTGACCCGCAGCATGGCCTGGCAAGCTAACCATATAAATGAATCCGTCGTCGAACATGTCTTTACAGAGCAAATTAACACCTTGGCACTGAGGAAGAATTTGGCTGATTGGTACAGAAAAGTCATCATGAATGAATAAGTTAGATTCAAGTTGTGGAGGAAGTAGAGCTTTTAGGTATCCTTTTCTTACGCCTCCAATTCGACCACTTTTAGTAATTGCATTCACCCCTTTTTGTTGGCAATGCAATTGAGAGTGGGGAAACTCAGACACGGCAGCAATGTGATCAGCATGGAAGTGGGAGAGCACCAAGTGTTCAATATCATGAGGTTTGAGACTTTCTTTTGCTAACTGCGCAACAATTCCGTGTTCTTTTTTATAGCGACAAGGTGTTGTCCAAGCATAAAAACGTTCAGGGAAGGGACGAGTCGCGCTAAAAAAGTGCTCGTGATATCCCGTGTCAAACAGGATGTTGCCTTGTGTTGGGTGCTGAATTAACGCAACGGCTGCCGGAAATGCTCTAGGCTTGATACCAGAGCCTGGTTTGACAACAAAGCCTGGGTGTACGCAGTGTCCAGCCTCAAAGATTTTTATTTTTAGACCAGTTTGCATACTGCTGTATTCCTTCTTGAATTGAAAAAAGCGGTTGGTAATTCAGTGCTTGTTTCGCCTTGTTGATATCCAGAGTTTGATGGTAGTTAAACAATCCTGCGCTGTATGAGGTGAGCCTTGGTTCTGGCTGATGTGGTAAGTGCCTTCGTATTTGCTCACTGAGCTTTAATAATGGTGATACAACGCCGTATGGTAATGATTGTAACGTTACTTTTAGGTTTAACCCCTCACATAAAGCTTGCAGAACAGTCTCAATTGGCATTGGTTCGTTGTTGGAAATGTTGAACACATCACCATGCTGAAGTCGGTCTGCCTGAGTGCAAGCGAGCATCGCTGCATGGGCAACGTTGTCGACATAGGTCAGATCAACCACAGGATTTCTACCCGATGGCAGAAGCAGAGTGTTGTTTTTTATCGCCTTAAGCACTCTTGGGATAATCGCGCGATCATTGGGTCCAAAAATGCCACGCGGTCTTAAAATGATCGCTTTGCTTTGGCCTTTTACGGCTTCAATTTCCGATAGGTATTTTGTGTGTGCGTAATCATTACACCAGTATGAAGCTATGGCGTCGGTTTCTCGAATATTCCAACGGTCTTGATGGTCAAAGTAGACGCTGGTGGAGGAAATATGGATAAAACGCGAGATTTGATAGGTATTAGCCGCATTGACGAGGTTTTTGGTGGCATCTACATTGGCTTGATAAAACGCCTGCCACTTTCCCCATGGGCTTGAGAGAGCGGCACAATGGATGATTGCATCCATACCTTGGCATACCGCATGAACTGCTGAGTGGTCTCTTAAATCGACTATATGTGGGATAACATCGAATTGCTCGGCGAGTTGTTTAGCGATGACTGTGTTTCGTGCTGTAAAGTGCAGTTCATGCTGCTGGTGAAACATTCTCAGAATTGCGCTACCCAACATCCCGCTGCCACCAGTGACCAATATCTTCATAGTTTTAGCACTCCCATCCCTAGTGACAACCCTGCGGCGGTGCCAGCTAATAACACATGTTTTCCTGCGGCTTCTGGCTGATTACGCAGCCAGTGTAAGTTAATTGGGAGTGAGGCGGCAACTTGGTTTCCCAAAGTCGAAAAGTGATTAACGGTTTTCTCTGTTGGTAGCCCGGTGAGTGAAGGCAGTTTTTTTAATCCATGCGCGCTGGCTTGATGAGGAAGAAAATAATCAATATCGCTGAATGTTACCGGAGAGGCGTCAAACCCTTTTTTTAGAAACGCTGGTAAGGCTTTACGCACATGTTTAAAGAGTGCTTTGCCCTCCATCTCAAACTGGCAACTTTTTAAATAGGCTTGATGCTCAGAGGTATGCGGATTGATATGACTACCTCCGCCCTTAATTTGACAAAATGAATACCCGGTATGATGCGTTTCAAAGTGACTGGTGAGCAATCCATCATCGTTGCGTTCTTCGAGCAAAAATGCGGCGGCACCGTCTGCGAATAGCGTTGCAACTTCTGGTTTGAGCGTAAAATTTCGATTCAGTGTGATGCCAGTGGCGAGTTCGCTGGTGACAATAAGAATCCGACGGTATCGTTTTGCTAAGAATAGACTCTGGGCAAGATCAAGCGCAGAGAGAAAGGATAAACAGGTGCTGTTCAAATCAAAGCTTTCTAGCCATGTTGGAGCGTCTAACGCGGCGAGAACCGCTGAGGCGTCGTAGGGTAGAGACTGGTGGTGTGTGCCGCTAGCGTAGATAAGAAGATCAACGGAGCTTAAGGTATGTGTGTTTCCTAAACACTGCTCTATTGCCTGCACCGCCATGTAAATAGCGGTCTCTTTTGTATTGGCTACATGACGATATTCAACGTCGAATTTATTTCGGCAGGTCCCTGGCGCTAATTTTAGGAAGCGATCCATCTCTCGATCAGACCATTGATTCGTTGGCAGGTAGCTTCCACTGGAAACGATGTTAAAGCCCATTATTCTCTATACACTTATTAAAAACGTCGTTCAAAATAAACCACGTTGCATATTGAAGCTATGGCGAGCGAGATGAAAAATAAACAGAACAAAACAAATGTGAGTAAGAGCACGCTTTGGGTGCAATGCTGAGAATGAATTTTCAGGAATGAGCCAGGCTTTGATTTGCTGGCTCAATATGAATAGAGTGAGGGTTACTTCTTGAATTTCGCCAAAATACGATCCAAATGGTTTGCAAATTCGCGTCGATCGGTTTGAGAAAGCGCGGCGGGCCCACCTGTCTGAATTCCGCTTGAACGCATGGTTTCCATAAAGTCGCGGATATTTAGGCGAGCTTTGATGGTGTCTTTTGTATAGAGCTCGCCACGAGAACTGAGGGCTTGAGCGCCTTTAGAGATGACCTCATCTGCAAGCGGAATATCTGACGTGATCACCAAATCGTTGGCTTCTACACGCTTGACGATTTCGTTGTCTGCGATGTCAAATCCCGCAGGGACTTGCAGCGAGTGGATGTTGTCTCTTTTCGGCACAGGGACAACGTGGTTAGCGACAAACGTACATTCAATCCCCGTACGCTCGGCGGCACGCACAATGGTTTCGCGAATAACTTTCGGACACGCGTCTGCATCTACCCATAACTTCATGATGATTTCTCACTGAGTTTCGCTTCTAACTCTTCAATACGAATGGCTAGCATTTTTACGGTGCGCTCTAGGGCTTCAAGACGATCATTATCGGTGTGGTGTTGTGCTGCGATTTCAACCTTGGGTACGCGTTGAGCACTCTTCCAACTTTTTATTGCGGTGATTAATGCTGGCATTGGAACTGGCGTTTTCAAGCGTGCTTTCACTAACGCTACGGTTGGCTCTTTTCCTTGTTGTTGCAACTGTTCCATTGCCGCTTCTAATTCTTTAGTAACGTCTTGAGTTAACATTTTTAATCCTTAACAACGATATATCTATCATCATACGTTGAGTGCGCTAATTTGGCGAATGGCATTTTGGAGAGTGTAGTGTGAGAGATCTCTTACATAGGTTGTGAGAGAAAACGATTTCGTAAGCGGAAAAAGAGAAGATAAAGAGCTTAAGTTTATGATAAATAATAATTTAACAACTTGTTAACCAATGTGAGAGCCAAATATTTATCTTAGATAGATTGTCTATTTTTGGAAAAGGCGTAAATTGAGAGTTGTCAGCAGGAAGCAGACATGGAACAGGAAAGCACCAAGGATTTGGTTATCGTCAGGAAGACGATTTGGTTGGTCAGGATGATTAATCAAGCATGGAGCGTAGGACATTGTAAGGATACGATCATCAATAGGATGTTGATGACTAAGGATAGACAATGGACCCCTCTAGGATTGAGGCTATGGACAGCATCAGGAAGATGCAAGGGACACCGCTCAAGGAACAAGTGACGTGTGCTAACGAGGAATGTTAGCAGTCAGGATGATAAGGACACCGCTAGGACGGCGACGTAAGGAATAAGCTGACGGAATCAGCCACTATTATGGATGATGCATGGAGCACTTTTAGTAGCCGGACTGCTGCGAGTAAGACCATGACCCCGATACTTATGTGTCGGGGTCTTTCTTATATAAAAACGATATCCAGTGTTCTCATTGAATTAAGCATCTCGATGTTACTTGGGGATATCAATATCACAAAATATATAAATTCCTAATAACACTTAATAAAAAACAACTCAGATCAATATCCTTTCCAACCAGTTGGTTTAACTTTCGGCTTCTCTACAAGGTGTTATGCCCGCAATCATTGAGCATGTTCAGCTCATCGAGTTTGTGATCTGCGGATAGATTAAGTTTGTTGTAATCAAGGAACAGATGTGGCCATAGTAACCAGAAGAATGCTTCTTCTACCCTACAATGAGTCGTTGCAACTAGAATTCGTCATGCTGAATTGCTGTGCGAAAAACCGTGCTGAATTGAATGGTCCGTATACAGTTGCGTCTGCCAAACAGATGTTTGAGAAAATACTGGATGATGAGAACATTTATAGTATGGCAGTGCTAGAGAGCACCAGTCGTGACTATATGGGGCACGTGTTTATTGCTAATCTCGATTCCGAACCTGAATTAGGGTTTATTTTTGATAAATCATATTGGGGTAAAGGGTTAGCAACAGAAGCACTAAAAGCATTTTTCCCCAAAGCGTGCCGTGAGTTGGGCTTGAATAAGGTGAAAGCTAACGTGAATAGCAATCATCAGGCTTCTATGGCGGTACTGAAAAAGCTGGGATTTGTTAAAACAAAAGAAAGTAAGGATGTATATGGTCCTTACTTTGAAATGGAATTTACAAGCGATGCGGTGGTAGGTGAAAGTTCTGCGGCCTGAAACCGACCATGGTTAACTCTCCTTGGTAGCAATCGTCACCAAGAGATGAAAACTCAAATTGATACACCGTATGCCAACGCCAGACTCCGTCTGGCGTTTTTAGTTTATGGGCACCAAAGGCGATGCTGATTAATTGGAGATCCAATTGCTCACATTTACGCGTGATGGCCGCTTTTGCGAGTTCGGCTTGGCGACGCTGTTGCCAAAACAGGTAACAGAAAAAGCAGAGCCCTAAAATTGCTAAAAGATCACCAATCATTCCTGAACCTTTCTTAGCTTTTTGTTGCTTGTTGTAAGCTTACTAGCGCATTTGCTAGTTCCTCTGATGGGTTTGAATGCAGCAAAGGCAATAACACCATTCTTAACTCTGGCAGCATCACTAAATCGGCAAATAACTGATTAAATAGGGCTTGATTACCGGTTTGAGCTAAACGCAGCAAAAACTGTTCTGCTACCTTTTCATTGGCGAGTAAGTGCCAAGCGCGACCCGCCACACCAATCAATACCTCCTGATGGCTTAAACGAGGGCTATGCAATATCGCATCTAATACTGGAGAGGCGACTTCTGTTGGTGCACCAGCAAGGGCTCGGATAAGTGCTGAAAGTAGGAAGAGATCAGGTTCGCTACTTGCGATTTCTTGCTGTGCCTTTTCCGCGATACGTTCTGCTAAACGCTCTTGAAGCTCTACATGCTCAAGCGCACCTAATAGGGCATAAAGTGGCTCATTTGGTAGGTGGTTCAACGCTTTGCGTATCATTACCCCGTTTTGCTCTTTGTCCAAACGAGCGGCCATGTCGGTGATCCCTTGCAGACCTACGGTTTGCCAATTATCCCAGCCTAAACCACCTGAAAAGTAATGCTGAGTGTGCTCATAATATTGGCTGGTAGGAAGATCGAGGTTCGCGCGGACCTGGCTATGAAACACGGCCATTTTGTCTTCGGAAGGTTTGAACGTATATGGGTTATTAGACAGCTTTTGCTGTTGCTCTTCAGAGATATCACCATTGAGGCGTGTTCCCATGGCTTCCACTACGTATTTAATGAAATTGCCGATATCTGATTGCTTTAACAAACCGCGCTCGTCCAATTCAAACTTTAGAAACCAAATCCAAGGTTGCTTTTGTTCATTCCAATAAGCGATGGCAAGGTGTGCTTTACGCTGCATTGGGAATGGGTACGGTGCTTGACCTTTTTCTACATCGGCAAACTCTTTCTTAGCGATGGTTTTGATACGACGACCAAGATCGAAGATTTGATAATCACAGCGGCTGTTGTTCAACAGTTGAGTGAGGGTTTGAATGTTTTCCATTAAATACGACGTCCTAACGTTCTTTTCACAAGAAATGGTATCATTCTCGGCTAATTCAAGGTTCGAGATAGAATTAATGGTAACAAATACTCAATTGGTCGACTTACTTCACCAACTTGAAACGCAGCTTAAAGAACATAAGTTGTGGCAACACACTAGGCCTTCAGAGCAAGCCTTACAAAGCGTGGAGCCATTTGCGATTGATACATTGCATCCTCATGAGTGGTTGCAGTGGATCTTTATAGACAGAATGCACGTGCTAGTGGAAAACAACCAACCATTGCCAAGAGGGTTTTCTCTCGAGCCCTATTTTTCAGAAGCGTGGAAGCAGGAACCGCAGTTCGTAGAGCTGCTTGTTACAATCCGAACCATTGACGAACTGTGTAAGTAAACGAATGCTAGAACAAGAAATAGCGCGATCTTCAGAACCAGTTGAGCTGGAGATCGTTTATCAGGATGAATATTTTGTAGCGGTCAACAAGCCTGCAGGCATGTTAGTGCATCGCAGTTGGTTAGATAAACACGAAACTCAGTTTGTCATGCAAACTTTGCGCGACCAAATTGGTCAGCATGTGTTCCCATTGCATCGTCTGGATCGTCCAACATCTGGTGTGCTCGTGTTTGCGTTGTCGAGTGAAGTCGCATCACAAGTCATGCCGATGTTTGCTGAACATAAAATGGAAAAGACATACCACGCAGTAGTACGCGGTTGGATTGAGGAAGAGGGCATCTTGGATTACGCACTCAAAGTGGAGTTAGACAAGATTGCGGATAAGTTCGCTTCACAAGAAAAAGAAGCGCAAGAAGCGGTGACGGAATATAAGCCGTTGGCTAAAGTGGAGGTTCCCTATTCGACGGGTAAATTTCCTACAACGCGTTATTGCTTAGTTGAGATGAAACCTAAAACGGGGCGTAAGCACCAACTTCGTCGTCATATGGCACATCTACGCCATCCGATCGTGGGTGATACAACGCACGGGGATGGAAAGCACAACAAGCTGTATCGCACAGAGTTTGATTCTCATCGTTTGCTACTGCATGCTTCAGAGTTACGGTTTGTCCATCCATTTACCGATCAAGAGATTGTCATGACGGCCAATCTTGATGAAACTTGGCAGCAATTGTTTACTCGATTTGAGTGGGATGAATCGATGATTAACCGATAATCGGTGCAGTTAGATCTCGATAATGATTGGGTATGACCCGTCCTGATATGGGTTGACACTTTTTAACTAAAACGCTCGATGTACTTCATCGGGCGTTTTGTATTTTAAAGCCGTATGAGGCCTCATTTGATTATAGATATCTACGGACTCTGCTACCATCGTCCTTGCTTCTTTCAGATCTTTCGGTTTCTTCAGCAAGAGCTCCATTTTGAGTATCCCATTTACACGCTCAGCTAAAGCATTCTGATAACAGTCATACCCGTCAGTCATTGAGCAAGTCACTCTATGTTTCTTATGGATATCTTGATATTCCTTCGAACAGTATTGTGAGCCTCTATCTGAGTGGTGTATTAGCTTTTCTTCACTCTGCGGTTGCCTGAGAGCTGAGATAAATGCCCGCTTAACTGATTGAGTTTTCATGTTGTCATCCACATAAAAACCAACAATCTTCCTTGAATAAGCGTCTGTAACCAAGCTGAGATAACTCTCTCCATTTTGAGTTGGCAAGTAAGTAATATCAGCAACCCACAGTTGTTCTGGCTTCGTTGGTGTCAGCCCATCTTTCACTTTGTTTGGGTGACAGAAAAATCGATGACGGCTGTCAGTCGTTCGGTGATAGGCTCGTCTTGCTCTCACTAACAGCCGATGCTTTCTGAGAAGTTCAAAGAGCTTATCGCGACCTATTTGAATGCCCTTTGTTGCTGCTAAGAACTTCAGTTTACGCGTGCCAATGCGTGGCTGCTTCAGCCTGACTTCACGGACAAAGCCAATGACAGCATGCTCATGATGTTCACAACGAGATTGAGTTTGGCATTGCTTATAATAAGCTTGGCGAGAGATTTGTACTAACTGACAAAACTTCGTAACGCTCAAACCTACTATGGTTTTCTCTTGGACAACGCTTCTTTGTGCTTTTTTGTCACTCTAACACCATAGTCACGTTCCATAACGTTCACGACAGCTTCAAAGAAGTCGGCTTTGAGTTGAGCATCTTCGAGCTGCTTCTCAAGCTCTTTAATACGTTGCTCTGGTGTAGGAGGTGAATTGAACTCGGTCATAGAGTCTCCTTTGGACATAAAGTTAGGTGTCCCTTTAGACCAATCTAGTCGACCATGCTTACGAAGCCAAACCAAAACCGTAGAGCAACCTTGGATGCCATACTTCTCTTGGGCTTGTTTGTAAGTGAGGCTTCCTTTTTCAACCTCATCAACTACAGTGAGTTTAAAAGCGAGGGAGTAATCGCGCTGAGTTCTTTTAGTTGTTGATTTCATAACACTCTCCAATTTTGGGGGTGGAAAGTGTCAACCTTATTTAGGACGGCACAGTACAAATAAAAAGGGTTAGCATCAATGCTAACCCTTTTTTAATATTTAAGACTTAACGTTTTACTTTAGTTTTTCGAGATCCGCTTCGATCTCTGCGATCTTGCTCGAAACGACTTTTTCTAAATGACGAAGGTCTGAAAGAATTTTCTCTTTTACATCAACCTCAGGTTGTTTCGTTGGCTTAGTAATTTTATTCAGTTCATCAATGACTAATGTGAGGTTACGGTTGATTTCCGTTACTTCTTTATATTTGTGACTGCCACTATCAACAAGAACATTTTTGATTTGGCGTGGGTATTTGAATTTAACGCTTTTAGCGAATAGTTCGCCTTTTTGCTTGTGGAAATAGATCTTGAGTACGTCTTTGTGTGCTTCTTGGCGTAGGGAATAACGTTCAATCTGCTTAGGGTCGTGAATACCCAAACCAGTGAGGTGGGGATACATAGGCTACCTCTATTACATCGAATTGATATTGATATAACTGTAGCAGCCTATGTATGAGCTAGATAGCTGATATTTAGCCAAAATGCTTAACTTGTGGGCAAGATCGCTCTCGCCCTGAACCGAAAAGATTGGCAGGTTTTATCTAAGCTGCGACCTCATCAGATAACTTTTCGATCAATCTCTCTCTTAGCTCATCTTGCTGTTCTTCACTTAATCTTCCTCCTGCATCACTGGTTAAAATAAACAAGTCTTCTGCTCGCTCACCAATGGTGGTGATTTTGGCACCGTGAAGGTTGATATTTAAATCAGCAAACGTACGGCCTACTTTGGCCAACAGCCCTGGTGTGTCTAGCGCGACAAACTCCATTAAAGTGTGTTTTTTACCTTTGGTTGGTAAGAAGTCGACTTTGGTTTTCACATTAAAGTGCTGAAGTTTGTTCGGAGTACGGCGCGTTTTAATCTTGGTTGGTCGGCCCGCCTCCAGTACATGGGTGAGGTGTTTAATCACCGCCGCGTGACGAGACTCATCGATCGCTTCGCCATGTTGATCGAGTACCATAAAGGTATCAATCACGTGCCCATCTTTGCTGGTCATGATTTGCGCGTCGTGTACATTAAAATTACGCCTATCTAACTCTGCCACGACCGTCGCAAATAAAGCAGGCTGGTCTTTCGTATATACAAACACCTCAGTGCCGCCACGAGTGGCTTTTTTACTGATCAATACCAAAGGCTTAGTCGGATCTTCCATGCGAAGTAAGTGTTCGCAGTGCCACGCGATTTGCGTATGGGTATGACGAAGGAAGTAGTCAGCTTTGAAGCGTTGCCACAATACTTCAATTTCGCGCGCGGCAAACCCCTCTTTGCGCAGCATTGCGGAGGCCATTTGTTGATTGTGGCGAATTCGCTCACGCACATCGACAGGGTTCTCTAGGCCTCTACGTAAAGCACGTTGTGTGGAGTAATACAGCTCCGCAAGTAAAGTTCGTTTCCAAGCATTCCAAAGTTCTGGGTTGGTTGCACAAATATCTGCAACTGTCAGGCATACAAGATAATCGAGAGATTCTTCGTCTCTGACTTTTTTGGCAAATTCGGTAATGACATCAGGATCATAAATGTCTCGGCGCTGTGCGGTGACAGACATTAATAGATGATGTCTTACCAACCAAGCGACAAGTTTGGCTTCGGGCTTCGATAAGCCATGCTCAATGCAGAAGTCGTATGCTTCTCCTTCACCGATAATTGAGTGATCGCCGCCACGACCTTTCCCGATATCGTGGAAAATAGCGGCAATAATCAGCAGCTCTTTCTTTTGCATTCGAGGGTAGACGTCACAGCAAATTGGGTGCTTCGCATGATTTTCTGGGTCACTAAAAGTGTTGATGTGTTTAAGTAAGCGAATACTGTGTTCATCAACTGTGTAGGCATGGAATAAGTCAAACTGCATTTGACCAACAATCTGACTCCATTGCGGTAAATAGGCCGCCATAACCCCTAATCGGTGCATGAGACTGAATGCTTTGTGCAGAGCATTAGGGTGACGACATAACGCCATGAACTTTTCACGCGCAGCAGGAATGGTGTGCAAAAACTTGTTGAGCCGACGGCGAGCGGTGCGCAGTTGACGCAGCGTTGGTGGGCTCACCCCTTCAATAGTTGAGTCGTTAGCAATATGTAAGAACATATCCAGAATAGTTTCTGGGCGAGCTTGGAACAATGCGGGTTTCCGCGCTTCAATTAAAGAACCGCGACGTTGAAAGTCCGTATCGAGAATCTCGGCACTTTCTGTCGCCCCACCATTAATGATCGCTTGGTCAAAGAGTTTGAGTAGCATTTTATTGAGCTCTGCCACACGACGAAGCGTGCGGTAGAACTCTTTCATCATCATTTCTACGCCTCGATTGCCTTCTCCGACGTAGCCTAGATTTTCCGCAACTTGTGCTTGATGGGCAAAGGTCAAGCGGTTGTCATAGCGGCGAAGCTCCATGTGCAGAGCGAAACGTACTCGCCAAAGGAAGTCCTGACATTCAACCAATTCTCGGTATTCTGCGTCAGTTAAAAATCCGTATCGGCTCATTTCTAACAATGAAGTCGCACCAAAGTGACGTCGAGCGACCCAGCTTAATGTATGAATATCGCGCAGCCCGCCAGGGGTTGATTTAATGTCCGGTTCTAAGTTGTAGGTCGTGTCGTGGTAACGTGCATGGCGTTCGCGCTGCTCTTGAATTTTAGCGCGGTAAAACGTCTCACTTGGCCAGAAGGAGTCTGATAACACGACTTTCTTCAGTGCCTGAAAGGTGTCCTCGCTTCCACACAGCAATCGCGCTTCTTGCAGGTTTGTCGCGACCGTTAGATCGGCTTTACCAATTTCAGCACATTCAGTAACGGTGCGAACAGCGTGTCCGACCTCGAGTTTTAAATCCCACAACAGCGTAATGAATTCGCTGATTTTTGCTTCTAACGCGGTTGGCAGTTTATTGTTCGACAGAATCAAAATATCGATATCGGAGAGCGGATGCAGCTCGCCTCGTCCGTAGCCACCAACGGCAACTAGGGAAATGTTGTAAATATCCTTGAAACCAAAATGTTGCCACAAACGATTGAGAAGCAGATCCATATATTCAGCTCTGGCTAAAACCAAGCTTGTTACCGGATGATGATTGAGAAACTCTTGGTTTTGATTAGAGCTAAACTTCTCTAATTCTTGTTTGAGTTCACCGATATTGATTTGTTCATCGGAAAAGGTAAGAGGGGACTGAAGTGTCATATTTGCCATCCGTGCAAGCTAATCTAATAACAATCTAACAAATTTGCGGCAGATAAAAAATATCCCCGCCGAAGCAGGGATATAGTAAACAACGAGTGGTTGTCAGCTTTACGCGTTTTTCATTAGGCGAGGAATCGTATCGTCGCTACGAAGCGTCAGTACTTCACAACCTTCTTTTGTTACTACAATGGTATGTTCCCATTGCGCAGAGTTCTTGCCGTCGCCCGTGTAAACAGTCCAGTCATCTTGTGCATCAACAGAGCAACCAAATTTACCTGCGTTAATCATCGGCTCAATAGTAAAGCACATGCCTTCTTTTAATACGCGGCGGTCTTTGTTCTTGTAATGAACCACTTGTGGTTCTTCATGGAACTCATCGCCGATACCGTGACCACAGAAGTCTTTCACAATAGAAAACTTGTTGCGAGGATTGTTCTTGTTGTTCTCTTTGATGTACTTCTCGATAGCTGTACCGATGTCGCCAACTGTTGAACCTGGCTTAACGGTACGCATACCAACGTACAGTGCTTCTTGAGCTACCATGCACAGACGTTTGTTTGCAGGCGAAACATCACCGACTAGGAACATCTTAGAAGTGTCACCATGGTAACCCTGAGGACGCACGCTCAGATCGGCATTCTCATCATTTGGAACGATTACGGTAATATCAACGTTTAAGATGTCACCATCTTTTAGTACCGCCGGCTTCATTTGGCCGTTGCTACCGATTTCGTCTTTTTCCGCTGGAATACCGTGGCATACGATATGGTTGATTGAAGTACAGATCGACTTAGGGAAACCATGGTAATCAAGCGGAGCAGAGTATGCACCTTTTTCTAGAGCGTACTCATGACAGATTTTGTTTAACTCTTCTGTCGTCACACCAACTTTGATGTGTGGTTCGATCATTTCTAGAATCTCTGCGGCTAGCTTGCCCGCAATGCGCATGCGTTCTATTTCTTCAGCAGTTTTAATCTTGATTGACATTGGCTTTCTCTACTTATTCCTAAGCACGTAAACGTGCGAATGGCCGCATTCTATCAGACATCGGGGCGTTAACCCAAGTTAGATAGGAATATGCATCATTCTTAATTCGATCATATGTTTAAAGTTTTGCTTATAAATAGGAGAAAGTGGCTCGGTGAAGAAATAATTTTTACTAGCCACAGTGAGCTAAAATATGGTATAAAGCGCGCCGGAATAGAGGACTGTTCTCTTCGTTTAGCAAAGTTAAGCGGCGAAGCAAGCTTCATCCGAATAACCTTTTATCTTTAAATCACACACATTCCGTCACATATTCCGGGGTGCTGAGCAGAAGCTTGGTCGGAGTTATGGGGAATGTGGAGGCCTAACCCCATAGAGGATTTTAAAATGGCAACTGTATCAATGCGCGATATGCTAAAAGCTGGTGTTCACTTCGGTCACCAGACTCGTTACTGGAACCCAAAAATGAAGCCATTCATCTTTGGCGCTCGTAACAAAGTTCATATCATCAACCTAGAAAAAACTGTACCAATGTTCAACGACGCTCTAGCTGAACTAGCTAAAGTTGGCGAGAAGAAAGGTAAGGTTCTATTCGTAGGTACTAAGCGCGCTGCATCTGAAGCTGTTAAAGAAGCTGCAATCGCAAGCAACCAGTTTTACGTAAACAACCGCTGGTTAGGCGGTATGCTTACAAACTACAAAACAGTTCGTCAGTCTATCAAGCGTCTAAAAGAACTAGAGACTCAATCTCAAGACGGTACTTTTGACAAACTAACTAAGAAAGAAGCTCTAATGCGTACTCGCGAAATGGAGAAGCTAGAGAAATCTCTTGGTGGTATCAAAGACATGGGCGGCCTACCAGACGCTCTATTCGTAATCGACGCTGATCACGAACACATTGCAATTAAAGAAGCTAACAACCTAGGTATTCCAGTATACGCTGTGGTAGATACTAACTCTAACCCAGACGGCGTTGACTACGTAATCCCAGGTAACGACGACGCGATCCGCGCTGTACAGCTATACCTGAACGCTGCTGCTTCAGCAGTATCTGAAGGTCGTAACAAAGACGTAGCTGCAGTTGCTGAAAAAGACGGTTTCGTAGAAGCTGAATAATAGCGGCTCTGTGTCACACTTGGTCTATGTGAAACCTTTGTGTAGCATAAACTAAGTTATAGTTAGCAATGGGGGCCGACAATGTTAGGCCCCTGTTTTTTACCTTATTTCGAATCAAACGAGGAAGACAGAATGGCAACTGTAACTGCTGCTCTAGTTAAAGAACTTCGCGAGCGTACTGGCGCTGGCATGATGGAATGTAAGAAAGCGCTTGTAGAAGCAAACGCTGACATCGAACTAGCAATTGAAAACATGCGTAAATCTGGCGCAGCGAAAGCAGCTAAGAAAGCTGGTAACGTTGCAGCTGAAGGCGCAATCATCATCAAAGAAGAAAACGGCGTTGCTGTTCTTCTTGAAGTTAACTGCCAAACTGACTTCGTTGCTAAAGACGGTAACTTCACTGCATTCGCAGAAGAAGTTGCAGCTGCAGCTCTAGCTTCAAAAGCTTCTGTTGAAGAACTACAAGCACAATTCGAAGACGCACGTGTAGCTCTAGTAGCTAAAATCGGTGAAAACATCACTATCCGTCGCGTAGAATACGTTCAAGGCACTGCAATCGCTTCTTACCGTCACGGTGAGAAAATCGGTGTTGTTGTTGCTGGTGAAGGCGACGCAGAAACTCTTAAGCACGTTGCAATGCACGTTGCTGCTTCTAAGCCAGAGTTCGTTAACCCAGAAGACGTACCAGCTGACGTAGTAGAAAAAGAGAAAGCGGTTCAAGTTGAAATCGCAATGAACGAAGGCAAGCCTGCTGAAATCGCTGAGAAGATGGTTGTTGGCCGCATGAAGAAATTCACTGGCGAGATCTCTCTAACAGGTCAAGCTTTCATCATGGAGCCTAAGAAAACTGTAGGCGAAATGCTGAAAGAAAAAGGCGCTTCAGTTTCTACGTTCGTTCGCCTAGAAGTAGGTGAAGGTATCGAGAAGAAAGAAGAAATGAGCTTCGCTGAAGAAGTTGCAGCAGCTCAAAAAGGTTAATCCTTAGAGACTGTATAAAGATTAGACCGTAGCCAAGGCTGCGGTCTTTTTATGAGCAGTGAACGATTAGCCGTGATGAATAGCCATAACTGAAGTTGTGTCTATTCATGACTGTTAATCAACAACTCTCTTTGGAAGGTAAACTCCATGACTACGAACCCTAAACCAGCGTATCAACGTATTCTATTAAAACTGAGTGGTGAAGCTCTTCAAGGTGAAGACGGTTTTGGTATTGATCCTGCGGTCCTTGATCGTATGGCACAAGAAGTTAAAGAACTGGTTGAACTGGGTGTTCAGGTTGGTGTAGTTATCGGTGGCGGTAACTTGTTCCGTGGTGCAGGCCTAGCTGAAGCTGGTATGAACCGCGTAGTTGGTGACCACATGGGTATGCTTGCTACAGTAATGAATGGCCTAGCGATGCGTGATGCTCTTCACCGTGCATACGTAAATGCGCGCGTTATGTCTGCAATCCCTCTAAAAGGCGTATGTGACGACTATAATTGGGCTGATGCGATCCGTGAGCTTCGCCAAGGCCGAGTTGTCATCTTCTCTGCTGGTACTGGTAACCCGTTCTTTACAACGGATTCTGCTGCTTGTTTACGTGGTATCGAAATTGAAGCGGATGTCGTACTAAAAGCGACGAAAGTTGATGGTGTATTTACTGCTGACCCTGTAGCAAACCCAGACGCAGAGCTGTATGATAAGCTATCTTATGCAGAAGTTCTGGATAAAGAGCTGAAAGTTATGGACTTGGCGGCGTTTACGCTAGCTCGTGACCACAAAATGCCAATCCGCGTATTTAATATGAACAAGCCAGGCGCACTACGTCGCGTGGTAATGGGCGAAGCAGAAGGCACGCTCATCAACGAATAAGCTTGGCTTAAGGTGCCACTCCAACGCGTTAGGGTGGTGCTTGCTTTGCTCAACCGTTTTAGGCTTTCTTCAGGAAAGATGACATTTTTAAGGTGAAACTGTGATTAACGAAATCAAAAAAGACGCGCAAGAGCGCATGGATAAAAGCGTTGAAGCGCTTAAGAACAACCTTTCTAAAATTCGTACAGGTCGTGCACACCCAAGCCTACTATCTGGTATTTCTGTAGAATACTACGGTGCAGCAACACCTCTAAACCAAGTAGCAAACGTTATTGCTGAAGATGCACGTACACTTGCAATCACGGTTTTTGATAAAGAGCTGACGCCGAAAGTAGAAAAAGCGATCATGACGTCTGACCTTGGTCTAAACCCTATGTCAGCTGGCACTATCATCCGCGTTCCACTTCCACCGCTAACGGAAGAGCGTCGTAAAGACCTAGTTAAGATCGTTCGTGGTGAAGCTGAAGGTGGTCGTGTTGCTGTTCGTAACATCCGTCGTGACGCAAACAACGATCTTAAAGCGCTTCTAAAAGATAAAGAAATCTCTGAAGATGAAGACCGTAAAGCACAAGACGAAATTCAAAAGCTAACTGACGTTGCAGTTAAGAAGATCGATGAAGTTCTTGCTGCAAAAGAAAAAGAGTTGATGGAAGTTTAATACTCCCACACACATCACTGTTGGAAAACGCTGTGCTCACAGCTCAGCGTTTTTTTATGTTAGTCTATCCAACTGATGGAACTCAATTAACTCCCTATGCAAAATTCTCAAGCCTTCTCTGATTCCCTTCCTAAGCATATTGCCATCATTATGGACGGTAATGGCCGTTGGGCTAAGTCCAAAGGAAAACCTCGCGTATTTGGTCATAAAAAAGGCGTTAGTGCCGTTCGTAAGACCGTGGCTGCTGCTTCAAAACTAGGCATTAGAGCCATGACGCTGTTTGCTTTTAGTAGTGAAAACTGGCGTCGTCCGGAGGAAGAAGTGGGTCTTTTGATGGAACTGTTTATCACGGTCCTGTCTAGTGAAGTAAAAAAACTACACAAAAATAATTTACGGTTGCGCGTGATCGGTGATACCAGTCGATTTAGTGAGCGTCTACAAAAGAAAATTGTAGAAGCAGAAAACCTAACGGCAGATAACACGGGTATGGTGATCAACATTGCAGCCAACTATGGCGGTAAATGGGACATCACAGAAGCTGCTAAAACGTTAGCGCTAAAAGCACGTAACGGTGAAATTCGTGTAGAGGATATCAATGAGCAGCTAATCACTGAGCATTTGACCATGGCAGACCTACCGGAAGTGGATCTTTTAATTCGCACCAGTGGAGAGTGCCGCATCAGCAACTTTATGTTGTGGCAAATGGCTTATGCAGAAATGTACTTTACACCAGAGTACTGGCCAGAATTCGATGAAGACAGTTTGGTAGAAGCTGTGACTTGGTTTATCAACCGAGAACGTCGTTTTGGCTGTACAGGTGAACAAATAAAGGCATTGATGGCAGCTCAATAAGGACTAGTTAGTTTGAAACAGAGAATAATAACAGCACTAATTTTAGCTCCCCTGGTTATTTTAGGCATTTTTAAATTACCGCTAATGGGCTTTATTGCCGCTTTAACTGCAATAACGCTATTAGGTTTTTGGGAGTGGACTCAGTTTACAGGAAGCAACTCTCGCATTGCTGCCCTTGTGCCGGCAATCATTATTACCGGACTTAGTTTTCTATACATCTCGCCTGATGCATATAGCCTCAATCACTTAACGACACCTCATTATGTCGTCTTGGGTATTGGTTTTGTTTGGTGGATTATTGCTAGCTTAATGGCGATTACTTACCCCAAAACGACGAAATCTTGGCAAAGTAATTTTGTTTTACGTCATGTATTTGGTTTTCTGACATTAATCCCATTCCTTTGGAGTGTGATTATTCTCAGAGCGTATGACATCACTGTAGATCCATACCACGGCGCAAAGCTTGTGTTGTACGTTTGTTTCTTGGTATGGGCTGCAGATAGCGGCGCCTACTTTGCAGGCAAAAGCTTAGGCAAACGTAAGATGGCTCCTCATGTAAGCCCCAATAAAACCATTGAAGGGCTAATTGGTGGCATTATCACGGCATTAATCGTAGCGTGGGCATTTGCTGATTGGTTCGATATCCAGTTCACTAGCCCTGTCCATATGGTGCTGATTACGCTGGTTACTGTCGTTATTTCAGTGCTTGGTGATCTGGTTGAAAGTATGTTCAAACGTGTCTCAGGCATTAAAGACAGCAGTAACATTATCCCAGGGCACGGTGGTGTGCTAGATCGTATCGACAGCCTAACCGCAGCATTCCCAGTTTTTGCTCTTCTTTACTACGTATTCTAATTTATCAGGAGCGGCGTCGTCGCTCCTGAGCTTTCTAACGGTCTTACAACATGCAAAAGTTAACGATTCTTGGTGCTACTGGATCAATTGGTGCAAGCACGCTTAAAGTGGTCGAACAAAACCCAGATCTGTTTTCTGTCGTTGCCTTAGCGGCAAGCACTAACGTTGAAAAGATGATCGGTCTATGTCGTCAGTGGCAACCTAAATATGCGGTCATGGCAGATAAAGCTGCGGCGTCTCAACTTCAAGCTGAGCTACACTCGGTTTCGCCAGGTACCGAAGTGCTAGGTGGTGTTGATGCGCTATGCCATATTGCTTCGCTGGACGAGGTCGACAGTGTAATGGCTGCTATTGTAGGAGCAGCCGGCTTATTGCCTACCATGGCTGCCGTGAAAGCAGGTAAGCGAGTCTTGTTGGCAAATAAAGAAGCACTTGTAATGTCAGGCCAGCTATTTATTGATGCCGTTGAAGAATTTGGCGCAGAGCTACTTCCCGTCGACAGTGAACACAACGCCATTTTCCAATGTTTACCACAGCAAGTACAAACCAATCTAGGTCGTTGCAATTTACAAGAACATGGCATTTCTCATATTTTGTTGACTGGATCTGGTGGTCCTTTCCGTTACACTGACATCGCAGAACTGGAGCAGGTGACACCCGCGCAGGCGATTGCTCATCCAAACTGGTCGATGGGGCCAAAAATTTCTGTTGATTCTGCCACGATGATGAACAAAGGCCTTGAGTATATCGAAGCTAAGTGGCTATTTAATGCTGCTCGCGAACAACTGAAGGTGGTTATTCATCCTCAATCGGTAATTCATTCTATGGTTCAGTATCGTGATGGTTCGGTCTTGGCACAAATGGGAGAAGCGGATATGGCGACGCCAATTGCGCTCACCATGTCATACCCGTCAAGAGTGGAAGCTGGGGTTAAGCCGCTAGACTTCACGAAAGTTGGTGAGCTGACGTTTTTGCAGCCTGATTTTGCTCGTTACCCATGTTTAAAACTCGCAATTGATGCCTGTTATGAAGGTCAACACGCAACAACAGCATTGAATGCAGCTAATGAAGTCGCTGTTGATGCATTTTTAAATAACAGACTAGGTTTTACCGATATTGCTCGCATCAATGAGTCTGTGTTGAATAAAATCAACGCAAGCTGCAAAGCTGAGAATGCGAATAGCTTGGAAAGCTTGCTCGAGCTAGATAGAATGGCACGAACTATTGCCCTAGAAACCATACGCGAGCGTAGCTGATGACTGGTATATTGTGGAATCTCATTTCTTTTATCGTCGCACTGGGCATTCTTGTTGCCGTGCACGAATTTGGGCATTTTTGGGTTGCTCGCCGTTGCGGCGTTAAAGTTGAAAAGTTTTCAATCGGTTTCGGCAAGTCTATTTGGAGTAAAGTAGGCAAAGACGGAACGGAGTACAGCATCTCAATTATCCCTCTCGGCGGCTATGTGAAAATGGTTGATAGCCGTGTCGATGAGGTGCCAGAACATGAGAAGCACCTAGCGTTTGATAAGAAGCCGTTATGGAAGCGAACCTCTATTGTTGCGGCTGGCCCCATCTTTAATTTTCTTTTCGCAATTTTTGCCTATTGGCTGGTATTTCTAATTGGTATCCCGGCTGTTAAGCCTGTAATTGGTGAAGTTACGCCCAATTCGATTGTTGCGGAAGCTGGAATTGAATCTGGAATGGAACTTAAATCGATATCTGGTATCAAAACTCCGGATTGGGAATCAGTAAATATGGGATTGATTTCTCATATTGGCGATGATTTGATGACGGTAACACTAACGTCAGCGAATGAAGTTGGTTCAGAAGTAACGAAAACGCTCGATTTACGTGAGTGGAAGTTCGACCCAGAAACTCAGTCAGCGATGCAGTCGTTAGGTTTTACTCCGTATACACCGGAGGTGTATCGAGTTATTGAGCAGGTCTCGCAAGGTGGAGCGGCGGAAAAAGCTGGTGTGCTTCCAGGTGATGAGGTTGTCGCAATTGGTCAACAACGCGTAACCGAATGGAAGCAAGTGGTTGAAGCGGTTCGTTCTAATCCTGATACACCGCTTGAATTGACGGTGTTACGTCAGGGTTATGAGCAAACATTGACGCTGACGCCCGGTAGCCGTGAGCTAGCTAACAAAGAAGTCGTTGGTTTTGCAGGTATTGCACCTAAAGTCGCAGAATGGCCAGAAAGTTATCGCTTCGATCTTCAGTTTGGTGTATTCGAGTCAATAGGTAAAGCAGTAGACAAAACTGGCCAAGTCATTGGTTTGACAATCAGCATGCTTAAGAAGCTTATTGTTGGAGACGTTGGTCTGAATAATCTGAGTGGACCAATATCAATAGCCAAAGGCGCAGGCGCGACAGCAGATTATGGTTTGGTCTACTTTTTAGGTTTTCTCGCTCTAATTAGTGTTAACCTAGGTATTATTAATCTCGTTCCTTTACCAATGTTGGATGGCGGTCATTTGTTGTTTTTTGCAATTGAAGCAGTCATTCGACGTCCTGTTCCTGAGAAAGTGCAGGAAATGGGCTTTAGAATTGGTGGTGCGATCATCTTCTCGCTCATGGCGTTAGCGCTATTTAATGATTTTACTCGTCTGTGATAGTTCAGAGACAAAAGCAGTAGCAAGGAATAATTAGAACAAGTATGGCGATTAAGCGAATTCTATTTGCAAGTTTACTGGCGACCAGTGTATCTGCAAATGGAGCAGAGAACTTCGTAGTTCAAGATATTGAAATCGATGGATTGCAGCGTGTAGCACTGGGTGCTGCATTGTTGAAAATGCCTGTACGTGTCGGTGATACCATTGGCCAAGGCGATGTTGCAGAAATTATCCGCGCCCTGTATGCATCTGGTAACTTTGAAGATGTGAAAGTGTTGCGTGACGGTGGTGTTCTGATGGTTCAAGTCAAAGAACGTCCTACCATTGCAAGCATCTCTTTTTCAGGTAACAAAGCAATCAAGGACGAGCAGCTACAAGAAAACCTGAACGCGTCTGGCGTTCGTGAAGGTGAAGCGCTTGACCGCACCACGCTAAGCAACATTGAAAAAGGCTTAGAAGACTTTTACTACAGCGTAGGTAAATACAACGCAACAGTAAAAGCGGTGGTGACTCCACTACCACGTAATCGTTCTGATCTTAAGTTTGTCTTTACTGAAGGTGTGTCGGCAAAAATTCAGCAAATCAACTTTATCGGTAATGAAGTGTTCAGTGATGAAGAACTGCTTTCGCGCTTTAACTTAAATGTTGATGTGCCGTGGTGGAATTTCCTTTCTGATGAAAAGTATCAAAAGCAAGTTCTTGCAGGTGATATTGAAGCACTCAAATCATTCTACCTGGATCGTGGTTACTTAAAATTTAACGTTGATTCGACACAAGTTGCAATCTCTCCTGACAAGAAAGGGGTATACATTACTCTTGGTCTAGAAGAGGGCGAGGTTTACACCGTTAAGGACGTGAAGTTCCGTGGTGATTTGATTGGTGAGGAAGCGACGTTCGAAAGACTTGTGCCATTTGAAGACAATGAGACATACAACGGCTCGTTGGTGACTTCAATGGAAGAAGGGATTAAGCGTGTGCTTGGTGAGTCCGGTTATGCTTATCCTCAAGTGAATACCATTCCAGAGTTTGACGACGAGAATCAAGAAGTTTCTTTGGTCGTTAACGTAGACCCGGGTAACCGAATTTATGTTCGTGATATTCGCTTCACGGGTAATAACTCAACCAAAGATGAAGTCCTTCGTCGTGAAATGCGTCAGATGGAAGGCAGTTGGTTGAACTCGAAATCGATTGAAACGGGTAAAACTCGTCTAAATCGTTTGGGCTACTTTGAAAATGTTGAAGTACAGACGGTTCGAGTTCCTGGTAGTGATGATCAAGTTGACCTAGTTTACTCTGTCAAAGAAGCAAACTCTGGTAGTGTTAACTTCGGTGTTGGCTACGGTACAGAATCGGGTGTGAGCTTCCAGGTTGGCCTGCAACAAGATAACTTTATTGGTAGCGGTAACCGTGTTGGTATCAACGCGATGATGAATGACTACCAGAAAAACATCAGTCTAGATTACCGTGATCCGTACTGGAACTTAGACGGTGTAAGCTTAGGTGGTAAGGTTTTCTATAACGAATTTGAAGCTAAAGAAGCCAATATCGTTGACTATACCAACGAAAGCTATGGCGCGAGCTTAACGTGGGGCTTCCCATTCGATGAGTTGAACCGTTTTGAATTCGGTGTCGGTTATACGCACAACAAGATCGGTAACTTATCGCCTTACTTGCAGGTAGAGCAGTTCTTACGAGCACAAGCAGACAACATTGATTCTAGTGGAGCGTTGAACACAAACGACTTCGACTTCAATATCTCTTGGACACGTAATAACTTAAACCGTGGCTATTTCCCAACAGCAGGTAACCATCAACGTGCATTCTATAAAATGACCGTACCTGGCTCTGACGTTCAATATTTCAAAATGCAGTACGATGTTCGTCAGTATGTGCCATTGACTAAAAAGCACGAGTTTACCCTCTTGTTCCGTGGCCGCTTAGGTTACGGTAATGGTTACGGTCAAACGGATGGTAACGATAACTTGTTCCCATTCTACGAAAACTACTACGCAGGTGGCTTTACATCGCTTCGTGGCTTTGGCTCAAACTCTGTTGGTCCTAAAGCGGTTTACCGTGATACATCTGGTTCAAACAATGGCGCAGATACAGCAACAGATGACTCTGTTGGTGGTAACGCCGTAGCGCTAGCAAGTGTTGAGTTGATTGTCCCAACACCATTTGCATCAGAAGAAGTACAAAACCAAATTCGTACCAGTATCTTCTTTGATATGGCAAGTGTTTGGGATACGGAGTTTGACTACCGCGATTCAGGTGCGGAATATGGTGACCGTTACTACTACGATTACTCAGATCCAACCAACTACCGCTCTTCTTACGGTGCGGCGTTGCAGTGGATGTCTCCAATGGGGCCACTAGTATTCTCACTAGCGAAACCAATTAAGAAATTTGATGGCGATGATGAAGAGTTCTTCACATTCACTATCGGTAGAACTTTCTAAAGAGGAAAATATTTTGAATAAAATGATCAAAGCGGCTGGGATTGGCCTTCTTGCACTGAGCTCTTCAATGTTTGCAAATGCGGCAGAAGCTGCACAGAAAATTGCTTACGTAAATACAGCTCAAGTTTTTCAAGCTCTTCCTCAACGTGAAGTTGTACTACAAAAAATGCAGAAAGACTTCAAAAGCAAAGCTGATGAACTGAAGTCAATCCAAGCACAAGCTAAAACAAAGATTGAGAAGCTACAACGTGACGGCGAGCTTTTGGGTCAAGACGAAGTTGAAAAGCTACGTATCGATATCGCGAAGCTCGACAGCGAGTACAAAGTGAAAGCACAAGCACTTGAAAAAGCAAGTGCGCGTCGTGAAGC
Organism: Vibrio sp. 1978; assembly: GCF_033344345.1. Taxonomy (NCBI): domain Bacteria; kingdom Pseudomonadati; phylum Pseudomonadota; class Gammaproteobacteria; order Vibrionales; family Vibrionaceae; genus Vibrio; species Vibrio sp. 1978. Next base: position 337,434 of record NZ_JAWPOP010000002.1, read on the forward strand.
TGAAGAAAAAGCGAAGCTTTTCAAAACGATTCAAGATGCAGTTAAGAAAGTCGCAGACAAAAATGGTTACGATCTTGTGATTGATATCTCTGCTTTGCAGTACGGCAAGCCAGAATACAATATCTCTGAAGACGTAATTAAAGCTCTAAAATAAGAAGTTATGAAGACATTAACATTAGCCGAATTGGCGACAATTACCGGGGGTGAGCTGTTTGGTGACGAGTCTCTCGTTGTAAGCCGTGTTGCTCCAATGGATAAAGCACAAGAAGGTGACGTAACCTTCTTGTCTAACCCAAAATACGCAAAACACCTTTCTGAGTGCCAAGCTACCGTTGTTATGGTAAAGGCTGAGCATAAAGATCAATGCGTTGGAAATGCGCTAGTGGTTTCAGACCCTTATGTCGCATTTGCTCGTGTGGTCCAAGCGATGGATACCACACCAAAACCGGCAGACGATATTGCACCAAGTGCTGTGATTGCCGCTGACGTTAAGATGGGTGAGAACGTTACAATCGGCGCTAACGCTGTGATTGAAACGGGCGTGGAACTCGGCGACAACGTAAGTGTTGGTGCTGGTTGTTTTATCGGTAAGAACGCCAAGCTAGGGAATAACACCAAGCTTTGGGCTAATGTCACTATCTACCATGAAGTGTCATTGGGTGATGACTGTCTCGTTCAATCGGGTACCGTCATTGGCTCTGATGGCTTCGGTTACGCGAATGACAAAGGCGAGTGGATTAAAATTCCTCAGCTTGGTTCAGTGCGTATCGGTAACCGCGTTGAGATTGGTGCTTGTACTACGATTGACCGCGGTGCACTCGAAGATACTATCATTGAAGACAATGTCATTCTGGATAACCAACTTCAAATCGCGCACAACGTGCAGATCGGATATGGTACCGTGATGCCTGGTGGTACTATTGTCGCGGGCAGTACAAAAATTGGTAAGTACTGCCAGATTGGCGGCGCGTCTGTTCTGAATGGCCATATCACTATCGCAGATGGTGTGGCGATTACAGGTATGGGCATGGTAATGCGCAGTATCGAAGAAAAAGGCCTTTACTCATCAGGTATCCCACTACAAACGAACAGAGAGTGGCGTAAGACCGCAACTCGAGTTCACCGTATTGATGAGATGAATAAGCGCCTAAAAGCGGTTGAAAAACAGCTGGAACAGAAAGAAGAAATTTAGAACAAGTTATCTTTCGCTCTGTATTTAACACGAAGGCTAACAAGTTCTAGTTCCATATTCTGTAAGAAGACTCGCGAAATGCGGGTCTTTTTCTTCTATAATGACGCGCTCTAAGTAGATTTAACTCCAAGATGGTGCGTATTTTGCTAGTATATTGCAAAGCGATTCGGCTTTACGACCTGTTGCCACGTTTGCCATCTTGGCGGCAAAAAATTGATATAGGAAGACGACTTTGACTACTGAAAAGAAAACGATGAACATCTCTGAAATTCAAGAGCTACTACCTCATCGCTACCCATTCTTATTGATCGACCGAGTGATAGACTTCCAAGAAGAGAAGTACCTTCACGCGATTAAAAACGTGTCGGTTAACGAACCTCAGTTCACAGGTCACTTTCCTCAACTACCAGTATTCCCAGGTGTTTTGATTTTAGAAGCAATGGCTCAGGCAACAGGCTTACTTGCATTTAAATCATTTGGTGCACCAACAGAAAATGAACTGTACTACTTTGCAAGCGTAGACGGCGCGAAATTCCGTAAACCAGTGGTTCCGGGCGACCAATTGGTTATTGAGGTAGAATTTCTGAAAGAACGTCGCGGCATTGCTGCATTTAGCGGTGTAGCAAAAGTTGACGGCGAAGTGGTATGTTCTGCAGAACTGAAGTGTGCTCGTCGAGAGTTTTAATATGATTCATGAAACCGCTAAAATCCACCCGGCAGCGGTGGTAGAAGAGGGCGCCAAAATTGGTGCTAACGTAACAGTAGGTCCTTTTACGTACATCACCTCTACGGTTGAAATTGGTGAAGGCACAGAAGTGATGTCTCACGTTGTGATCAAAGGTCACACAACTATTGGCAAAGATAACCGTATTTTCCCACATGCTGTCATTGGTGAAGAAAACCAAGACAAAAAATACGGTGGTGAAGACACAACTGTGGTTATCGGTGACCGTAACGTCATTCGTGAAGCGGTCCAAGTTCACCGCGGCACAGTGCAAGACAAAGCAACCACGATCATTGGTGATGACAACTTATTGTGTGTTAATGCACACGTTGCGCATGATGTTGTTATTGGTAACCACACTCATATCGGTAATAACTCGATTCTTGGTGGTCACGTTACTGTTGATGACTATGCCGGTGTGATGGCACTGTCTGCGATTCATCCGTTTTGTACAGTGGGCGCTTACGCATACATTGGCGGCTGTTCAGCTGTGGTGCAAGATGTCCCAGCTTATGTACTCGCGCAAGGTAACCACGCTACTCCATTCGGCTTGAACCTTGTTGGCTTGAAGCGTAATGGCTTTGAGAAACCAGAGATTCGTGCGCTACAAAAAGCGTATAAAGAAATCTACCGTTCAGGTAAGACGCTAGAAGAAGTGAAGCCTATTCTGGCTGAAATGGCTCAAGAGTGGCCGGCTGTGAAGCGTTTCTCAGATATTCTGGAAACGACGGAACGTGGCATTATTCGTTAATTGGCGAATGAACCAATAAATAAAAAGATCGTGACCAAATTTGAGGTTACGATCTTTTTGTGTTTTATGGATAAGGCAAACCGTTATCCATAGCGCACAGGAAAAATAGCGAAGTAGATATGGAAAGACCATTACGTATTGGCATCATTGCCGGAGAATTGTCTGGCGATACGCTAGGTGAAGGCTTTATCAAAGCAGTAAAGCAACAATATCCAGACGCAGAGTTCGTAGGCATTGGTGGTCCGAAAATGATAGCCCAAGGTTGCGAGTCTCTGTTTGATATGGAAGAGCTTGCGGTGATGGGATTAGTCGAGGTTTTAGGCCGCTTACCGAGACTTCTTAAAGTGAAAGCTGAGCTCGTTCAGTATTTTACTCAGAATCCGCCTGATGTTTTCATCGGGATCGATGCTCCTGACTTCAACTTACGCCTGGAGCTTGACCTCAAGCAAGCGGGCATTAAAACCGTTCATTACGTGAGTCCGTCTGTTTGGGCTTGGCGTCAGAAGCGCATCTTTAAAATAGAAGCGGCAACGAACTTGGTGCTAGCATTTCTTCCGTTTGAGAAAGCGTTCTACGACAAATTTAATGTACCTTGCGAGTTCATTGGTCATACCTTGGCTGATGCCATCCCACTAGAATCAGAACAAGCGCCTGCACGTGAGTTGCTTGGTTTAGAACAAGATAAAAAGTGGCTTGCTGTCCTGCCAGGCAGTCGTGGTAGCGAGTTAAAAATGCTCTCAGAGCCATTTATTGAAACCTGCAAGTTACTCCATAAAAAATTTCCAGAACTGGGGTTTGTTGTCGCGCTTGTTAATCAAAAACGCCGTGAGCAGTTTGAACAAGCATGGAAAGAGCTAGCGCCAGAGTTGGACTTCAAGTTAGTTGATGACACCGCACGCAACGTCATCACCGCATCCGATGCCGTGATGTTGGCCTCCGGTACCGTAGCGTTGGAGTGTATGCTTCTCAAGCGTCCAATGGTGGTGGGTTATCGTGTGAATGCATTTACTGCTTTCTTAGCTAAACGTCTATTGAAAACGAAGTATGTGTCATTGCCGAATATCTTGGCGGATGATGAGCTCGTCAAAGAATATCTACAAGATGAGTGCACACCAGACAATTTGTTTACTGAGGTTTCTCGCTTATTGGAAAGCGACAATAAACCGATGTTAGATAAGTTTACGGAAATGCATCATTGGATCCGTAAAGATGCGGATCAACAAGCCGCAAACGCGGTTCTAAAACTGATTGAAAAATAGAGATTTATCATGGCTGTTAAACCAAAAGCGACCAAAACCAAAGTTGAACTCCCTCCGTTTGAATATCCGCAAGGTTACCAGCTTGTGGCCGGAGTCGACGAGGTAGGACGTGGCCCTTTGGTGGGAGACGTCGTCACCGCTGCGGTTATCCTTGATCCTCACAATCCTATTGAAGGGTTGAACGATTCGAAAAAATTGACCGAAAAGAAACGCATGGCGTTGCTTCCTGAAATCAAAGAAAAAGCATTGGCGTGGGCGGTCGGGCGTTGTTCTCCTGAAGAAATCGATCAACTGAATATTTTGCAGGCGACTATGGTTGCGATGCAGCGTGCAGTGGCGGGGTTACAGGTTCAACCTGATTTGGTGTTGATTGATGGTAACCGTTGTCCGGAGCTGCCAATGGATGCTCAAGCTGTAGTAAAAGGCGATCTACGTGTTGCCGAAATCAGTGCGGCGTCAATTATTGCCAAAGTCGTGCGTGACCAAGAGATGGAAGAGTTGGATAAACTTCATCCACAATTTGGCTTCGCGAAGCACAAAGGTTACCCAACTAAAGCGCACTTTGAAGCGATTGAGCAACACGGAGTGATCAGTGAACACCGCAAGAGTTTCAAGCCAGTAAAAAAAGCGTTAGGCATAGAATAATCAAACGATCTAATTGGTGTTATAAACCCAACCTCTTTAGGTTAGAATCCCCAACAAAATAGAGTTACACGGTACCTGTTAATGTCAGATCCCAAATTCATCCACCTGCGTGTTCATAGTGACTTCTCGATGGTGGATGGCCTCAACAAAGTTCCGCCAATCGTAAAGAAAGTTGCTGAGCTCGGTATGCCCGCAATGGCGTTGACCGACTTTACCAACCTATGTGGTTTGGTGAAGTTTTACGGTACGGCGCATGGCAGTGGTGTTAAACCGATCATTGGTGCTGACTTTAAAATGCAGTCGGACGAGTTTGGTGAAGAGCTGACACAAGTGACTTTGCTTGCGGCGGATAATGTAGGTTATAAGAACCTGACGTTATTGATATCAAAAGCGTACTTACGTGGACATGTTCAACACCACCCTGTGATTGATAAAGCCTGGTTGGCTGAAATGTCTGAAGGCTTGATTGTATTATCCGGCGGTAAAAGCGGGGAAATTGGTCGCGGCCTTTTGAAAGGCAACCGTCAAATAGTGCAGGGGTGTGTTGATTTTTATAAACAGCATTTTCCAGATCGCTTTTATCTTGAGCTACTTCGTACCGGTCGTCCAGATGAAGAAACTTATCTTCACTTTGCGGTTGAATTGGCAGAGCAGCAAGACTTGCCAGTAGTGGCGACCAATGAAGTTGTATTCCTGAGTCCAGACCTATTTGATGCTCATGAAATACGCGTAGCGATTCACGATGGTTACACATTAGAAGATCCGCGTAGGCCAAAAAACTACAGTCCGCAGCAATATCTTCGTACAGAAGAAGAAATGTGTGAGCTGTTTGCTGATATTCCTGAAGCGTTAGAAAACAGTGTCGAGATAGCGAAGCGTTGTAACGTGACTGTGCGCTTAGGTGAGTACTTCCTACCAGCTTTCCCAACCGAAGGGATGAAAGAGACTGAGTTCCTAGTCATGAAATCCCGAGAGGGGTTGGAAGAGCGTTTAGAGTTCCTATTTCCAGATGAGGAAGAGAGAAAACGTCGCCGCCCTGAATATGATGAACGTCTTCAGATAGAGCTAGATGTTATCAACCAAATGGGATTTCCTGGTTACTTCTTGATCGTAATGGAGTTCATCCAGTGGTCAAAAGATAATGGAATTCCTGTCGGTCCTGGACGTGGTTCCGGTGCTGGTTCTTTGGTGGCTTACGCACTAAAAATCACCGATCTGGATCCACTAGAATACGACTTGCTGTTCGAACGTTTCTTGAACCCAGAACGTGTTTCGATGCCCGATTTCGACGTCGATTTCTGTATGGATAAACGTGACCAGGTTATTGACCACGTTGCGGAAATGTACGGTCGTGACGCGGTGTCTCAGATCATCACGTTTGGTACCATGGCGGCAAAAGCGGTAATCCGTGACGTTGGCCGCGTATTGGGCCACCCATTTGGTTTTGTTGATCGTATTTCAAAGCTGATCCCGCCCGATCCAGGTATGACGCTAGATAAAGCGTTTAAAGCTGAACCTGCACTACCTGAATTGTATGAGGCCGATGAGGAAGTTAAAGAACTCATCGACATGTGTCATATTTTGGAAGGCTGTACGCGAAACGCCGGTAAACACGCTGGTGGTGTTGTAATTTCACCTACAACAATTACCGATTTTGCGCCAATTTATGCAGACGCTGAAGGTCACTTTCCGGTTACTCAATTTGATAAAAACGATGTTGAGACCGCTGGCCTAGTTAAGTTTGACTTCTTAGGTTTACGTACCTTAACCATTATTGACTGGGCGTTAGGGCTGATTAACCCACGCCTAGAGCGAGAAGGTAAAGAACCGGTTCAAATTGAATCCATACCGTTAGAAGACCCCGCCTCTTTCCGTTTGTTGCAAAACTCTGAAACGACAGCAGTATTCCAGCTTGAATCTCGAGGCATGAAAGAGCTGATCAAACGACTTCAGCCAGACTGTTTCGAAGACATCATCGCATTGGTAGCACTCTTCCGTCCGGGTCCTTTGCAATCGGGCATGGTAGATAACTTTATCGACCGTAAACATGGTCGAGAAGCGATCTCTTATCCAGATGAAAAGTGGCAACACGAGTCGCTAAAAGAGACGCTAGATCCAACCTACGGCATCATCCTGTACCAAGAGCAGGTAATGCAGATTGCGCAGATCTTAGCAGGTTACACGCTAGGTGGTGCGGACATGCTTCGTCGTGCAATGGGTAAGAAAAAGCCAGAAGAGATGGCAAAACAACGTGCTATCTTTGAAGAAGGTGCGATAAAGAACGGTATCGATGGCGAGTTGGCGATGAAAATCTTCGACTTGGTAGAGAAGTTCGCCGGTTATGGTTTTAACAAATCGCACTCTGCTGCTTATGCATTGGTTTCTTATCAGACTCTTTGGCTGAAAACACATTACCCTGCCGAATTTATGGCTGCGGTAATGACAGCCGATATGGATAACACGGAAAAAGTCGTTGGCTTGGTCGATGAGTGTTTCCGTATGAAGCTCACCGTGCTGCCACCAGACATCAACTCTGGCTTATATCGCTTTAATGTTGATGAAAATGGCGCAATTGTTTACGGTATTGGTGCGATAAAAGGGGTAGGTGAGGGTCCTATCGATGCGATTCTTGAGGCGAGAAATAAAGGTGGTCACTTTAAAGACCTATTTGATTTCTGTGCTCGAGTTGATCTAAAACGCGTCAATAAACGAGTGATAGAGAAGCTGATTTACGCGGGCGCGTTGGATCGACTAGGCCCACACCGCGCGGCGATGATGGCGTCACTCAATGATGCGGTAAAAGCAGCAAGTCAACATCACCAAGCTGAAGCGTTTGGTCAAACGGATATGTTTGGTGTGCTAACGGATGCACCTGAAGAAGTAGAGCATAAGTATACGCAGGTTCCGCCTTGGCCAGAAAAAGTGTGGTTAGAGGGCGAGCGTGATACCCTAGGTCTATATTTGACAGGGCACCCAATTAACGCCTACGTAAAGGAACTAAACAAATACACCAGTTGTCGACTAAAAGACGCAACGCCCACTCGCCGCGACCAATCTGTCACGGTGGCAGGTCTGGTTATTGCCGCTCGTGTAATGACGACTAAGCGTGGTACACGAATTGGCATTATGACACTGGATGACCGAAGTGGTCGCATGGAAGTGATGTTGTTCTCAGATGCACTGGATCGATACGCTGAACTTCTCGAAAAAGACAGAATTTTGGTCGTTTCTGGACAGGTCAGCTTTGATGACTTCAACGGTGGCCTTAAAATGTCGGCGCGTGAAGTTATGGATCTCGGCAGTGCGCGCGAGAAATACGCTCGTGGTTTGTCGGTATCGATAGATGCAAATCAGATCAACGATCAGTTTTTTGAGCAGTTCAGCCGTATTTTAGAACCGCACAAAGCCGGAACCGTACCCGTCAATGTATACTACCAGCGTGCCGACGCCAGAGCGCGGTTAACATTGGGCACCGAGTGGCGAGTTACGCCAAGTGATACATTACTCGACGATTTAAAACAGTTGCTTGGCAAAAGCCAGGTAGAACTCGAATTTAACTAAAAATTCAGCGCAATATGTTAGACGCTGAGTAAACAAGGATTCATAGATGAGCCTAAACTTTCTTGAATTTGAAAAGCCAATTGCAGAACTAGAAGCGAAAATTGAAGCATTACGTGATGTCTCTCGTCACGGTGGTGATTCTGCGATTGACCTGGATAAAGAAATCGAACAGCTTGAGAAGAAAAGCTTAGAGCTGAAGAAAAAAACCTTCAGTGACCTAGGTGCATGGGAAACAGCTCAACTGGCTCGTCACCCACTACGTCCTTACACGCTGGATTACATCCAACACGCTTTTGAGGAGTTTGATGAATTAGCGGGTGACCGCGCGTTTGCAGACGACAAAGCGATTGTGGGTGGCATGGCTCGCCTTGAAGGCCGCCCTGTGATGATCATTGGTCACCAAAAAGGTCGTGAGACCAAAGAAAAGGTGAAACGTAACTTTGGTATGCCGAAACCAGAAGGCTACCGTAAGGCTCTACGCTTGATGGAAATGGCAGAGCGTTTCAACATGCCGATCATCACATTTATTGACACGGCTGGCGCATACCCAGGTGTGGGCGCAGAAGAACGTGGTCAATCTGAAGCTATCGCGAAAAACCTAAAAGTGATGTCTGGTCTTAAAGTACCAGTAATCTGTAACGTTGTCGGTGAAGGCGGTTCTGGTGGTGCATTAGCAATCGGTGTAGGCGACTACGTGAACATGCTTCAGTACTCTACGTACTCAGTAATTTCTCCTGAGGGTTGTGCTTCAATCTTATGGCGTGATTCAGACAAAGCGCCACAAGCGGCAGAGGCAATGGGCCTAACTGCTCCGCGTCTTAAAGAGCTTGAACTGATCGACGAAATCATTGAAGAGCCACTAGGCGGCGCTCATCGCGATCATGTTCAAATGGCAGCGAATATGAAAGCGACACTACTTCGTCAGCTAGAAGATCTAGAACAATTGGATGAAGAGACGCTACGTGAGCGTCGTTACCAGCGTCTAATGAGCTACGGTTACTGTTAATTTCGGTGATTGCTATTAAGCGTTAGCTGATATCTCAAGTGATAACAGTTAAAATAGAAAGGGTTGGATGAGAGTCCAGCCCTTTTTTTGTACCTATCGGATCGCTTATGGAATCGCTTTACCCGCATTTTGCTCAAGTTCTCGGCCGCTACTATCAATTAGGCACTAAGGTTGTCTTGGCGTTTAGCGGAGGAGTGGATTCACGTCTTTTACTCGAATTACTCAGTCGCTACCAACAAGCGCACTCTGTAGAGTGTCACGCTGTGTATGTGCACCATGGTTTAAGCTCGAATGCCGATGATTGGGCTGATAAATGCCTACTGTGGGCAAAACAAGTGGGGATATCATGCTCGATTGAGCGAGTGAGCTTAGACATCAGCAATGGTGAAAGTATTGAACTTCTTGCTCGTGAAGCTCGCTATCAAGCCTTAACTAAGTACGTTCAAGAAGGCGATATACTGTTGACCGGCCAACATGCTGATGATCAACTAGAGACTTTTCTCCTTGCTCTTAAGCGAGGCAGCGGGCCAAAAGGGTTATCTTCGATGGCGGAGAGTATGCCGTTTTCTAGTGGGTCCCTAGTTCGACCATTGCTTACTATCAAGCGGAAAACCATCGAAGACGCGGCTACTAAATTAGGTTTGGAGTGGGTGGAAGACGAAAGCAATCAAGATACCCGTTATGATCGTAACTTTCTTCGTCATTGTGTTATTCCTGAGTTGTCTGGTCGTTGGCCGAGTATCCATCAAGCGGTTCAGCGCAGTGCAAGTTTATGTGCTCAACAAGAAGCGCTATTGGATGAACTATTGAGCGCGGTGTTTGAACGCGCTTTACAAACGGATCTAAGTTTGAGTATTGAAGAGCTGGCTAAGCACAGTGAGTTAGCTCGTGCGCGCTTGATTCGTATGTGGCTAGCTAATCTTAATACTAGTATGCCGACTCAGGTACAACTCAATCTCATCTGGAATGAAGTGGCATTAGCTCAGCAAGATGCCAACCCCAAACTACAACTTAAACAAGGTGAAGTGCGCCGTTTTCGAAATCGTCTCTATTGGGTAACGGAAATCGCTGACGTCACTGAGTGGCAAAGTACGATTCAAGTCGATACCGTTTTATCGCTTCCAGAGCGGCTAGGGGAGCTGACCTTAACGACGAGTTCTAGCAACGCAACGATTGCGCTTCCGAGTCAGCCAGAATTGCTTCGCGTGACCTTTAATCCGGAAGGCTTATCAGCGCATCCAACCACGCGTAATCACAGTCGAAAACTGAAGAAGTTGTTCCAAGAATACAATGTGCCAAGCTGGCTGCGTCGTCAAATTCCGATTTTGATGTATCAAGATCGAGTCGTTGCTGTGGCAGATCTGTTCGTTGATCAGGCGTTTAATGGTCAAGATTGTGAACTTATTTGGCGCAGGTAATGAAAATTCATGCCACAATGTCGATTATAAAATATAAAAATCCTTAAATAATAATTGATTAGGTGAAGCAATGAAGAAAACAATCATGGGTGCAATGGTGGCGTTAACCATGTTTAGTGGGCAAGCTCTAGCTGCGGGAGATGCTACAGCAGGTCAAGCAAAGTCGGGAGTATGCGCGGCGTGTCATGGCGCTGATGGTATTGCTGTCATTCCGGGTTACCCAAATCTGAAAGGGCAAAATGAGCAATATATTATCAGTTCAATTAAAGCTTATAAAAATAAAGAGCGAACAGGTGGGCTTGCTGCTGTGATGCAAGCTCAAGCTTCATTGTTGTCTGATGAAGATATCGCTAACCTAGCGGCTTACTACGCAAGTTTGAAGTAAACGCGAGTCTGAAAAAGCTTGGACGATTGGGCATTGAGCAGTTCTCACTGGGGTTTTATCAACTCACGATATTCGCTATGTTAATTTGCTCAATCTGGATTTTCGCTGGTGGATCAGAGACAAACATTGAATGTTGCGAAACGCTAAACGATAATAAGCGCAATCGATTGAAGCTTAAGGGATGAACATGAAAAAAATTGAAGCGATTATCAAGCCATTTAAACTGGATGATGTTCGAGAAGCGCTAGCTGAAGTTGGCATTACAGGGATGACCGTCTCTGAAGTGAAAGGTTTTGGTCGCCAAAAAGGTCACACAGAGCTTTACCGTGGTGCAGAGTATATGGTGGACTTTCTACCTAAAGTGAAGCTCGAAATCGTTGTAACGGAAGATGTGGCTGATAAATGCGTAGAGACAATCATTGAAACCGCGCAAACTGGTAAGATTGGTGATGGTAAAATATTCGTCACTGATATTGAGCGTGTGGTTCGTATTCGTACTGGTGAAGAAGACGAAGACGCGATCTAAGGTTTCTTGTCACCTGTTTCGTATTTATTATGCTAAAAGGGAGCCAAGTGGCTCCTTTTTTGTTGTTTGCTTATTAGTGAAATCATTTAACCCGAGATTGGTTGTTCTAGATTTCGGGTGCCTACATTCAGGTTTGTCGTATGTTTAAGCGTTTTTTTCTGGCGTTAGCTTTTCTCGTAATGGCGGTATTGGTTGGCTTCCAGGTTATTTTCACCGTACCAGATCAGCCGCAAATTATTACTCAAACAGGTACCGAGCTGACACAAGATATCAGGTGCATCGAATTTAGCGATTCAAAAGCTCTCGATCATGACGGCAAAATCAATGTGCTTGTCTGGAATATCTACAAACAGAACCGGGCTAATTGGCAACGTGCACTCGATGAGTTTTCTGCTGATAAGCAGTTACTGTTATTGCAAGAAGCCAGCATGACACCATCATTTAAACAGTGGTTGGTGGATGGTCGCTGGGTTAGTAATCAAGTGAGTGCTTTTAAGGCGCTGGGTAGCGGTGCCGGTGTAATTAGTATTGCTCAAGGGCAACCAGAAAAAGCCTGCGCTTACACCTCTAAAGAGCCGTGGCTTCGCTTACCTAAGTCTGCATTATATAGCCAGTATCACTTGAGTAATGGCGAGAAACTCGCAGTGGTGAATGTACATGCAATTAACTTCACCGTGGGTACAAAAGAGTATGTATCTCAGTTAACGGCGCTTGAAATGCTTTTAAAGCATCATGTGGGGCCAATTCTATTTGCTGGAGACTTCAATAGCTGGAGTGAATCTCGCGTTAATGCGATGAGGCAGGCCTTAAAGGCTGCGGACTTACAAGAGGTGACGTTCTTGCCGGATCATCGAGTCCAATTTATAACAGGGTTACCACTGGACCATGTGTTTTACCGAGGTCTGACGCTTAAGTACGCAAAAGCGCCGCAGAGCGACGCTTCCGATCATAACCCATTGTTATTGTCATTTACGTTAAATAACTAGCTTAGGTTACCACAATATAAAGTGCCCAAATAACGTAGAAGAATACCCATGGCAGGCTTGCTATCACCAAAGCTTGGCCACGTTCAAACTCCGTCCACGTCAGTACAACGCCGTAGCCGAGCACAATGTACCAAGGCAGAAGCAAAGGTAACGAGCTAGCGAAATGAGACCATTCGTTAGTAAGAGGCAGCTTTAATAGACCATTGAGGCTATTTAAATCGGCAGCGTAAGTCATTACCTGACCATGCTTGAGTAGCAAGCTCGCGTAGCTTGCTACATCGCCCAATACTGCTGGGAATAAGATAGCACACGATGCGGCAAACCATTTCCAGTAACCGTATTGTTGTTTGCTTGCCTTTGTTGCAAGAAAGAACCAAAGCGCGAGCAATAGTAAGGTGGCAAAGCGGTTGAATACATCATTGATGATCGCGCTTGCCATTAGCGTGTTTGGTTCTAATAGCTCAATCTGCTTCGGGTCGATTTGCTGAAATTGCGCAGCAAGTTGGTCACTGAGCCACGTGAAATCGACATTCGAAAAGTAAGCACCCCAGAATAAAAACGGACTAAGCATCAGGAAGATGAACGGTTGCCATCCCCATCCACCGCGTTGATAAAGCGCAAGAAAACAAGATGTTGGAGAACGAAAAATGTCCAACAGCATCACAAGTGGATTGCTTGATGGGTTCATACACTTACCTTCGTTACGTCAACGTACAACTTAAGCTTTTGACCCGGTTGTAAGTATTTTTTCTTGTGTAGCGAGTTCCATTTCACGATGTCGTTCGTTTTTACTTTGAACTTGCTTGCAATGCCGCTAATGGTGTCGCCAGAGCGAACGTTGTAGAAAACGGTACGGATCACAGAACCTTTGTCTGAGTCTTTCCAAATCACTAGCTTTTGACCCACACGCAATGGATCTTTAGGGCCCATACCATTCCATTTAGCTAACGATTTATACGACACTTTATTGTTACGTGCGATTGACCACAAACTTTCTCCAGACTGAACGACATGGGTGAGCTTGAGTTGACCACGAGCACGAGATTGAGTCTTGTTTAATCGGTTTTGTGCCGTTAATGCATATTTTGCATCGTCTTTTGTTGATGTCGGAATCAATAGGTATTGACCAATACGAATGTTGTTATTCGATAGGCCGTTGGCACGTCGAATGACTTTCGTGGTTGTGCCGTATTTATTAGCTAGCACGCTTAAAGAGTCACCAGATTTCACCTTGTAGCGAGCGACCTTCATCCCTTTACCGCGATTTTTCTCCACCTTGGTGAGAAAAGTCTCTTTTTTCTCTACGGGAATCAAAAGTTGGTGCGGCCCCTCAGGCGCTGTCGACCACTGGTTGTATGCTGGGTTGTAACTCTGCAACTCTTTTACGCTAATGCCGGCATAATCTGCGGCAATAGCCAGATCTAACTGCTCTTCTGGATCAACAAGCGTTAGAACAGGCTTGTTTGGAATTGCAGGAATATTAAGTCCGTACTTGTCTTGGTTTGCGATAACGTCAGCCAAGGCCAATAGCTTAGGAACGTAACTGCTGGTCTCTTTTGGTAAGTCTAATGAGAAGAAATCGATAGGTTTACCGAGCTTTTTATTCTTACGAATTGCGCTAGAAACTCGGCCTCCACCGCTGTTATAAGCGGCGATTGCATGTTCCCAGTTACCATCAAAACGCTCGTTTAGTTGTACTAGGTAGTCCAGCGCTGCATCCGTTGCTGCTGCCACATCTCTGCGACCGTCATACCAGTAGTTTTGCTCTAATCCCATCATTTTTCCGGTGCCTGGGACAAATTGCCACAACCCAGCCGCGCTACCATGTGAGTAGGCAAAGGCATCGAATGAACTTTCCACTACAGGAAGTAATGCAAGCTCCATTGGGAGTCCGCGCTCTTCGATACGTTTTGTGATCATGTATAGAAAAGGAGTCGCACGCTTAGATACCGTGTAAAGGTGATTTGGGTGCTTTAAATACCACGTACGGTAGTAGTCCACTTTCTTGTGGTTTGGGATATCCATGTCCAGCTGCATGGCGATACGTTGCCACACATCTTCTTGTTCTTGGGGGGAGAGAACTTTAGGCGCGTCGTTAGCGGATTTTTTTGCTAGTGACGATTTATTGCCCGGTTGAGCTTTTACTGCATTTTGCTTTGCAGTCTGCTCAGATTTATTGGTTTCTGGTGTAGAAGACGTTGAATCTGACTGAGTCAATTGACAGCCAGATAATAACAACGCCAACGCCCAAGTATACTTCAAACGCATGGATTCAGCCTATTTAGGGCCTGTTTATCTTCACCTGCCTGTCGCGCAACGTAATGTGCGTGGCAGTCGCAAGATAATAGACATCTTTTAAACACTAACTAATTTATAGAGGCAAAGAGCTTCTAATTATGCAATGGGGAGAAATTCAAATAGATTTATATCAACCCCAAACGTAAGAGAAGCGCCAGTGGCGCTTCTCGAAAAATCAGTCCCTGATAATACTGGGGTCTTGCAAACTTACAAGCAGAAAATGGTTAAAATTCGTTCTTCCACTCGCGTAAAGCAGTAAAAACCGAGCATGGATCGCTATTTTTAATGCGACTAGCAACAGATTGAACCACGTCAGGGTTAGAGGTTCGCAAGAACGGATTAATCCACTTTTCTTTGCGTATTGTTGTTGGAAGTGTCGGAATGTTGAGTGCTCGCAGTCGGTTTACATCGTCGCGATATTGGCGAAGTTGCTCATTGTCAGGTTCAACCGCTAGAGCAAACGCCACGTTACTCGCGGTGTATTCATGCGCGCAGAAGACTTGAGTTTCTTCTGGTAGAGACGTTAGTTTGCTCAGTGATTCAAACATTTGCTCAGGCGTACCTTCAAAAATACGACCGCAGCCAGCAGAAAAGAGCACATCACCGCAAAACAGTTTTCCGTCCCCAACGTAACCGATATGGCCCAAAGTATGGCCGGGTAACCCAAGTACTAAGAAAATCTCACCAAACAACTCCAGCTTGTCGCCTTCTTCCATTGGTGTCGTTAGGGTTGGAATTGGCTCTGATTTTGGGCCCACAACGGCGACGTCAGGAAATGCACGCACTAAGTCTGGAACGCCACCAATGTGATCGTTGTGGTGGTGCGTAATTAAAATCGCTTCTAAAGTTAATTCGTTAGCCTGCAGAAATTCTAATACTGGCTTCGCATCGCCCGGATCAACGACTGCGCAGCGCTTATCGCTATTTTGTATCAGCCAGATGTAATTATCATTAAATGCGGGTATGCTTTTGATCTCTAACACGATTCGTTCTCCGTCACCCATTTTAGTCAGGTGGTTAATGAAACCAGCACTCAGCAACAAAACTATACCACACCCGTCGACTTGGTCAGCAATGAACAACGGTCCGTGGGTGCTTGAGTCAATCCAGACCCGACTTGATGAATGGTGTCCGAAACTCTTCGGCTACCATATGCTCAAACTGGGCGGGTTGAGCTGTGAGCTAACCAGCTGTAATTGTAACATTCAACACCAAGTCAACGTAGATATCCAGAACCCGTTGCATAATGTGATTGCAGATGGTTACGAATTACCCTTTTTGGAAAAAAGCTTTGATGTTGTGATACTCGCT
This sequence comes from Vibrio sp. 1978, assembly GCF_033344345.1. Taxonomy (NCBI): domain Bacteria; kingdom Pseudomonadati; phylum Pseudomonadota; class Gammaproteobacteria; order Vibrionales; family Vibrionaceae; genus Vibrio; species Vibrio sp. 1978. The sequence continues at coordinate 353,496 of NZ_JAWPOP010000002.1, forward strand.
CATCAGCTCGACTATGCAAGCGATCCACACCGTTTGTTGCGTGAAGTCGATAGAGTGATGATGGATGATGGCTATGTAATTATTACTGGATTCAACCCATTAAGCTTGACTGGATTAGCGAGTTTACTTCCATGGCGTAAACATAATTTGCCTTGGAGTGGACGAATGTTTACGTCGAACCGCATCAAAGATTGGTTAGGGTTACTTAATTATCAAGTGATTCATTGTGATCGTTATGCGCTGTTTCCGATGAAACGTTACCGTACGATGTGGACATGGTTGGAAAATAGTCTTGGTGATTGGGCATCACCCGCTGGGAGTTTGTATTACATAGTCGCGCGGAAACGGACATACCCTCTCAAGCCTATCAAACCGCATTGGCGCTTGAAGAAAAAGCTCACACCACTTGGGGTGATGAATCGAGAGGGTAACACTATGAGGAAAGAATCTCGCTAAGAGGGTTGGTAACCTGTATCTTCCTCAGTTGGGTTTTCTGCAGCAGTCCGGGCTAGCTCATCACACATTTCGTTCTCACGATGGCCTGCGTGGCCTTTTACCCAATGCCATTCAACTTGATGGCGTGCGGTTTCTTTGTCTAGAGCTTGCCATAAATCGGCATTCTTCACGGGTTTTTTATCCGCTGTTTTCCAACCACGCTTCTTCCAGTTATGGATCCACTGAGTAATACCTTGGCGCACATATTGGCTGTCAGTCGTTAAAGTGACTTTACAAGGTTGTTTTAACGTCTGTAGCGCGACGACAGCCGCCAACATTTCCATGCGGTTGTTGGTAGTTAACGTATAGCCTTTGGAAAGTGTCTTTTCTACGTCTTTGTAACGCAATACTATGCCGTAACCACCTGGTCCTGGGTTACCTAAACAAGAACCGTCAGTGAAAATCTCAACGTGTTTGGTCATATTTTTTGGTACTATTAGCCGAAACATTTAATAAAGCATAGTCTGACATACATAACCTTATGAATACCAGCAGCAATTCTGAATATAACCGCATTGTCGTTCTCGATACCGAAACCACAGGTATGAACCGCGAGGGTGGTCCTCACTACATGGGACACCGCATTATTGAAATCGGTGCCGTGGAGATCATCAACCGTAAGCTGACTGGTCGTCACTTCCACGTTTATTTAAAACCCGATCGTGAAATCCAACCAGAAGCGGTGGAAGTTCACGGTATTACGGATGAATTCTTGGTTGATAAACCGGAATACGCGAGCGTGCACCAAGAGTTTCTTGAGTTTATTAAAGGCGCAGAACTTGTTGCCCACAACGCGCCCTTCGATACCGGCTTTATGGATTACGAGTTTGGCATGCTCGATCCTAACATCGGCAAAACGGACGACTACTGCAAGGTGACCGACACCCTTGCTATGGCGAAGAAAATCTTCCCTGGTAAGCGAAACAACCTTGATATCTTATGTGAACGTTACGGTATTGATAACTCGCACCGTACTCTCCACGGAGCTTTGCTCGATGCGGAGATTCTAGCCGACGTTTACCTCTTTATGACGGGTGGTCAAACGAGTCTAGAATTTAACGCGAATAAACAAGAGGGTGGAGTAGAAACCATTCGTCGTATTGAAGGAAGAAAAGCGCTAAAGGTTTTGCGCGCAAGTGCCGATGAACTAGAAGCTCACCAAAAAAGATTAGAGTTGGTGAACGACTGTATTTGGCATCAATAGGAGAAGCTATGTTGAGGGCTTTGTTGGTCGCGTTTTTAGCGATATGGAGTAGTCTCTCGAGTGCTGCGAGTGAATCTACAATGTCTTTGTTAGACAATCGCTTTCGAGTTGATCCAACCATCGAGCAGATCACGTTTTTGGTTTATCGTGAGCAAAGTTCTCAGCCAGTTGTTTTAGTCCGTCCTGACGGTAAAAAATACTATGCCTGGGGCTCTTACGACAATGTACGTTGGTATCAAGAAGCCTCACTCGATATTATTTCCGTTGATAGCCCGATGCCAGGTCCATGGCAGGCTGTGGGGAAAGTTACGCCTAAAAATAACATCCGCTTAATTTCTCACCTAAAGCTCAGTACGGATCTGTTCCCAAACCGATTATATAATGGGGAAGCGCTTAAGTTTACAGCTCGCCTGACCTCCGACGGCAAACCTCTTGTACTGCGCGACTTCCTTGATCGCGTGAATCTGCGCGTGACATTTACCAAGTTTGTCGAAAATGAAGATGAGCTGATCAAAGAAGCACGTCCAGTGCCGATGGTTGTGGGTGAGTTTTCTGATGACGGCCGAGGCTTGGATGAAAAAGCAGGGGATGGTGTGTTTACGGTTCAGCTCCCAATAGACGTTGAGCCTGGTAAGTACCGCGCGCGCATCACGTCTGGCAATGGCGTATTTTTACGAGCGCAAGAACAAGTCATCTTGGTTTATCCGAACCCAATCTCTCGTACTTTTATTCAGGCTCGTAATCCCGATAAGCCACACCAATTAGTGGTGAGTGGCGAGCAAGGTATGATTGCACCAGGCTCTATTGCAGTCACAGTGAAAAAGGACGCTCCCGATGGTTTCATTAGTTACCGCCAAGGACAGGTCTCTAAAGATGGAATGAGAGTTACGTTGAACCTCAATAACGATGCTGAGCTTGGTAAGTACGCATGGCGCGGCGAGATCTTTACCACTGATTTTGCAACCCAGCGTCCGTTGGTGTTTCCTATTCCAGAGCAAACCTTCAGTGTTGTTGATGAAGTTGATCTAGAAGCTGCTCGAATTGCAAAAGAAGCTGAATTAGCCGAGCAGCGCCGTATTGAAATGGAAAAGCAAATTATCGCTGAGCGGGAGGCTGAGCGTAAGCGCAGCATGATTATTATCGCGGTGGGTAACGTGATAATGCTGCTGATTGTGATCATTGCATGGATAGTCTGGCGCAAAATTAAAGCGAAGCGCGATGCCATGCCAGAGATGCAATTAGAAGTACCAAAGAAATAGTAGTAACACATAAAGCGAGAAACGGAGCCAATCGGCTCCGTTTTTTTATCAAGTTACCAAGTTGGAAGAAGAAAAATGGATAAATTATGAATATTTAAGTTTACTGTATTCAAATATATGTTTGGGATTTTATATAAATAATATATCATTTTTACTTTCTAAATTGGTTGCATTTTTAATGTGACTAACTTTCAAAACAATCAATTAAAGATAAAAGAAATAATGAATAAAATTTTAGCTTTTTTTTGTGCAGTGATAATTGTAGGTTGTTCTTCTATTGATAATGGTGTTAATAATCCAGATTCGGGAAGTAATAATTCAAAATCACTTGATACCTTCACTTTCGATCCCTTAAGTAAAATCCAAAAAGTAGAAATACCAACTTATTATGATGGCTTGTTTGATACAGCAAGACCCTATTTAGATGAAAAGTACCCTTACACTTATGTCAGTAAACCTCAAGCATACATAATTGATGACGAGATTATTTCTTTTGCTCCCTGGTTTCCTGTCGAAGGAAGGTTTACGGTTTTTCCAACCGCTCACTATATAGTTATAACTCAAGAAACCGAGAGTGGCTTAGTCTCCGCACGATTTAATCATGAACAAGTAATTAAGCTGTTAAGTGAAGAGTATAAAATTACTGAGCATACAAGTCCGTTTTTTCATTATGTTCTAGAGGTTTCTCCAAGTGAACAAGCCAATTTTGTAGAAGATATCCATAAAAAATTGAGTAGACTTCCTTCAGAATAAGGGTTTCTGGTTGAATTTTGATCAATAAAGTCAGGGGTTCTGGCTTTATTGATTGCATGGAGTTCTATTCATATTGATTTGGGCTTTGTAATAGGTAGTACGCCATAATAACAAGAGCCGATCTTGTAGGGTTTCTGGATAAATATTCAGCTGTGCGTGATAAATAAGAATAAGTAAACGCGAGGTCTCTGATGAAATACAAAAAGCGTCAGAAGTATAAATACACTCTCCATTCTGAAGAAAAGATTGAGACTCACATTTCAGTGAGTAACGCGTATGACAGCCCTTTTCTTAGTTTGTCCAAACAAGGCGTGTTAACGATTAAAAAGGGCTATGCATGGGATGGAGCGAGTGGGCCAGCGTTAGACACAAAAAACATTATGAAAGCTTCTTTAGTGCATGATGCTCTTTACCAACTCATGAGGGAAGAGGTGTTGCCACAAAGTGCTCGAAAGCATGCGGATACGTTGTTGAGAGAAACATGTTTAGAAAAAGGAATGTCTAGCTTCAGAGCAACTTATATCTATTATGGCGTCAGAGTTGTCGGTGGCTTCTTTTCTAGACCTGATACTTTGTGTGCTTAATGGGAACATCTTTCCAACGTCTAACTGTTTATTTATACAGTTTAGTTATGTAAGCTCCAAGGTGATACAAAGGAGTAGTACATAATGACAATAAGATATGAAGAGCATGTGCCAAGCCCGAAAGAATACTGTGATATGCGTGTCAAAGCCGGGCTATCACCCAAATCGTTGAAAGCTGCTGAAATTGGTCTACCCAATTCGTTATATGGCGTATCTGTTCGGGATGAAGGAAAGCTCATTGCAATGGGTCGGGTTGTTGGTGACGGGGCGTGTAACTTCGAAATTGTCGACGTTGCCGTTGATTCTGATTATCAAGGTAACGGTTTAGGTAGAAAAGTCATGGAATACATCGACGGTTATCTTTCTTCTGTTGCACTTGAAGGCTCTTACGTTTCTATGATTGCTGATGAACCGGTCTTTTACGAAAAGCTTGGTTATAGGCTGGTGGCTCCTAAAAGCCAAGGGATGACAAAAAAGTTTAAGCCAAAGGCATAACACGTATTCAGCTGTGAAGATAAGCACTAGAAAACAGGAGTTTAATTTCCTGTTTTCTATATTAAATTTCTATTTAAGCCACTTCTGGAATTGGTTTGGGTGGCTGCTCTAAATCAGGCTCTTTTTGAACAGTAGGAATTTGTCCCTCACCCACAGCACTGATGTAACAGCCACTAAGTTTAATGGCAAGGTACATATCAGCTCGCAGTAAGATGCCTCCTTCACTGGTGCTGATACCAGTAAGCTCACACCATTGACGAAGACGTCGTTTCCTTCCTGCTAGGATTAAGCGTACGCCTCTCTTTTTCAAAGTATTGTGAATATCTGCCAGTGTTGCCATCACACTGAGATCCAAGTGAGTAAAGCTCGATACGGCGTCGATGACAACGCAACTTGCGTCTTTGTGATGCTCTGCCTGCTCTAACACTCTACGTTTAAAGTAAGGAGCATTGAAGTAAGTTAGCGGTGAGTTAAAGCGGTAAATCACCATTCCAGGAATAGGCGAAGCTTTTCCTGAGTCGTCGATGGTCCGAATGGTACCTTTTTCATCCAAGCCAAGTAGCTGATCACTCGGTCGCATGACAATCCGTAAAAATTGAAACAGCCCTAGCAATACCGCCAAAGTGATCCCCGGTATTACACCCACGATCAACACAGAAATAAAAGTAATGATGGCCAGATAAAATGCATCTTTGTCACGAGATTTTAATTTCCAAATTGCTTTAAGATCGAGCAGCGATAGGGACGCAATGATCAATACAACACCAAGTGAAGCGATAGGGATGAACTGCAAAGGCTCGTAAATAAATACCGCAATAATGGCAATGGTGATTGCGGCGACAATCGAAACTAATTGAGATTTACCGCCATTTGCATCATTGACGGCTGTGCGTGAGTCAGCGCCGCTTATTGCGAAACCTTGTGAAAACGCTGAGGCAATGTTGGCAAAACCCAACGCCTGAAACTCTTTATTTGCATCAATATCATAACCGTTTTTAGCCGCGAAACTGCGGGCGGTGAGCATCATGCTAACAAAACTGACAATCGCAAGGTTGAGCGCCGGGACTACTAGTTCACGAACTTCACCTAGCTCAAATTCCGGTGTTTGAAACTGAGGGAAGCCACCTTGAGTGAGTCCGACAACCGATACGCCCATCTCTTGTAAATGGAAAAACCAAACTGACGCAGTAGTTACGAGGATCGCCAGCATGGCAGCAGGCCAAGTTGGTCGGTAGCGTTTGGTGAGCAAATAAACGACAACCGTCACGATACTCAGAGTTACAGTAGGCCAATGAAGATCGGTTAATCGTTGTGGAGCTTCCCATAAACGTTCCAGTAAATAACGTTGCTCGTATTTCAAACCGACTACTTTCGCAAACTGACCAACGATAATTGTGAGAGCAACACCGTTGAGTAGACCCAAAAGAATCGGACGAGAAAGGAAATCTGCAAACACTCCTAGCTTGAAACGACTTGCCAGTACACACCAAATCCCCGTCATCGCTGTCATGGTCATAACCAACTGCCAATGTTTTGTGGGGTCACCTGCGGCAAGTGGTGTCACAACAGCAGCAATCACTGCACAGGTTGCTGCATCGGGTCCGACAATGAGTTGTCGAGATGTGCCCATCATGGCGTAAACCAACATTGGCAGTACACACGAATACAGACCGACAATTGCGGATACACCAGTTAACTGTGCATAAGCTATGGCAACTGGCAGTGCAACCGCGACAACAGAAAAGGCGGCTCTGAAGTCGTTAACAAACCATTCTTTTTGATAATGCTTAAGCTGAACAAGCCCTGGGAACCACTGTGCGAGTAATATTTTAGCCAACGGATTTACCATATATGTGAGTGAGTTACTTAAAGTATACACCGCTTAGTTGGAACGTCTGTGAGTTCGTTATCACTGGAAATCGGGGGAAAGATTGGAGTGCGTGGCTTTTATTGCGATTGCGCAGGGGCTTCGTGGTGTGAGGTGTTATGAACGCTATTCTGGAAGCAATAAAAAACGGGAGCTGATACTCCCGTTTGTGGTCTCAGATTCTAGAGTTATGCGACGCTATCCATCTGAGGGTATAGCGGCTTTGCGGCAAGCAGTTCCGGCTCAAAATCGTCAACGTTGATTGTATCTAGACGATGCTGTTCCGCTTCTCTGAGTAGATCGGCTTCTTCTTGCGTGATAAAGCCTTGCTCTAGCCCTTCCTGAGCAATCATATCCAAACGTAAGAATGGGCGACGCTTACCTTGCGCTTTACATACTTTGTCAAACACAGGCTCAGCTTGAAGAATGACTGATAGTGCAAGCTCAATCTTACCTGCTGCGTTGTGCTCGGTTGGTTCAAGGTATTGACCGCGACCAATGCGTGAGCGCGTTGCACTTGGCGTTTGTAGAATGCGTGCCACTTTACTGTCTAGTTTATCGCTTGGTGCTTTGCGTACGCGACCAAATGGCATGATTAACACGCGTAGCGCACGGCCAATCACTTTGTTCGGGAAGTTTGCTAAGAACTCATCTACTGCCACTTCCGCTTGTTTCAAACTGTCTTGTAGACCCCAGTGTACTAATGGTAAATCTTCGACTGGGCGGCCATCTTGCTCAAAACGTTTCAACGTCGCAGAGCTCAAATATAGCTGGCTTAGAATGTCACCAAGACGTGCTGATAGACGCTCTTTACGCTTCAAAGAGCCACCTAGCACTGCCATTGAGATATCCGATAGCAGAGCAAGGTTTGCACTGTAACGGTTCAATTGTTGGTAGTAACGCTTGGTTGCATCTTTGGTTGGTGATGAAGAGCCCAGACCGTCGCTCAAACCAAACCAGATACTGCGCACTAGGTTACTCATTGTAAAGCTCACGTGACCAGCAAGCGCTTTATCAAATTTCTCGACAGCATTACTTGCTTCAGAATACGCCGCGTTCATTTCTTCAAGAACGTACGGATGGCAACGAATTGCGCCTTGGCCAAAGATGATCATTGAGCGTGTTAGAATGTTAGCACCCTCAACCGTTACCGCGATTGGCGCACCTTGGTAACCACGAGCTAGGAAGTTAGAAGGTCCCATACAGATACCTTTACCGCCTACGATGTCCATTGCATCGATGATGCTTTGCTGGCCGCGGTGCGTACAGTGATACTTCACGATAGCTGAGATTACTGATGGCTTTTCACCTAAATCGATACCCGCAACGGTTAAGTTGCTTGCTGCATCCATCACGTAAGCATTACCACCCAAGCGTGCTAATGGTTCTTCAACTCCTTCCATATGGCCGATCGGCTGTTTGAACTGACGGCGAATACGTGAGTAAGCACCGGTTGCCATTGCCGCAGTTTTGATGCCACCTGTTGAGTTTGAAGGTAGCGTGATACCACGTCCAACCGACAGACACTCAACCAGCATACGCCAACCTTGGCCCGCCATTTTTTCGCCACCGATAATGAAATCGATAGGAACAAAGATGTCTTTACCGCGCGTTGGACCATTTTGGAATGGCACATTGAGTGGGAAGTGTCGGTTACCAATCTCAACACCTTTGACATCAGTTGGGATAAGCGCACAAGTGATGCCAAGATCTTCTTTGTCGCCTAGCAAACCTTCAGGATCGCGAAGTTTAAATGCTAAGCCTAGTACCGTTGCGACTGGCGCTAGGGTGATGTAGCGCTTGTTCCAAGTCAGGCGCATACCCAGTACTTCTTTTCCTTCCCATTCGCCTTTGCAGACCACACCGTAATCTGGAATAGAGCCTGCGTCAGAACCCGCTTCTGGGCTCGTTAAGGCGAAACAAGGGATTTCCTTACCTTCAGCTAAACGCGGTAAGTAATGATTTTTTTGATCTTCAGTACCGTAGTGTTGCAGTAGCTCACCTGGGCCCAAAGAGTTAGGAACACCAACGGTAGACGATAGAACGCCAGAAACACCCGTTAGTTTTTGTAGTACTAGTGATTGCGCGTATGCTGAGAATTCCAGACCACCGTACTTTTTCTTAATGATCATGGCGAAGAACTTATGATCTTTCAGGTATTGCCAAACTTCTGGCGGTAAGTCCGCGAGTTCATGGGTCACTTGGAAATCACTCACCATGGCGCACACTTCATTCACAGGGCCGTCTAAAAAGGCTTGTTCTTCCGCACTTAACTTAGGTGCTTGAATCGCGTGTAGCTTTTGCCACTCTGGTTTGCCTTTAAACAGTTCGGCTTCCCACCAGACGGTACCTGCGTCTAACGCTTCTTTTTCGGTTTGAGACATAGCTGGCAGCACTTTCTTGAAAAGTACTAACGCTTTGCGGCTAATTAAAGACTGACGTACGCCAGGAACCGCGAGCACAGCTGCGGCGAGAACGTAAATAGCCCAACCAATAACGCCGACAGTTCCTGCTACTGTAAGAGCCAGCATGGCCGCGGTGAGTAAGCTAATAGATTTCACGAGAGACATGCGGTGGTAGAGCGTAATGCCTAGCACGATCGCCATCGTGATGATTGAGAGCAAGATGTCCATATATATTTTCCTTTTCAGACTTTATAAGTTTTGTACGTCTGCATGTTAGGTAAGAGGTCTAACCAGTTGGTTTAAGTGTAATCAAAATATTAAGGAAATGTAAAACATAAGATTGGATAAAAAGTGATCTAAGTAGAGTTAAAATTCTAAAGTTGAGATTTGAGTGATGGTTTCATGAGCAAGTTGACAAGTTTATTACCATCACTAATCTAAATCTGTTGGTTCACTATCGACACTAATTCTCGTTTGTGGGTAAACTCAGAGTAATCAAACCCGAGCTCAGGTTTATGAAATGTCCGATACCAAATTGGTATCAGAACAATTTGCTCAGTGAGTCTAGAGCTGACTGAAGCCGAAATAATAAAGAGAACGTCTTATGTACCATGATCTGATTAGAAGTGAATTAAACGAAGCTGCTGAAGTGCTCAACAAATTTTTAAGCGATGACCATAACATTGCGCAAATCGAAGCAGCGGCGAAAATGATTGCTGACTCATTCAAGCAAGATGGTAAAGTATTGTCATGTGGTAACGGTGGTTCTCACTGTGATTCAATGCACTTTGCCGAAGAGCTAACAGGCCGTTACCGAGAAAATCGTCCTGGCTATGCTGGTATTGCTATTTCAGATCCAAGCCACCTTTCTTGTGTGAGTAATGACTTTGGTTATGACTTCGTGTTTTCACGTTATGTAGAAGCGGTTGGTCGAAAAGGTGACGTACTGTTTGGTCTGTCGACTTCAGGTAACTCAGGTAACATCCTGAAAGCGATTGAAGCAGCACAAGCGAAAGGCATGAAGACGATTGCGCTAACAGGTAAAGATGGCGGCAAAATGGCAGGCCTTGCAGATATTGAAATCCGCGTGCCACACTTTGGTTATGCAGACCGCATTCAGGAAATTCATATTAAGATTATTCATATCATCATTCAGTTGATCGAAAAAGAGATGGAATAATCGTTTACGGCCACCGTTTCGAGCTGTGTTGTTAGGGAGTTTTTTAAACCATGTGTGAATTGCTCGGTATGAGCGCTAATGTTCCGACGGATATTTGTTTCAGTTTTACTGGGCTCATGCAGCGTGGAGGTCGAACCGGCCCACACCGTGACGGATGGGGGATCACCTTCTACGAAGGGAAGGGCTTTCGAACCTTCAAAGATCCCAAGCCAAGTTGTGAGTCTAAAATAGCAGAGTTGGTACAAAATTATCCCATCAAAAGTCGTGCGGTCGTTAGTCATATCCGACAGGCGAATCGTGGTGGTGTTAATTTAGAAAATACTCATCCCTTTACACGTGAGCTGTGGGGTAGGTATTGGACGTTTGCGCATAACGGTCAGCTCTCTGGCTATCAAGACTTGCATACAGGTCGACATCGACCTGTCGGTGAAACAGATAGTGAACTGGCATTTTGCTGGTTATTGAAGCAAATGGAAGATCGATATCCTGAGCCACCAAAGGATATGGAGTCGGTATTCTTATATGTTGCTAAATGTTGTGATGAGCTAAGAGAGAAGGGTGTATTTAACATGCTTCTGAGTGATGGTGAGTATGTAATGACGTATTGCACCAATCATTTGTATTGGATCACAAGACGCGCACCGTTTGGAAAAGCTGCTTTGCTTGATGAAGATGTGGAAATTAACTTCCAAGAAGAAACAACGCCACATGACATCGTTTCTGTGATCGCAACTCAACCTTTGACGGGCAACGAAGCTTGGCAGCGTATGAAACCTGGCGAATACGGCTTGTTTCACCTAGGTGAACTAGTCAAAAATAATGCCTCTGAACTGGTAAATGTGCCGTTTGCGGCGGCTAAGCCGGGCAATCAAGCGCCAACGGAACCGTTAGAGTGATGGTCTCTTACTCTGAATATAAAAATAAAGCTCGCGATTAAGCGAGCTTTATTTTTATGCGTTTTAAACCGAGTTCGGATACGGATGAGCATTCTTACTTTCTAGAGTGCTGGTAGTAGAGTCCTAGTCTCGCTAAGGCTTGCTGTAAAGACGTAACTGATAGAAATTTCTCATAAAACACCTCGTCAGTCTGAACGGTGAAGAACGAACCAGATGCAGAATCTACTTTCCGAGTGTTATGTTACTCAAGTGGTTATGGGATTTTTTAGAATGCTGGGTTTTAGGTTTCTAGTCTCACCATGGTTTTCTTGAATCAAGTTTATAAGTATTAAAACAACCAAGAGCAGCCCTCAGGCTGCTCTTTTGTGCTTGGAGTTTATTATTCAGGGCTACTCATCTGAGGCGTACCCATGTACGCCAAGCTCTGCGCCATCTAAATAGGCTTTACCATCCTTCATGATCAACCGCTCGTCTACCAGCCACTTAGCCACCATAGGGTAGATTCGGTGCTCCTGCGCCTGAACACGTGCCGCAAGTACACTAGCATCATCGTCTTCGAACACAGGAACTTTTGCTTGCAGTATGACAGGGCCACCATCAAGCTCTTCCGTTACAAAGTGCACACTCGTACCATGTTCTTTATCGCCAGCATCAATTGCTCTCTGGTGTGTGTGTAGCCCAGGATATTTTGGTAGAAGAGAAGGGTGGATATTGATCATCTTACCCATGTAATGAGAAACAAATGCGCTGCTCAGAATGCGCATGTAACCAGCAAGAATAATCACGTCTGGTTGGTATTCATCTATTTGACTCATTAGCTCTGCATCAAAGCTTTCACGCGAGCTGAATGCTTTAGGGTCGACAAAGTGACCGTCCACATCAAACTTTTTTGCACGTTCTAAACCAAAAGCATCTGCTTTGTTAGAGAACACGGCTGCCACTCGTGCGTTTGGCATGCTGTCTTCGCAAGCTTCCAAGATAGCTTGCAGGTTACTTCCGTTACCCGAGATGAGGACCACAATGTTTTTTAGGGTATGGTTTTTCATGATGTCGAGAGCGCCTTGGTATTGTAGGTTGGAGTTATGTAGCTTCTAAACTACCTACTAATAGAATGGTTTTTAGTGTTCTAGATAGCAAAATGAGGACCTAGTCATCTAGTGTCCTCATTCTTCTTATCTTTTGAGCTCGATTTGCAAATTATTGGATTTCAACTTGCTCTTCGTTCGCGTCTGCTTGTGCGATTTGACCAATCACCCACGCGTTTTCGCCTTCTTCTTTAAGAAGAGCAACTGCTGCATCTGCCTGGTCTTTCGGTAGTGCGACGATTAGACCTACACCACAGTTGAATGTGCGGTACATTTCGTGTGTGTCGACGTTGCCTTTCTCTTGTAGCCACTTGAAGATAACTGGCCATTCCCAACTGTTACCATCGATAACTGCTTTCGTGCCTTCAGGCAGTACGCGTGGGATGTTTTCCCAGAAACCACCACCAGTGATATGAGAAATCGCATGGATGTCGTGTTTCTCAATCATCTTAAGTGCTGACTTGATGTAAATTTTTGTTGGTTCTAGTAGGTGCTCACCAATAGTGCGGCCTGCTAGCTCTTCGCTCTTATCTGCACCAGATACTTCTAGGATCTTACGGATAAGGGAGTAACCGTTTGAGTGTGGGCCGCTTGAGCCAACAGCGATAAGTGCATCACCAGCAGCGACTTTCGTGCCGTCAATCACGTCTTCTTTTTCTACTACGCCAACACAGAAACCAGCTACGTCGTAGTCTTCGCCTTCATACATGCCCGGCATCTCCGCAGTTTCGCCACCAATTAGGGCACAACCTGCTTGAACACACCCTTCTGCGATACCTGAAACAACATCCGCTGCGGTATCAACGTCTAGTTTGCCTGTTGCATAGTAATCTAGGAAAAACAGTGGCTCTGCGCCTTGCACGATAAGATCATTTACACACATTGCCACTAGGTCGATGCCGATCGTGTCGTGCTTGTTCATATCCAGTGCTAGGCGAAGTTTTGTGCCAACGCCATCAGTACCGGAAACCAGTACAGGTTGTTTGTATTTAGTTGGCAATTCGCATAGCGCGCCAAAACCACCGATACCACCCATAACTTCAGGGCGACGAGTACGTTTTACCGCACCCTTAATACGATCCACAAGCGCGTTGCCTGCATCAATATCTACACCAGCGTCTTTATAGCTAAGAGAAGAGTTGTTACCACTCACAGGGAAGTCCTCGGTATTAAGTTGGATATGAAAACGGCGCTATTCTAACAGTGCTTAAACATAGATGGCAAACGTTTGCGTCTGTTTTTTTCTTTAGTGATTTATCCTGATATCCCTGTGAAAATCATGTATAATCTGAAGGTTTGTTTAAATATTGCCAACTATAGCCGGAGATGGACATGAAAGTTGTTGAAGTAAAGCACCCTCTAGTAAAACATAAAATTGGTCTAATGAGAGAAGGTGACATCAGCACAAAACGTTTTCGTGAGTTAGCGACTGAGGTCGGTAGCCTACTTACTTACGAAGCAACGTCAGACTTTGAAACAGAAAAAGTGACCATTGATGGTTGGAACGGTCCGGTAGAAGTAGACCAGATTAAAGGTAAAAAAGTAACCGTAGTGCCAATCCTACGTGCAGGTCTAGGCATGATGGATGGAGTTCTTGAGCACATGCCAAGCGCACGTATCAGTGTTGTGGGTATTTACCGTGATGAAGAAACGCTTGAGCCAGTTCCTTACTTCAACAAGCTTGCTTCAAACATCGAGGAGCGTATTGCGCTTGTTGTTGACCCAATGCTTGCAACAGGTGGTTCTATGATTGCTACTATCGATCTCCTAAAAGAGAAAGGTTGTAACCAAATCAAAGTGCTGGTACTTGTTGCTGCACCAGAAGGTATTGAAGCGCTAGAAAAAGCACACCCAGATGTTGAACTATACACTGCGGCAATCGATGAGAAGCTTAATGACAAAGGCTACATCGTTCCGGGTCTAGGCGATGCAGGTGATAAGATCTTCGGTACTAAGTAATTCTTTGATGTATTACTATGACTGAACAGAAAAAGGCTTGGTGAAAACCAAGCCTTTTTTGTATCTACAAGAGGAGAAGAGTAAGACACGCCACCTAATAAAGCGGCGCAAACGAACTATTTCGCGCTTTCTTCTTCCATTTGTGCGTTATCCACAACGTGGTTTTCACCTAAATCGTTTGGTAGCACAAGGTTAAGAATAATTGCCACGATACCGCATAGGCTCACACCTTGTAGACTGAACTCACCAATACCGAAAGCCATACCACCAATGCCAAACACAAGTGTTACGGCAACAATCACTAGGTTACGAGACTTATGTAAATCAACGTTATTCTTGATCAGTGTGTTGAGGCCTACCGTTGCGATGGAGCCGAACAGCAGAATCATGATGCCGCCCATAACAGGAACTGGAATCGTTTGAAGAACCGCACCTAGCTTACCTACCAATGCAAGTACGATTGCGGTGATTGCTGCCCAAGTCATGATCACAGGGTTAAATGCTTTGGTTAGCATTACCGCTCCTGTTACTTCACTGTAAGTGGTGTTTGGTGGAGCACCCACCATCGAAGCTGCGATAGTTGCCACCCCGTCACCTGCGATTGTGCGGTGAAGGCCTGGTTTTTTCAGGTAGTTTTTACCTGTAACGTTTGAGATAGCAAGCATGTCACCTACGTGCTCAACCGCAGGTGCGATAGCGACAGGAATCATGAACAAAATTGCGTTGATATTGAACTCTGGCGCGGTGAAGTTTGGCATGGCTAGCCAAGCCGCTTGTTCTACGGGAGTGAAATCAACCACACCGTAGGATAGAGAAACAGAGTAACCAGCAAGAATACCACCAACAATAGGAACGAGCTTCAAAAAGCCTTTTGCAAAAACGCTGAGTACAATGGTTGTGAGCAGTGAGACCGCCGAGATAATGATCGCAGCATCACCATTAACTAGCTGTGCCGCTCCATCACCAGTTTTACCTACCGCCATGTTCACTGCTGTTGGGGCAAGGCCAAGGCCGATAACCATGATCACAGGGCCAACGACAACGGGCGGGAGAATTTTATGGATAAATCCAACACCGCGCACTTTGATCATCGCCCCTAGAGCCACATAAACTAAGCCCGCTGCCATCAAGCCGCCCATTGTTGCACCGATACCCCAAGTTTGGATACCGAACATAATAGGAGCAATAAACGCAAAAGAAGAGGCAAGGAAGATGGGAACAGAACGTTTAGTCATTAATTGGAAGAGGAGAGTACCGACACCGGCACCAAAGAGGGCTACGTTTGGATCAAGGCCAGTTAGGAGCGGCACAAGCACCAAAGCACCAAAAGCGACAAAGAGCATTTGAGCGCCTTGTAACGCGTTTTTCATAATAATTCCCTATTTTCAAGATACGCAGACAAATCCGGCGAATACTATCATCCTGCAATCGTTTGCAATGTTGCATAGATCAAACTTTCGATTGAATTTTTCCCATAAATAGCACTTTTGAGAGTTGCTTGCTTGCAAATTGTCCTCTTTTACGTGTCTTGCGTGAAGATGAAAAATGGACAGCCTAACTTGTTGAGATAGCTTAATAAGCAATGAGTTTATTATAAAAAATAGCACTGAAGCGCTGGTTGAGGCCCGAGTTAACAAAGCTGGTCATAATACAGACAATTTACTCAGTACTTACCTTGCTCAAGATTTGATAGTTGCTTATTATTCGGGTTCTTGTTCAGAGGATTATAAAAACTATGCGCTATTTAGCTCTCTTACTGATAGGTTGGTTGTCCCTACCAGTATATGCATTAACTCAGGTGGATATCTATCGTGCCGAAGTGGTTATCGACAGTGAGCAGAACGACGGTGAGTCTTTGGCTCGTCAACAAGGTATGCAGGATGTGATTGTTCGAGCGACCGGTTCTCAATCCTCTTTAAGCAATCCAGTGATTAAAAAGGCACTTAGCTCAAGTGCGCGTTACATTTCTCAACTGAGCTATGGGCAGGTTGATGGAAAAGCGAGCCTAAAAATGTTGTTTAACAACGACCAAATCAGCTCTCTTTTAACACAAGCACAATTGCCATCTTGGTCGCCAAATCGTGCCAATATTTTAGTTTGGATGGTTGAAGAACAGGGTTACGATCGTAACATCGCGTGGGAGCACTCTGAATCTTCAAATGTTGCAGCACTTCGTAGCGCAGCGAAATTAAGAGGCCTACCAATCACTATCCCGGTTGGGGACTTTGATGATGTAACCGGTGTTAATGTCTCTGATCTTTGGGGCGGCTTTATTGAGCCAATTGGTCAAGCCAGCCAGCGCTACCCAGCTGACGCCGTTTTGGTTGTACGAGCTCAAGGTGAACAAATTCGTTGGACACTCTACGACCAGTCGCCAACGAGAATTGTAGAAGCGCAACGTTCTCCGCGTAGCGGGTCTGCATCAGGTGCTAATGCTATTGCAGAAATGGTGGATGGCATCGCAGACTACTATGCAAGTAAGAGTGCAGTTGTGGTTTCAGGAAAGTCTTCAAAGGCGCTAGCAGTGAAAGTCCTTAATGTAACCTCTGCCACGGACTTCTTCCGTTTAGAGAATGCGCTAAAACAACTTAATTCGGTTGCGGGTACAGAGATTAAGCGTGTTCAAGGGGACGAGTTAACGCTCAACATCCACCTTTTGGCATCACAACAAGCTTTTGAGAAAGAAGCTTCTTCTATTTCTCAATTAATGGTTTTTGAAGATCCTATAGGTGAAGTTGATGCCCCAGCTTCAACTCAAGAAGAAGAGCCATTGGTTCAGAGTAATGAAGCAAAAGACGCCGCGACGCCAAAAGAAGCGCAGCCTGAAGTACCAGTAAATGTTGTGGCAGAAGCAAGTGACGAAACACAACCAACTCAGCCGATGATTGTGGAGCCTGTCCGAGAACAGTATGACTTGATCTACGAGTGGCGCTCGGCATCGTAATCGCCTTGGTAGCGTTCCAGGCGTGAAACGCAAGGGTCAAACACCAATGTGGTAAGCATAAAAAAGAGTCGCAATAGCGACTCTTTTTGTTTTCTAAATTCGTATTCGAACCAATGATCAGTGATTGACTGCGATTGGCGTTATTTATTGAATTTCGCTTTTTCTTCTTTTTCTACTTGAGAGAGGCGTTTCAACTTAAGGCCTAGCTCTTTGCCTCTCGCTCTAGCAAACAAAATATTGCCAGCGAAACCGAGTGAAGTCAGTATCAGTTCCACTGCCGCAAGCCAGCGTTCACCCCCATCCACATAGAGGATGGTCAGCGCATGCAAGAAATACAGCATAAGAACAAAGTTAGCCCAAGCATGAGTGTAAGGCTTACCAGCTAAAATACCAGGCAACGGAAGTAGTAGCGGAATACACCAAGCAATAGCAAGTGTTGTGCTGCTGAGGTGAGGGTGAGGGGATAACGCAAGCTGCCAAATAGCGACCCAGGCTAATAAGGCTAAGTTGCCAAATAAAGCCAGGTAACGATAGGTTTTAGCCTGTGTACCGAGTGGTGTTTGGTCTAAAGAGTCAGACATCGATTAACTATCCTTGATTTTACTAACAGACTTTTAGTTTTAACGCTGCAGTTGCCAGCCTTTTGCCTAATTGTTGTGCCAGGCGAATCTCTTCACTGCTTAGGGTTGCCTCATGGCCTACACTGCTGGCGCCATACGGAGTGCCTCCGGACTGCGTAGTGTGTAACTCTGGCTCGGAATAAGGAATGCCCAAAACCATCATCCCATGATGCAATAAAGGGGTCATCATGCTTTGTAACGTTGTTTCTTGACCACCATGCATTGAGGACGAAGAGGTAAAGACACAAGCAGGCTTATCGATTAAGTCACCACTGACCCATAAAGATGTAGTCTGATCCCAGAAGTGCTTTAAAGGCGCAGCCATGTTGCCAAACCAGACGGGACTGCCAAACGCTAGACCGTCGCACGTTTTTAGTTCCTCTAGAGTAACAATTGGATCAGAAGGGGAGTGTGAGTGAGGTGACAGTTCTTCAACTGTACGCAAAATTGCATGGCATTGAGGAGTCGATTCGACTCCTCTTGCTATTTGTCTTGCCAGTTGTTTTGTCGAGCCATGACGGCTGAAATACAAAATAAGGATCTGGCAATCCATTTATAAAATATCCAACACTAGCTCTGGTGGGCGACCAATTTTTGCTTTGCCGTTAGCAACGACTACCGGACGCTCAAACAACTTTGGATTTTTCGCCATTGCTTCGAATAATTGCTCATCGCTGACGGAGTCTTCGCCTAAGCCAAGCTCTTTATATTCACTTTCTTTAGTGCGCATCATTTCACGTACAGATGAAAAGCCAAGCTGGGCGTACAGCGCTTTTAGTTCATCCACGTTAAGTGGTGTGTCTAGGTATTTGACGACTTCCGGTGTAACACCATTTTGCTCAAGCAGTTCAAGTGTTTGACGGCTCTTTGAGCAACGAGGGTTGTGATAAATCACGACTGACATGGTTTTCTCCATTTCGTTATTGTAATGCCATGAATCGATCTCTTTGGATCATGAGTTGGTCGATACGGGCATCGTATCGCGCTTGCTCTAAGCTGCCCAACTTGGCCATTTTACTTGCTTCACTATAATATTGAATCGCTTTATTCCAATTTGCTCGCAATGCCAAAATTTCTGCTCGAGCAGCCAACTCTTCATCGCTACGCCCCAGCGCGTGGTAGCTCTTCGATATTAGGTGCCAGCCATTTGTATCTTCAGGATAGTCATGAGTGTATCTTTGAAGAACTCGCGTGGCTTGATCGTTTTTATTGTCCTCAAGTAGCGCATTGGCGTAGTTAATGGTCAATACTTTATTTTGAGGGTTACGAGATAACGCTTTGCGGAGCATCTCGGTTGCTTTTTCTGGCTGCTTCTTCTCGATGTATAAATCCGTCATAGCGTCCAAGTAAAACGGGTTACTTGGGTCTTGTTCCAGTAACTTTTTCAAAATTGGTTCCGCTTGAGATAAGCGTTTATTGTCTAAATGCACGAGTGCTCGACCATAATCAAAAGCAGGTGTAATGTCCGCAGAGGCTTTCTTTTGGGTTCTCTCAAACCAGCTCAGGGCGGCTTGTCCATCAATGCCAGCGTAACGAGCCACAATGCGCGCGCGAGCTAGATGATAGTCTATTGAAGGCACAACACGCATTGGAGGATAGGTTCTTGCTCGCGCACGGCTATCGGTAATTCGATCTTCAGGCAGAGGGTGAGTCAGGAGCATTGGTGGCGGTTTACTCGCATAACGATACTCATCAGCAAGACGGCCAAAAAACCTTGGCATTGCTTGAACATCAAAACCGGCTTTTGCTAGTGTCGAAATACCAAAGCGATCCGCTTCTTTTTCGTTTGCACGAGTGTAGTTGATTTGACTTTGCATGTTGCCCGCGGTTGCTGCTGTAATTGCAGCCATCCCCGCTTCGGGTGAGGCAATTGAAAGCAGTAGTGCCCCCGCAAGTGCGGCTAATGTGGCCGGAGAGCGGCGTGCTTGTTCTTCCATACTCCGAGCAAGATGACGTTGTGTGACGTGCGCTATCTCGTGAGCGACAACAGAGGCCAGCTCACTTTCTGAACGAGCATGAAGAAACAACCCAGAATGCAGCGCTACATAGCCACCAAAAAACGCGAACGCGTTGATATTACGGTCGCGAATCATAAAGAAGTGGAACGGCGTTTTTACATCATTCGCATTGGCCACTAATTTGTGCCCAAGAGAGTCAATATATTCATTGATGACAGGGTCATTAACGATAGGTTTACTGGCTCTGAGCATACGCATATAGGCGTCGCCATAAATCAACTCTTGGTCTATTGAAAGCGTGCCACCAGCAGCTGTGCCAATGTCTGGCAAGTCAATGCTATTGGCATAAGTTGTCGGCGAACTGATGGCAGCAGCAAGACATAAGCAAACTAGCGAGCGAGTGCGTTTTAACATACGTTTAAAAGGTTCTCCAAAATACATAAGCATGTGGTTACAGGTCGAGAGCCCATTAACAGCGCCACATACGTTTTGGTTATCCGTGAGGATATAAGCTAACAGTAAGACCGGAAATAAATGAATTGGTTTCGTAAATTATTTTATATCCGAGCTATTTCAGCATGTGGTTAAATCATGTCAGAAGTGCTAGCACCAGCTCAAAAAGCCGTTACAATACAACCCTATCATAAGTGCAGAGCAATACAATGGAATCCATGTTACTTGATTTGCGTGAGCAACGTTGTCCTATGGCACTGTTACTTGCAAAGCGTCATGCTGCTGAGGTCTTTCAAGGAGAAGCAAAGCAGTATCATCAACTTGTCATTCAAGTGGTGGACAACAGCTCTAAACGAGACATTGTGAACTATCTTAGTGCCCAAGGGTACTCGGTTGATTGCCAATCTACATCAGAGCACTACACATTGACTGTCTTCAATAAGGAATCCGCATAAGATGTTTGAAATGGTTAGTCGTTGGTATAAACGACGTTTCTCTGACCCTCACGCAGTAAGTCTCGTCGCGATCTTGCTGTTTGGCTTTATCACCATTTACTTCTTTGGACACTTGATTGCGCCATTACTTGTCGCGATCGTTTTGGCTTATCTACTTGAATGGCCAGTTGTCAAAATGTGTCGTATGGGCGTGCCGCGCACTTTGTCGGTTATTATCGTGATCTTGGTCTTTGTCGGGTTAATGTTAATTGCGTTGTTTGGCTTGGTTCCGACGATTTGGACTCAGGTCGGTAATCTAATTAACGATATTCCGAACATGTACAACGGGCTACAAAAGTTTATTGTCACATTGCCAGAGCGCCATCCTGAACTAGCCAATTTAGAAATAGTAGAAACCGTGGTGACGAACGCCAAAAACCAAGCACTGGGGCTGGGTGAAAGTGTCGTCAAAGGGTCGCTTGCTTCATTAGTTAGCATTGCAACGCTAGCGGTATATTTGATCTTAGTGCCACTCCTTATCTTCTTTTTGCTTAAAGACAAAGAAGAAATGCTGCGAATCGCAAGTGGTATTCTGCCGAAAAACCGTAAATTGGCGAATAAAGTTTGGCATGAAATGAACGAGCAGATATCAAATTACATTCGCGGTAAAGTGTTAGAGATTTTAATCGTGGGCGGTGTGAGCTACGTGACTTTTGCCCTTTTAGATCTTCGTTACTCGGCGTTGCTTGCCGTAGCTGTTGGTCTGTCGGTTTTGATTCCTTATATCGGTGCGGCGGCTGTTACTGTACCTGTTGCTATCGTTGGTTTGTTCCAATGGGGTTTAACGCCTCCGTTTTATTGGTTGTTGCTTGCTTACGGTATTATCCAGGCGCTGGATGGTAATGTGTTGGTTCCTGTTCTGTTTTCCGAGGCAGTAAACTTACACCCAGTTGCTATCATTGTGGCTGTATTAGTCTTTGGTGGGCTGTGGGGTTTTTGGGGGGTGTTCTTCGCCATTCCTTTAGCGACATTAGTCAAAGCCGTATGGCATGCATTACCAAGCACGGAAGAAAACGAACCTGTCGAACAAGAGTAGTTGTTACCAAAGGTACGATGGTTACAAGAAAGCCCAGCAGTTTGCTGGGCTTTTTGTTTGTAGAAAAACAATAGCGTTTAAGCGTTTTCGTTTAAGTAGTTTAATACGACTTCGTGGTGATCTTTGGTTTTGAACTTGTTGAACACATGTTCGATCACGCCTTCTTCATTGATCAGAAAGCTAATGCGGTGAAGACCGTCGTATACTTTGCCCATGAATTTCTTTTCGCCCCAAACGCCGAACTGGTCAGCAACGGCATGGTCTTCATCAGAAAGCAGAGTGAAGTTTAAATCATCGCGCTCGATGAACTTGCCTAGACGCTTTACAGGGTCGATGCTTACGCCGAGTACCACCACGTTATGTGCATCGAGTTCAGCTTTGATGTCACGAAGGCCTTTTGCTTGTGTAGTACAACCCGGCGTCATCGCCTTAGGGTAAAAGTAGAAAAGTACTTTCTTGCCTTTAAAGTCTTCAAGAGAAACGGTATTTCCGTCTTGGTCGAGCAAAGAGAAGGCTGGCGCTGGCGAGCCTGCTGTCAGCGTATTCATTTTGATTTCCTTTACTTTATAGTGTGTTTTTAATGAAATTCAGAGAACCTTGTACGTTGAGCGACTTACAAAGTTCATCGAAGTCTTCTTGTAACTGCATCAAATTAAAATCCGCGCTTACAGATGCAGTAATCGCAATGTGAAACTGGTCAGAATCGAGTTGAATTTTCGACTTGCTGATGGTTTGCGCGCTAAGAGAGTCTAAACCAATCTGCTGATCAGCGAAGAACTTAGTAAATTTTTCAGTTAACCCAGGGCGGTCTTCAGACTCAATAAACACTTCCATGGTGTAGCTGTTATCGAGCAGTTCGTGCGCCGCTGTGCGTTTCATGATCGTAATAAGGTCATGTTCTTGGCCAAGCAGGGGCAATTGTGTTTCAACTCGAGTCACGCTGCTGGCGTTCCCAGTCAGGAGCATGATCAGCGTAAATTCGCTGCCAAAGATAGCGATACGGCTATCGACTATGTTACAACCAGCTTGAGTAACGAGCTGTACGACTTGGTTACAAATGCCTGGACGGTCCGTTCCAACTGCTGTAAGTACCAGATGTTGCTTCATAAATGAGCTTCTTGTCCTTTCTTCAATAGAGAGATGTTAGCACAGATATTGCGAAGAAATATCGAGCCAGTTCTTTTTTAGTCCATAAAAAAGCAGTCGGAGCTTGAGGGGAGTGGTGGGAAATAAACAGTAAATGCAGGCTATAGGATAAACAAAACGTTTGCATGATGTGCTTGCCTATTGTCTGGCCGTTTTATTCACTTAGATCTGACTTGGCTAACAAGACCAAAGAGTATATTTTCCTTGCTTGTGCTCTTCAGTATTTTCCAAATCACTGATAGATTCTAAAGTCACTCGAAAGCCCAACACGATTATCAATATTGCCGTTAATCAAACCAAATAGAGCAATTAAGTTGCTAGACCTCTAACAACTGATAATTATTCATTCATTTGTACTTTGTAAGCGAGTTTACGCTCTTGTGTTTTTCAATCGCATTACAGTACCATGCAGAAAGAGTTAAATGAGGGAGATAAACATGTTTTCAGGAAGTATCGTAGCGCTGATTACGCCATTCAAAGCAGATGGCGAAGTAGACTTTGACGGTCTGCAAAAGCTAGTAGAGTACCACGTTGAAGCGGGTACAGACGGTATTGTGGCAGTAGGCACAACAGGTGAGTCAGCGACACTGACCATTGAAGAGCATGTGAAGGTCGTTAATAAAACTGTTGAGTTTGCCGACGGTCGCATCCCTGTGATTGCTGGCACGGGTGCAAATGCAACCCATGAGGCAGTAACATTTAGCAAATTACTGGCTGATTCTGGTATTGCTGGCTTCCTGAGTGTGACACCGTATTACAACAAACCAACTCAAGAGGGTTTGTTTTTACATTACAAGGCAATTGCCGAAGCGAGTGACGTGCCTCTAATTTTGTACAACGTACCAGGCCGTACTGCTGTTGATATGCAGCCAGAAACAGTGGCACGCTTGTCAAAGCTTGATAATATCGTGGCTCTAAAAGATGCAACGGGCGATTTGGAACGAATTGCAATTCATCGTGAACTTTGTGGCGAAGATTTTATCTTACTAAGTGGCGATGATGCGACAGGGCTGGATTTTGTGAAACTTGGCGGCAATGGTGTTATCTCGGTAACGAACAATATTGCAGCTAAAGACATGGCAGACATGTTCCATTTGGCAAGTGAAGGTAAGTACGAAGAAGCAGAAGCGATT
Source organism: Vibrio sp. 1978 (assembly GCF_033344345.1). Lineage (NCBI taxonomy): Bacteria > Pseudomonadati > Pseudomonadota > Gammaproteobacteria > Vibrionales > Vibrionaceae > Vibrio > Vibrio sp. 1978. The sequence goes on from NZ_JAWPOP010000002.1 coordinate 377,462, forward strand.
AACCAACGCTTGATGACTCTACACAAAAACCTTTTCATCGAAGCAAGCCCTATCCCAGTAAAATGGGCAGCGCAAAAGCTTGGTTTGATTGAAGAAGGTGGTTTGCGTCTTCCTTTAACTACGCTTTCTGAAAAATCGCAGCCGATCGTCGAGCAGGCGCTAACAGACGCCCATATTTATTAAGATTGAGCTATTAAGATTGAGTTACTAGGATTGAAGTTCATACTGGGGGCCAAAGCGCCCTCGGTGTTTTAGGAGTATAGATGAAGCTTTCAAGCCAGTTAGTGTTAAGTTCATTAGCTGTATTCGTATTGACTGCCTGTTCAGGTGGTGCCAATCAACGTCGTCAAGCAAAAGATGACTTCGAGTATTTGAACTCCCCAAATTTGGGTGAGTGGAATGTCCCACAGGGTGCACAGCCTCAGTTTTACCCTAACTACGAGATCCCTCAGGGTAACTACGCTGGTGGTGTAGGTAAAGATGTCGACATTCGTCCACCTCAACAAGTCCTAGAGCTTATTCCCGGTGCACGTCTAGACCGCAGTAGTGATGGTGAAGTGACACTTTGGCTACTTCGTAAAGATGAACTAGATAAAGTTTGGCAAACGGTGCAAAACATGGTCGCGGCCAACGAGATTCCAGTTGAAAGCCAAACAGACTCTCGCATCGAGACAGGATGGGTGACTTGGGATTCGCCAGATGAAGAGCTAGAAATTGGCAGCCGATATGAAATCGTACGCGCTGAAGCAAATGGTCGACACGGCTTTAAGGTGAGCCTTATTGACTGGCGTGAAGGCAATCAAGTGAAAGAAGTAACGGCGACCAACCGTGAGCGCTACAATGTGTTCATGACGAACTTGGTCACCGCTCGCTACGATCAAGAAGTGCGTGAAGAAGCACAGCGTAAAGCGCAAGAGTTGGTTAAACAGATCCCAATCACAATGGGTAAAGACCGCAGCGGACTTCCTGTGATTATCGCGCGTGCGCAATACAACATGCTTTGGCAACGTCTGCCTAATATTCTACCTAAGATGGGCTTTAAGATTGAAGAGCGTAGCCAGTCTCAGGGCACAATCACTGCGAAATATGCATCTCCGGATGATGAATTCTGGAACGATATCGGCGTTAAACCAGTGGAGTTAGCCGCTGGTAAGTACACATTCTTACTTGGTGATTTAGGCAACCGTACGTCTATCAATATCACCGACTCCTCTGGCAAGCCAGTAGAAGAAGAGTTTTTGAAATCACTAGCGCCTGTATTGGCTGCAACAGTGAAGCAGTAAACAAAGCGAGCTTAACGCGGCGTGTTTACTTAATGATAGAAAAGGGACCTAGTGGTCCCTTTTTTGATGTTTAGATTAAATGTGTCGAGATGAAGCTGGTGAGTAACTAACGAGGCTCGTTTTTGTTTTTATCTTCTTCAGCGTAGCGCTGTTTATCCAATGTGTTCAGCTTATCTAAATCGTTCTTACGGCTTTTATCCATCTGACCAAACTTCATTTTTGCGGTATATTTGAGTGCGGCAATATTACCAATGACCACGCTCAACACTACAATAATAATGACCCAAGGATTGGTTAGTATTTCTATCATAGAGCCTCCGGCGGCGTGATATTGTGAATAAATTTGGCAACGACGTTATCCAAATTATTCAGTATGACGTCAATCCCTGCAATGTTGTCGGTCTGATTTTGTTTAATCAACTGGCTTCTGAGTACATCAAGCGTCAACTGCTCGAGGCATTGCTGCCCGACAGCGCGGTGACTAATGTGCCAAGGCTCAATCGAAACGCCACCTAAATCATGCTGATAAGGGAAGAAGAAACCGAACCGACCAAGGTTGGCTTTTAACCATTGGTAGAACGCTTGTTGGTGGCCTTCAAGATACTCCCAAGGTTCCAACTTGAGTTTGGTGTCAGCAGGCAATAAATTGCGCGCATAGACATCAAAATCACAACCCCAATGATGACGACTTCCTCCGGGCAATGCCGACCAGCGCAAAATGGCCATCAATTTCTCTTCGTCATTTAACTCTGCTTTATTCAAAGGGCGGGAGTTTATGTCGAGAATTGGCAACTCACCAGAAAACTTCCCGTTCCAGATGGCTTTTTGGCGATTAAAGTCACGAAAACCACTGGCGATTTCCATTTTGAAACCTGCTTCGGTTGCGGCATTAATCATCTTCAATAAGTCATTGACTACTTTAGGGTGAAGCATAAATGCCTTTTGCCCCACTAGTGTGGATTGAAGATGGGAATCAGTGATTCCGGTGAGTTGCTCTGGTGTCATTGTGTTCTCGCTGATTACTTCGCCAATAGGTGTTTCAACGTGTTTTCGTACATGTCCGTCAACTTTTCAAGATCGTCGACTTTCACACACTCGTTCACTTTATGAATCGTAGCGTTAACAGGGCCTAACTCTACGACTTGACCTCCCATTCGAGCAATAAAACGACCATCAGACGTACCGCCAGTTGTAAGTAGCGCTGGCTTCGTATCATTGACTTCAGCCACAGCAGCTACAACCGCGTCTAGCAGTGCGCCCGTATCGGTCAGGAATGGGTCACCGTTGAATGTCCATTTTAGGTCGTAGTCCAGCTCATGCTTGTCCAATGTTTCGGTAACACGCTGAACAATTGCGTCATTGTTAAGCTCAGTACTAAAACGTAGGTTGAACTGAACATGGAACTCGCCAGGAATAACGTTAGACGCACCAGTGCCAGCCGATACATTCGGGATCTGGAAACTAGTCGGTGGGAAGTAATCATTCCCTTTGTCCCATTCTGTCGTCGCGAGTTCATGAATCGCGAGTAGAGACTCGTGCACTGGATTGCTGGCTAGGTGAGGGTAGGCCACGTGGCCTTGTGTTCCTTTTACCGTTAAATCACCAGTGATGGATCCACGGCGTCCATTTTTCACTACATCGCCAACCACGTCGGTGCTGGATGGTTCACCAACAATACACATATCGATGTTCTCACCACGTTCCATCAACGTTTCTACAACGCGGACGGTACCGTTGATAAATGGCCCTTCTTCATCCGACGTAATTAAGAAGCCAATTGAGCCTTTGTGATCTGGGTTTTCGGCGATAAAGCGTTCAACTGCAGCAACCATAGCGGCGAGTGACCCTTTCATGTCAGCTGCGCCGCGGCCATGCAAGTAACCATCAATAATGGTCGGTTCAAACGGATGTGTATTCCAGTGTTCCAATTTGCCAGCTGGTACCACATCGGTGTGGCCAGCAAACGCAAATAGCGGCGCTTCTGAACCACGTCGAGCCCAGAAGTTCGTGGTGTCTTCAAATACCATCACTTCAATTTCAAACCCGAGTGCTTTTAAGCGCTCGATCATCAAATCCTGACAACCTGCGTCTTCCGGCGTTACGGACTGTCTACTGATCAGATCTTTAGCAAGTGCCAATACTGGACTGTCTGTCATCCTTGAGTATTCCTTTATTTAAGAGTTGAAAATGCTAGCGTATTGATCAGCTTTAAAACCGATATGAAGTTGATCATTCACTTTTAAAATTGGGCGTTTAATCATCGCAGGGTTTTCTACCAAAAGAGCGATGGCGTTTTCCTCGTTAAGTGTGTCTTTCTGCTCTTGCGCTAATTGGCGGTAGGTTGTGCCACGTTTATTGAGCACCTGTTCCCAACCTAAAGCGCGACAAAATTCACTTACCATTTCTGCATCAATGCCTTGCTTACGGTAGTCATGGAAGTCGTAAGCAATATCCTCGGCTTCTAACCATTTCTTGGCTTTTTTGATCGTATCGCAGTTGGGAATACCAAACATGGTAATCGACATAGTGTTTCCTTTTTCTTTGTTCTATTTTTCACTGGCGCGGTTAAGACGCACTTAAGTGATTTGGGCTGTTAAAGCATCCTATCAAGAAGCAATCAAACTGACAAAATGCGGTGGAAAATATTTTCAGATAGATTGAGATAACTAATGTCACATAACTTATTTACGATGAATGCGCTATAAATCGAATAAAAATTCGTCTAAATCAAATGGAAAAGTCGAGTTATTGATCAAACGCAACACCTCGCTGAGCAAAAACGAAATAATGAATCAGCACAATTTTAGGAGGTGTCAATGGAATTGAGTCCTGTTTTTGCAAGGCGGCTATATTTGGCCTTGTTGGTGGAAAACCTAGAAAGGCCGAATGTGCCAAAGTTGATCGAAAAAACGGGGTGGCCTCGTCGTACTATTCAAGATGTACTCAAGGCGTTACCTGGGATCGGCATTGAACTCATATTCGTTCAAGATGGCCGACGTCATAATGACGGCTATTATCAACTTTCAGATTGGGGGCCTTTTGATAGCCAATGGGTTCTAGAGCGGGAGAGAGATATCGCTAGCAGTCTTGGATTTCGTGCATAAGCCAGCAATTGCTGGCTTTTTTCATATTCAGGCCTCATCCATTGCAGCGGTAGGCGGAACCCAGTACGCTAAATGAAGTGATAAAATCTTGTGGGGAAACCATAAAAACGGTGTCCGCATCGATAGCCGCTGCATTGTTTTTTAAATCGTTCATCGCGCCTTGCATCATCGCGTCATTAGTCATGAAAATGTAGTTATACCAATGGCCTTCACTTCCGGTGACTTCGCCTTTGTATTCGCATCGCTCAGGGTCGAATTGCGCGTCAATGCGAATATGAACATCTTGACTTTGAGCATGAGTAAGGTGAGATGGCATCGTGCAACCCGTTAGAAGCACGACAAAAAGTCCAAGTAACAGGCGTTTCATTAGCTATTTCCCCAATACTATGTAAGCAGCAAAGCCAATCCAGCTCAGGGCAAGTAGTGTCCAAGGCAGTTTGCTTGATGAATGGTTTGGCGCATCGTCGGTGATATTGTCTTGTTCGATAATCTCTTCATGCTGACGTTGTTTTTCACGTTGCTGTTTTTTCTTCGCTTTATCGGCTTGGCGGTTGCGCTCTTTTTGTTGTTTCTTGTATTGCGCGATGCCTTTTTCGATACCTTGAGCGATGAGCTTGGTTTGCTCTTTGGTTTGACCGGGCTTTTGCGTGGATTTAGCAATTCTCATCGCTTCGGCTTGTGTTTCTTGAGAAGGCACAGGGGTGGCAGGAGTTCTTTTTTTCATGTTTCTCATCAACGTCGCTGTAAATCTTTGTTTAGTTTACCTGTGTAAGGTGCTGAAATGAACTTCAGTTCTCATCTTTGTTGGCTTGCAACTCTGAAACGATAGGTTAAAGTGACGTTTTTATCACATAAAGAAGAAGATGTTGTGCGCTATTCGTTTGACCAATATGACGCTCATGGATTTTTAAAGGCGCCGATCATTTTATGGGTGGGATGGATGTTTCTTGTGCGTTCATGGGTGGTGTTTGCCATGGCTGGTGTAAGTCGTGATAGTGGCAGTAAGCTACTCGCTATTGTTTACCCAGATTCAAGTACGTTGTATTTAGGTTTGGCGATGGGCATTCCAAGTTTGCTTCTTATGTGGTTAATGGGGCTTCGTCATCCCGACAGAGGATGGGTAAACAGAATTACTCGCTATGGTCGCGAGATCACTTTGATCTTGTGCGGTATTCAACTTGCTCAGACCATGTATCATGTGTACCTAGAACATGGAGTGTTTAATTGGGCAAACGCCCTTACCATTACCTTATTAGCTTGGTTTATGATCTATCTTCTAAATGGAAGATGGGTAAAAGACTGTTTTCATGTGCCACAATTGGCGCACGATGAACAGCAGCATTCAAAGAATTAAAAACAATAACTTCCCACTCTGGGGCAAAGTAATAGAGGAAACCTCAATGTCACAAGCTCAAACGGCGATCGTGCCAGAAGCCGGGCCATTTGCACTGTACACTCAACTCAAAGTGAACCAAAACCGTGAAAACGTATTAGAAAAACTGAAAGCACTGCCAAAGTTGGTGGAAGAGTTAAACATTACCCAGCCGGGTGCAGCGCTGACGCTTTCTATCGCATTCACAAAATCGTTTTGGGAACACCTTAATGTAGACGCGCCAGAAGAGCTTATTGATTTTACTCAACTTGGCGAAGGTGACATCGTTGCTCCAGCAACAGACATAGATGTGCTGATTCACTGTCACTCGACTCGTCACGACTTGCATTTTTACGTGTTGCGTAAGTTCCTAGAAGAGACGGCACAAGATGTCACCATTGTGGACGAAACATATGGGTACCGTTACCTTGATGCTCGTGATATGACAGACTTCATTGATGGCACAGAAAACCCGAAAGGGGAGGCTCGCGCTGATGTGGCTCTAGTAAAAGAGGGCCCATTTGCTGGAGGCAGTTATGTTATGGCTCAGCGCTTTGAACATAACCTTGCCGCTTGGAATCGATTGAATGTCAAAGCGCAAGAAAAAGTGATTGGTCGTACCAAGCCAGACTCTATCGAGCTAGAAGACGTTCCTGCTGCATCACACGTTGGTCGAGTTGATATCAAAGAAGAAGGTAAAGGTTTGAAGATTGTTCGCCACAGCTTACCATACGGGACGGTAACAGGGCCTCATGGCCTGCTGTTTATTTCTTACTGCAATACACTTCATAACATTAAAGTGATGCTAGAAAGTATGTACGGCGTGACAGATGGTAAAACAGACCAAATGCTTCGTTTCACAAAAGCGGTAACTGGTGCGTACTTCTTCGCTCCTTCACAAGAAATGCTCGCAGAGCTAGCCATCAAGTAAGTTCTCAGACTTTATTTCTTAAGCCCTCCAATTGGAGGGCTTTTGTTTTCTATTTCTATTCCAATCTCTTTTCAAAAAACACTAAACTTTTCTGTTACTTGGTCGATAAGTACTCAAAGCCTTAATTTTAGGACTCTTTATTCGTGGCGATCACCGTTAATACCAATGTAGCAGCACTTGTCGCACAGCGTCATTTGACCAGTGCAACGGATATGCTGAACCAATCCATGGAGCGTTTGTCTTCAGGGAAGCGTATTAATAGCGCAAAGGATGACGCTGCGGGTCTGCAAATCTCCAACCGCTTGCAATCACAAATGCGTGGTTTGGATGTCGCGGTACGTAACGCGAATGACGGCATTTCCATCATGCAAACTGCGGAAGGCGCGATGAATGAGGTGACCAATATCATGCAACGTATGCGTGATTTGTCGCTACAGTCAGCCAATGGTTCAAACAGCAAAGCGGAGCGCAATGCACTGCAAGAAGAAGTCTCTGCTTTAAATGATGAGTTAAGTCGTATTGCAGAAACGACCTCCTTTGGCGGACGTAAATTGCTGAATGGCACATTCGGTACATCGTCTTTTCAAATCGGTGCAACGGCTGGTGAAGCGGTACAAATTGGCCTGCGGACCATGCAGCCGGAATCTTTAGGTAGCTTTTCAATGAGCTCATATCAAAGAGTCAGTTCAGATTGGACGGTTCAAAACGGAAATAATGAAATTGTTATCAGCTACCGTGATAACAATTTTGAAGAGCAGGAGATCCGTATTGAAGCTAAAGCTGGCGATGATATAGAAGAACTCGCGACTTACATTAATGGGCAAACCGATAAAGTGAAAGCGTCTGTTAATGAAGAGGGGCAACTGCAGTTACTCATGTCCCACAAGGACGCCATAAAATACCCTGGACCAACCTTCAGTGGTGGCCTGGCTGATGAGTTAGAACTTGGCAAGTATGTCACCGTAAATAGAACGGTAGATAGTATTGATATTAGCACGGTCGGTGGCGCTCAGATGGCGGTCGGTATTTTAGATGATGCTTTGAAAACGGTAGATGGCAGTCGTGCGGAGTTAGGCGCGTATCAAAACCGCTTTAATCACGCGATCAATAATCTAGATAATATCCACGAAAACTTAGCCGCTTCCAACAGTCGTATCCAAGACACTGACTATGCCAAAGAAACTACGCAAATGGTGAAGCAACAGATTTTACAACAGGTCAGTACTTCTATTCTGGCACAAGCAAAACAAGCGCCAAACCTAGCATTGACCTTGCTTGGCTGATGAACGGCCTTGCCCGAATTTAACGCAAAACCTGCCTGTATCGACAATTCGAAAAGAAGCTTTAGCAAAAAATGAAAGTTTTTTTGCTTTTTTATCCGCTTTGTCACGATTACCCCTCCAAACGAATTATTTTCAAAAAAATCTAAAATTTTCTCTAAAGAAAACAGGGTATGCGCCGTTAATAAAAGTAACTTTGAGAGAACTACTTGGTTTTCCGAGACGTCGGAAACCGCTACACCGGAAAATCAATTGGAGAAATCACCA
>NZ_JAWPOP010000299.1:0-821 GCF_033344345.1 Vibrio sp. 1978
ATCCACGCACGATCATTTTGCGCCAAGGCCCCGGTTTGGTGTTCACTTCCAAACCATTGTTGTCGTACCAGTAGAAGCGATAAAGAATGTGCTGGTCACCTTTGTAGTTACTGCTTAACTGCACCACACCACGTGGTCGATCATCGACGTAAGTCGTGGTGATGTTGTCAACCAACAGTCGGCTGCCCAATACGTTATCGTTAAAAAATACGTTTTGTGTTTGGCCATCAACTCGGATCCCAGCAGTGTTGTCCGCACAACCTGCCAAACCGATAATGACTGCTAAGCCAATAAGCCATGCTCTCATTACAATCTCCCTAATTGTTTATGCCATACCGTCGAATGCGCTCCCTGACGAGAAACCCACACCAGTGTGGTTTGCTGCGCTGGTACGTCAAATTGATAGACTTGATCGCCTAAATTTAGCTGCTGTGTACCCGGCTTCACAATTTGTGAGGCCGTCTTCACTTGCGCTGGCAGCGTTTGCCAGCTTCGAGTATCTGGTTGTTCTGTTAATGTATTCCAAACGTTGAAAAGAATATTGCCCACGTCATCGCCTTTTTTCGCTGCTTCTTTTCTGATTCGGTCTTTCGCCCCAACGCGAATGGCTTGGCGAATCACTATTGTCGTTAAGCGTTCATTCAAATCATTCTGAGCCATGGCATTAACGTCAGCCAACGTACTAGAAGGCAGTTTTGTTCCATTCAAAGCCACATCACTAAAGCGTGGTGCCCCACGTTTTGGATAATAAGGTAGTGCCAATGAGTAGATTGCGCCATTGCCGCGACTGTCAAAAATAGGTAAATCAATACGCCAACCTT
>NZ_JAWPOP010000300.1:0-818 GCF_033344345.1 Vibrio sp. 1978
CTCTTGAGCTTTATACGAAACAAAATCATACCTTTTACTCTCGCCTGAAAATGGCAAAAAATCTCATTCGCAACTAGGTTCATAATTAGAGCGTTCTAGGAAGTTCAAGTTATGAGGCTGAGTACAGCTATCAAATGGGGTGCCGCCGTGCTATTCGTTTGTACCGCATCATCCGTCAGTGTTGCAAAAGCAGAAGTCGAACTTGTTTTGCCTATCGAGGGCGATCCGGTCGTCGACGTTAAGTTAGCGCGGATTGGTTGGCATTTATTTAGAGATCCCAACCTGTCATCGAATGGTAAAGTCAGTTGTGAAAGTTGCCACAATCTACAAACGAATGGCGCGCAAAACACAGCCGTAGCAGCAGGTGTAAAAGGGGCAGGAACACGGAACGCGATCACGGTTTTTAATGCGTCACTGAATTACCGACTGTTATGGGACGGCTCGTCGAATACGTTAGTCTCTCAAATGGATGGCCCAATTCACGACCCGTTAGAAATGGATTCCAACTGGCCGAAGATTGAAAGCTACGTTCAAAACAACGAGCAGTATCAAGCGCTGTTTAAACGCGCTGGAAACCTGCCAATTTCTATCGACAACATCAAAGCGTCCATTGTTGAGTTTGTGAAAGGGCTTGAAACTCCAGGCGCGCCGTTTGATGCCTACTTATTGGGTTACACGCATGTTTTGAATGAGAAAGCGAAACGCGGTTGGAAAACCTTCCAGAAAGCTGGGTGCGTACAATGGCATCAAGGGAAAAATGTTGGCGGCGCGATGATTCAACGCTTCGCTTACGTTGAGCATAAACTCGTGCAGAAAGA
>NZ_JAWPOP010000301.1:0-818 GCF_033344345.1 Vibrio sp. 1978
AATGATGGCTTGCACATCTACTGATGCCGCTGCTTGATAGGCCAGCATAAAAATATCCGCTTGTGGATACGGTAGATCTTCTAAACCTTTGCGGCCTGCGTGATCCGCTTGGCAGCAAATTAGAATGTCTTTTAGGCGCTCCGACTTGCGCCATACATCAAACTTGTTCAGGATTTTGATGATGGTTTGCGGCTTTAACTCTGCGGCGCGATGAATGTTGGAGTGTTGCTCGCAGACCATGAGCGCTAACTCTTTAAATTCATTCGGTACACGTACACGTTCGCACAGTTTTTTAATTAGCTTTAAACCGGTATGACAATGCATTTTATGGCTTGGCCATTCGCTCTCTGGTGTCACGCCTTTCCCTAAGTCATGCACCTGTGCGGCAAATCTAACAGGGAGTGATGTGCTCAGCTTTGCGGCTTGCTCTGCTACCATCAACGTATGGATACCCGTATCGATCTCTGGGTGCCATTTTTCAGGTTGAGGCACCCCAAATAACGCATCGATTTCTGGTAGCACGACGGCTAACGCGCCGCAATCTCGCAACACTGATAAAAACACATCGGGACGAGGCGTTGAAAGCGATTTATGCCACTCTTGCCACACGCGTTCTGGGGTTAGCGTATTGAGTTCACCAGAGTCTGCGATGTCGCGCATGAGTTGCATGGTTTCTTTTGCTACCGTAAATCCCAGCGAGGCAAGTTTTGCAGCAAAACGTGCGACCCGAAGTACTCTAAGGGGATCTTCCACAAAAGCATCCGATACATGACGCAATATGCGATTATTCAAATCGGCTTGGCCGCCATAAGGATCGT
>NZ_JAWPOP010000302.1:0-817 GCF_033344345.1 Vibrio sp. 1978
CTTAGTATCAAGTTTGAAGTGCGACACTTTCTACAGATGCGCATGAATATACTCCAGTGGTATTCTATACCCAAGTCTTTTACGTGGGCGCGTATTTAATTTGTGTGCAATTTCATTGCAGAGTTTCTGTGTCACGTGTGACATAGATGTTCGTTTCGGTAAGTATTGTCGTATCAAGCCATTGGTGTTTTCATTAGTGCCTCGTTCCCATGAGTGGTATGGATTTGCAAAGTAAAACAGACAGTTATGATGTTTTTCTAATTGTGCATAACCATGAAACTCAGTGCCGTTATCCGCAGTTATCGTTTTAAAAGGTAAGTCAGAGCGGGTCATGATTTTGCTCATTCTTACGTTGAGCGACTCGCTTGTTCTATCGTCCATTTGCCCAATAAAAGTGTAGCCAGTCATTCTGTCGACTAAAGTCACGATACAGTGTTTGGTTCCGCGGCCAACGACGGTATCAATTTCCCAATGACCAGGCTCTTTTCGATGCTCAGCTTTTGCAGGTCTTTCGGTAATATGACGCTTATTTGCCAGCCGTCCTCGACTGTCTTTTGAGTTGTATCTCTTACGCCTTTTCTTAGTGGATTGGCGTAGGTGTTTCCATAGGGTTCCACCGAGAGTTTTGTCGTTCCAAACATGCTGATAAATGAGCTCATGACTCATTGTCGGATAGCCTCTTATCCTTAAGTATCCGACGATTTGGTCAGGGCTCCAATCCAGTCGTAGCAAGGCTTCAGGTAACCTGAAGTCGATTTCGCTGTAACGCTTATTTCTGCGCGACCGGCTCAGCCGGTTGCGAGCCATTTGTTGGGCT
>NZ_JAWPOP010000303.1:0-817 GCF_033344345.1 Vibrio sp. 1978
TAGGGTTTCCATGCACATACCCGTAGGTGTTTACTCCATCGATCAGGCCAAGAGGGTCGCTGGAAATTTACCGCCCGGTCGCTGGGTCGTAGTAACGCCGCCAGTTGTAGTGGAACCCGGTCTCCGCGTCGTAATACTGTCCTGGGAATCGCAGGTTGAAGGTTGGCCCCTGGATGATGATGCTGGCCTTACCGAACGGGCTGTAGCTCGCCTTCCAAACGACTTGGCCGCTGACGTCGGTCAGTGCCTTCGGGGTGCCCAGGTGATCGACGTGGACTTGGTAGGTCTGTCCTGACTGAACAAAGCCCAAGGGTGTCCCATCGAGCCAGATGTACTCCGCCAGCACGTCTCCAGTGGCCGCGTCCAGCTCCTCGATGAGGTTTCCTGCCAGGTCGTAAACCAGCAGCCGGGTATGCCCGTTTAGGGTCTTGGTTACACGCTGATCCAGATGGTTGTATGTGTAGCTTACAGTCACTCCCGCGACCGTTGCGGCCACCAGCCGGTTCTGGCTGTCATAGGTGAAGGTATCCGCCCCCTGCTTCGTCAGGTTGCCATTGGCGTCATAGCTTCTGGAGGTTTGCCCGGCCTTCACCAACCAGTTGTTCATGTAGTTGATGGTGTAGCTTTGGCTCAGGCCATCGGTCGTGATCGAGGTCCTGTTGCCGGTGGCGTCATAGCCATAGCCCAAAACGCCATAGATCCCCTCAGCAGAGGTGATGCGGCCAACCGCGTCATAACCGAGTGACTGATTGACTGATGAGCTGAGATTGTCGTCTATGGCTGAAATCAACGAGTCTGGCGTGTACCGATAGACCAG
>NZ_JAWPOP010000304.1:0-816 GCF_033344345.1 Vibrio sp. 1978
AAATCATGCATTCGTCTCAATAACTCTAGATAGACACATTTTTGTCATATATTTGTCAGTATTTTTTTAAGTATCTAGTTGCCTTTATTGCAACCAGATGGATAATAGTTGTCTATTTTTTGTGGGTCAGTTTTCAACCTTCATTAATAAAACTAAAGCTCTAAGTCGCAAGCAGCCATTTGGAGTGCTTATTACATAAATAATTCTGAATGGACTCGTTTTCTACAGGCTTAAACTGCAGTAAAACATCAATATTGATGACATGCAGCTCAACTAGAATGATTCAATTTCAGTCGGCAAATTTCTTTCGGTAGCTATAAACCAATGAATACACTTAATAAATTTTTGGGGATAACTGTACTTCCTATCGTCCTTTCAGGCTGTACACTTCCTGGTAGCCATCTTTCTATCAGCGATAAAACGGTAATGACTACCGAATCCAGTGACATAGAGTCTCAAGTTACCGTTTATCCCCTAACTTTAGAGCAAGTCACTTCTTTAAACTCTATTGAGCCTTTCTCGAAACCAAACCCAGAGCTAGATGTGGAAATAGCCAAATATGAGTATGAGGTTGGCCCCGGTGATATTCTGAACATCACGATTTGGGATCATCCAGAGCTCACTATTCCTGCGGGTTCGTACCGTAGTTCTGCGGAAGCTGGGAACTGGGTGCATTCTGACGGCACCATTTTTTACCCATACATTGGCGTTGTAAAAGTGGAAGGCAAAAACGTTCGACAAATTCGTTCTGATATTGCAAGCCGTCTAGCAAAATACATCGAAAGTCCTCAAGTAGACGTTAGCGTCGCAGCTTTT
>NZ_JAWPOP010000305.1:0-816 GCF_033344345.1 Vibrio sp. 1978
GCCAAACGCAAAAGAGTTCCACGAAGAAACGGTTCGTAAACTGCTGGCTCTAAACATGTTTGACTGTGCCCGTGCGAACAAATCGTTGGCGGCATGGGGCGTTGAAGGCCGTGTACCATTCTTGGATAAAGAGTTTATTGACGTCGCAATGCGCTTAAACCCTGCAGACAAAATGTGTGGCAACGGTAAGATGGAAAAACACATTCTTCGCGAATGTTTTGAGCATTACTTACCAGACTCAATCGCTTGGCGTCAAAAAGAGCAGTTTTCTGATGGCGTAGGTTACAGCTGGATTGACACTTTGAAGGCCGTAGCAGAAGAGAAAGTGACCGATCAACAGATGGAAACGGCTCAGTACCGCTTCCCATACAACACACCAACAACTAAAGAAGGTTACGTATACCGCGAAATTTTTGAGGAGTTGTTCCCATTACCATCAGCTGCAGAATGTGTACCAGGTGGTCCTTCTGTAGCGTGTTCATCAGCGAAAGCGATTGAGTGGGATGAGTCATTCAAGAACTGTGTTGACCCTTCAGGCCGTGCAGTGCAAACCGTTCACAACGACGCTTACTAAGCAGAGTTGGGCTGGAGCAGCAATCCAGCCCAATTATTTAACTTGTTGACGTTAAGATCAAAAGGAGGTGCGTGCGCACCTCTTTTTTGTGTTGGTTGTTATGAGTATTAAGCGACTACTTTAAATCTAAATCGGTGTTATCAATGCTAACTGGTACTCGCTTCGAGATCATTTGCACCAACATGATTGAACGCTTCTCTCCGTCTTGTTCTTGGAAAATGGCATCAATACCTGCAAATTGT
>NZ_JAWPOP010000306.1:0-815 GCF_033344345.1 Vibrio sp. 1978
TTTTGGAATACTTCTGCCGCAACTACAACTGGCATTGTCGCGGCAATACCTTGGTTCCCACTGCCGAAATTGCTCATGGCTGGCAACGTCGCCCCTCCCATGCGAGCATCAGACGCCGCGGATGTCATCATCTGTATACGACTCATTAAGTCGTTGCCCAATAAGCCTTGCTCGATGTTGCCTTTTAGCGTGCGTCCAATTTCTAGGCCGTAACCTCGGTCGATACCTTCTTGAGCCAGCAAGGTATTGAGCTCTGCAGCTTGGAGAATGAATTTGATCTCTTCAAAAGGCGCTTGAGTGGAAAACTCATAGATTTGTTTGATCGAAATATCCACACCTTCACAAACAGAAGCGGTTGCAACGCGTTGCTGCGGTGGAGCATCAAAAATCACGTCGCCATTGCGCATGATCTGGATAATGTTGGTGTGACCGCCACTGATCGTGACCGAAACAACATCGTCACCAGAAGTGAGCGTTACGCTGCAATAAATGAATTCTTGCGTATCCATGCGCGCTACAGTTACCCGCTCTTCATCTATCAATTGTTGCGCAGCAGCGACATCCTGCTCATTAATCCGAGCCAACACTTCCAGTTCTGCTGTTGGGTCACCGGCTAATGCACCAACTGAGGCGGCAATTTTGAGGCCTATCTTTCCCGTTCCGGGTACGAAAACACCCATCGAGTTTTTAAATAGGTTGTCTGAAACACGCACCTCTATCGCATCAATATCGGATGTGCCCAACTCTTTTCTAGCAACTGCTGCCGCGTACGCAGCAGCAATGGGTTCTGTACATCCTAATGCAGGTTTCACAAC
>NZ_JAWPOP010000307.1:0-815 GCF_033344345.1 Vibrio sp. 1978
AACACTGAGCTGCTTTCGTTGGTTGATAATTTGCCGGACCCGGTTTTTGCAATCGACCTCAAAGGTGCTGTCGATATGGCGAACATGTCTGCTTTGTCGCTACTCGGCTTACATAAACAAGAAGTCATCGGCACTCAGATTGGTGCGTTATTACCAAGCGTCCGTTTCTCTCGTTGGTCTGAAGGAGTGAACGCTCGTACTCGTGAAAACCTAGTCATTGATGGGTTGGATTACATCTTAGAGCTCATGCCTGTCTATATCAGAGACGAAGCGCAGAATTCTACGCTTGCAAGCACTTTGATGACGATTCGAACAAGCCAGCACGGCACGCAAATCGAAGAAAGACTGCCGTTGCATAATCCATTGGGTTTTGAGCACTTCGTAGGAATATCAAACCGCCATAAAGCATTGATTAATCAGGCTAAGAAGCTTTCTGTTCTGGATCAACCGCTACTAATCGAAGGTGAAACAGGTACTGGCAAAGAAATGCTCGCAAAAGCCTGTCATAGTCGTTCAAGCCGTGCGAGTAAACCATTCCTTGTGTTGAGCTGTGCATCCATGCCAGATGACGTTGCAGAAACCGAGCTGTTTGGTCATGCGCCGGGTTCATTCAATCACGAACAAGGCCACAAAGGTATTTTTGAACAGGCAAATGGTGGTACGGTATTTCTTGATGAAATTGGTGAGATGAGTGCTCATCTGCAAATCAAACTTCTTCGTTTTCTACAAGATGGTAACTTCCGTCGTGTTGGTGCAGAAGATGAAATGCATGTAGACGTTCGCATCATTGCTTCGACAAAACATAACCTTGCTGA
>NZ_JAWPOP010000308.1:0-814 GCF_033344345.1 Vibrio sp. 1978
CCAGAGAAAAGGGGCAGGTCGCACGCTCAAAAGAGCTCGCATCGGCGTCAGTGCTGATTGTGGGTGCTATCGCTCTGATGTGGTTTGGCGAGTCACTCGCACGTTCGCTGTTTTCCATTATGAGTCGTTTGTTCGACCTCAAACGCGACGAAATCTTTGATACCACAAAGCTGTTTGATATCGCATTAGGCGCAATGACAGACTTGCTTTTTCCACTGTTTCTCATTCTTATCACGTTGTTTGTGGCGGCGACGATTGGTGCTGCAGGGGTTGGGGGCATTAGCTTTTCTGCCGAAGCGGCAATGCCTAAGCTGTCCAAAATGAACCCTCTGAGCGGTTTAAAACGCATGGTGGGGATGCAAAGTTGGGTTGAACTGATCAAATCGATCTTGAAAGTAGTGTTGGTGACAGGTGTTGCCATGTATTTGATCCAAGCGTCGCAAGCGGATTTGATCCAACTTAGCATGGATGTTTACCCGCAGAACATTTTTCACGCGCTGGATATTTTGCTCAACTTCATCTTGTTGATCAGCTGCTCGTTATTGATTGTTGTGGCCATCGATATACCGTTCCAGATTTGGCAGCACGCCGATCAGTTGAAGATGACCAAGCAAGAAGTGAAAGACGAATACAAAGAAACCGAAGGTAAGCCAGAGGTGAAAGGTCGTATTCGTATGCTGCAAAGGGAAGCGGCACAACGCCGGATGATGGCCGATGTGCCTCAAGCAGACGTTATTGTCACCAACCCGGAGCACTATTCAGTGGCGCTGCGTTATAAGCAGAAAACAGATCGTGCGCCAGTCGTGATAGCGAA
>NZ_JAWPOP010000030.1:0-53212 GCF_033344345.1 Vibrio sp. 1978
TGAGCCTAGTGCAGTGAAAGTTGCACGCTGGGTTCTTAGGGGGGCCGCACTTGGTAACAAGTGTCGTCTACCCGACCGTTATTGCACAACATATTTAGTCAACAAAACATCGTCGATTTCTCGGACGATGTCTGTTTTAGCAAAAGCGAGTAGAAGCGTTTGCTTCACTTCGTCTTGCAGAATATCGATGGCACCCGCTTGCTGTAACTGATCAAACGTTTTGTCGCTAAACAGTTTTAATAGAGAGTTTTGTACCATAGGCATGTATTCATCGATCTCTTTGATACGCTCTGGACGGCGTGTCTCAATTGCCAGTTCTAGCATCACAAAGTGAGTCTGTTTCTTGCCTTTAACGGTCAAAACGACTTTGTCCAAAGGATGGAAGCTAGGACCTTTACTTGTCGGTTGTTCTGTGACCAAAAAAGACAGTGGAGAGTCTTCGATCAGTGAACCAGAGTCAGGTGACTCTTGAGCGTGTTTGTTTAAGTACCAGATTCCGCCCATAATTGTGACGGCCGAAACGAGGGCACTGGTGATGATCATGGCGATAAACAGGGCGATCATTTGTTGTTTGGTCATAACCTTTTTCCTCGAAGATTCACTAAGCTTGAGTGCTTAGCCAGTGTTCTGAATAGTTAGTTGTTGTCGTGGTTTGGAATGCACCAGATTCTCGTGCGGCGAAAATATTGGCGTCTTCTTCGTTTGCATGTGGGTCATTTCGACCTTGGTTTTGATCAGAGCCAACATTGACATCGACATGAACGAAGTTTTGCTCTTGTAACTCAGTACGCAATCGTTCCGAAACTTGCATTAAAGCTTCTCGTGTTGCTGCGGCATTGGCGTTGATGTGGACACTTAATCGGTCACCTTCAACACGTACAAGTAAATCCAGTTTCCCCAAGTCTGGTGGGTCTAGGCGGATTTTTGCTTCTTGTACATTTTGTTGAGCTTGGAGCGTCACGCGATCATGTAAAACTTGCATCATTTGCTCCCCCCACTTTCCGGCAGTGGTATCAACACGCACAGCTGCCCACTCAGAGCCTTGAGCTTGAATATGACTCGTCGCAACCGGTGAATGTGCAGGTTGTGTTGTAGGAGCTTGTGCTTGAAGTAGAGATGCGGTTGGTTGCCCTTGAACAGGTTGATTCAAAAGAGTTTGAAACTCAGCACCGGAGATAGGCAAACGCGAACTCGATGAAGTCGGCAGACTTTGCTTCACATCTTGTTTTGATGATGTGTTTAGCATGGCGTTAGATGAATCTTGAGTAACAGACTTAACTTCGCTCGCAGCCATTAAAGATGACGCTTTTCCTAGTTTCTCAGCCTGCTTCTCTGCCATGGTAATCATACCCTGGGTTAAAGCTTGAGCTTGCGCTGCAAGATCAGTCGATTCTGTTAACCCTGGTGTACTGGTCAAGTTGGCATCCGGATCTGAAGCTGAGCGGTCATCAGTATCAAAACCATGACTTTGTACTTTGTTTGCGTTGTTCAAAGTAGAGGCCGTAAGGTGAAAACTCGGTACCGCTGACGCAGAGTTAAAGTCTTGCTCACCATTCTGCTTGTTCCCTGATTTAAAACCATGAGAAAAGCCGTGTACCGAGTTCGCTTGCTTGATGTGACCCTCATTGTTAGCTGGCGAATTAACTGAGTGCTGAGTTGAAGAAGGTATGATCATTGAGTTAGCTCCATGGTCATTGCTAATTGATAGGCCATAGCGCGTTCTTGATGGTCATTGACCATGTTCATCTCTTTTTTCAACTCGTTGGTCGACTTCTCTAATACTGCGAAGGCATTAGCGTGCACTGTTTTCGCTCGCTGGATTTCAGGGGCAAGCTTAGGATCTTTCAAAAAAGGCTTGTGACTGATCAAAAGCTCTCGCAACTGCAAGTCGTACCGCTTGAGCGCATGCCAATCGGCCGTTTTTGCGGCGAACTGGATGAGCTGAGATAAATGACGGAATCGCTCTGGCGATACTTTATGCTTGTTGTCCAAAATTCATCCAACCTTCACGAATGTTACCCATTACACGCTCAACGTTAACCAAGCGATTTGCATCGTTTTGCACGCTAGCGTAATAAAGTTCGACTTGGCAGAAGTCATACAGCTGGCGTAGGTTTTCCGCAATTTCACCGCCGTTTTCATCATCTAAAGCACTTGTTAGTCCAATCAAGATGTTCATGCATTTGTTGATTCCATTCCCTTTCTCGGCCAAACGATTTGCGGCTAGGTGGCCGCGAATACGTTCAACTTCATCGAGTAGGCCATCGATTAACATGATGACCAATTGGTGTGGATTTGCTGCTGCCGCTTGAGCGTCGAGATCGACTTGTTGGTACGAATCGTAACCAGAATCCATAAGCATGAATATTTCTCCTAAATTTGGAACCAAATGTCTTATTTTTGAGCATTAAACATGGACATGGTTTGGTTCATTTGGGTCATAATTGAATTCATTTGAGTGAATTGTTTGAGATAGCGGTTGTACGACATTTCGTACTTACGCTCTAAATTGGTTTGTTTATCTTTGATTCGGTCTAAGCTTGACTGTATTGCGTCTTTACGCGTGCTGAAGGTACCTGATGAGAACTTCAAGAAAGGCTCTACCATCGCGTCAAGAGAATCTAGCAAAGCGTCATCCCCATTAAACAACGCCTCTAAGCCTGCGCTATTTGTTTGTTGAGCTTCTTTGAACTTTTCTTGATCAACTTTCATTTTACCGTTGCGGTCTAGGCTCACGCCGATTTCGCTTAGGCGCATACCATTGTGTTCACCTCGGATTAACCCCGTTAACTGATTCTCAATAGAACGCAATGTCGAGTCGCTAGCGAGCACGCCGCGTTTCTGATCTTCACCGCCAATTTGGGTGTACTGATCGATAGTCGAAACAAGGGCATTGTAGGTTTCCACAAACTTATCTAGTTGTTCTTTAGTGCCTTCGCTATCAGCTCCGATTTTTAAACCGATTGGCGAATCTCCCGCGGCTTGCGGTTTAGATACGGTAATGTCAACACCGTCGATGACACCTTCAAAAGTATTACTTGCGTTGGTTAGTTTCAGGCCTGAGTCTTTTGCACCTAGCCACATAACCGCATCTTGCGGAGCGTTAATTTGCTTGAGGTTGGTGAAGGCGTCTTCAAACCACGCTTGGCCAGTACCCGTTGCAGATACGTTGATCTTATTTTCGACACCAGTCTCAGTGCTCGATAGCATAAAGTGTGTTTGACCATTCGAGCGAACTAGAGTGGCGTTAACGCCAGGGTTATCCGTGTGATTGTTAATCGCACTGGCTAAATCACTGATCGTTGCAGTGCCGTCACCATTAACATCAACGGAGGACAAGTCTAGAGTCATTGTTTCACCGTTGATGGTGAATTCTAAAGATCCAGTTGTTGGTACTTCTGTCGTCGCCTCAAGGTCTGCAGGCATTCCTGTAGATACTTGATGCGCCGTTGCCACTTTTTCTACAAAAATCTGATAGTTACCCGTTAGCGCTTTAGCATCCGCGTTTGCAGTAAAGTTACCTTCTTGAGAGAGTGTCGCACTGTTTTTGATGATGCTGTTTGTGCTGTTATTCATCTCTTTCATTGCAGTACGAAAATCACGTAGTGCGCTTTCAACTTTATTAAAAGCTGACAGTTGTGACTGGTACACATTAGCTTGCGCTTGGTAACGGTTTTTGAATGGGTTTGTGTCCAATTGTGCGAATTGGGTTGCCATTTTTACTGGGTCTAAAGAACTCATGAGGTGTGCTCCTCTCATCTCTTATTGGCTTGAATACTTTGAATGCTACGCCTTAGTTTAATTATCAGTGGCAAGATGCGTGCCGTATATTAAATTCAATTAAAACAAAGGCTTAAAGCTATTTTGTTTTCTTGGGAGGAAGTGGTGTTTCCACCTTGTTTGTTCCGCCTTCCTCCATGGAAAAAGTAATTTCCTTATAAGAAAAGGCGACCTAAACAAAGAAAATATTTAATTGTATTGACGGTTCTAATTAGGAGAGATGTTTTAATTAGACGTTATATTCAGCCTTTACTTCAGCTTGATTCAGATAATTCTTACAGAGTGCATTAATTGCGTTCTGATATTATTTTTGATAGTGCGATGTGCAAGTGTTCTCACTAAAAATTAAATTTTTTACGTTTCAAAGAATGTCAGTTATGAATGAATTTGCGTTACGATTGATGAAATGTGCTCGTGCATATGAAGAGTTCATTAACAAAAAACTATTAAGTAAACAGAGCATCAATTCTGATGAGATAGCTAGTATCTTAAAGGAAGCTAAGTTCAATTTTCCTGAACTTAGAGATAGTAAAATAGGAAGTAAATTAGAGACGATAGAATTAGAACTGTTTAATAAGGTTTTATTCAATATTATGTTGAAGTTCGGATTCAGAGTGCCTGAATCTCACAAAGATAATACGAGCTCTATTTATATTCGTAGATAAAAATAAAGCCTTTCATAGGAAGGCTTTATAATTAAGACGATTTAAATTAAGCGCACTATTAACTAAGTAATTAGCGTAGTAGTGACATTGCCATGCTTGGAAGCTGGTTAGTTTGAGACAGAACTGTTGTACCTGCTTGCATCAACATTTGGTTCTTAGTCATGTTTGAAGACTCTACTGCAAAGTCTGTATCCATGATACGACCTTTAGATGCTGTAACGTTTTCTACCATGTTACCAAGGTTAGCCATAGTGTGCTCAAGACGGTTGATGTTCGCACCGAAGTCT
Organism: Vibrio sp. 1978; assembly: GCF_033344345.1. Taxonomy (NCBI): domain Bacteria; kingdom Pseudomonadati; phylum Pseudomonadota; class Gammaproteobacteria; order Vibrionales; family Vibrionaceae; genus Vibrio; species Vibrio sp. 1978. The sequence goes on from NZ_JAWPOP010000030.1 coordinate 4,733, forward strand.
GCACGAGAGCTACCAATTTTTTCTACTAGACCGTCAGCGCCGCTGATTTTGTCTAGTGCTGCTTTTGCTTTAGTCGCGTCATCGATACCATCTGTAATTGCTGCATCAGCAAGGATAGTAGTGATTTCACCGATACCTGCGCTTGCGCTTACAGTCAATGTTTCAGCAGAAGATGCACCGATTTGGAATGTTACGTCACCTGCACCGAAGCCGCCGCCTTTAAGAAGGTTTTGACCACCGAACTTAGTGTTGTCTACGATGTTGTTTAGTTCTGCAGTAAGCTGTGTGAACTCTTTGTTAAGAGACGCACGGTCTGTTGCACTGTTTGAACCGTTCAACGATTGTGTAGCAAGGTCGTTCATACGGTAAACGATGTTTGTCATTTCATCCATCGCACCTTCAGCAGTTTGCATCATAGAGATGCCGTCTTGTGCGTTACGCATTGCTACTGACATGCCGCGTGTTTGCGCTTCTAGACGGTTAGCAATTTGAAGACCAGCAGCGTCATCAGCAGCTGAGTTCACACGGTAGCCTGTGCTTAGACGTTCCATTGCTGTGTTTAGAAGTCCGCTTGTTGTGTTCATTGTGTTTTGAGTTACAAGCGAAGCGTAGTTAGTGTGCATTGATAAAGCCATCTTAGTCTCCTTAGTTAGTCACTATATCTTTCAGGCCTCGGGATATTCCCTTGTCACTAACTAGAGGCGGTCGGTCGGCTTTAATGATTAATTTGAAAATTAAAAAATTTCTAAAAAAGATAAAAATTGATGATTTTTAGTGATTTGTATTCCATGAAAACCGGGAAAATCATCATATAAGCCTAAATTTTTTAGTTAAGTTAAAGAAACTATTGCCCAATGATCTTGTGGTTATCCGTTATAAATAAAAAACAGCACGAATAAATCGTGCTGTTTTAAATATAAATGGTTGAGTTTCAACTATTCCTCATCAAAAGATTGAAAGGAGAGAGAGGTTGGGATATCGCTGAAATAACCAAAATAATAACTGGCACCCAATAAACGATACCGGTTAAGTTCCGTTTGACTCGCTACACGTCCGGCAACCCAAGTATATTTATGCTTTCTTAAGAACTTAGCAATAGGTAGGAAAGCGTGTCTTTCTTCTTTATCTTCTAGTGTGACTGACAATTTGATCATATCGGGACTAAAGTCTGCGACGCGCTCGAAGTTCACTTGCGATGTTGCGACTTCAAACCAAAGTGAATATGCATTCTCTTTTAACTTTTTGGTGAGTGTGGCGACTTTATCACGATCACATAACGTTTCATCAGCTTGAAGAGAAGGAATCACATGTTGAAAAGCAGAAGAGTGGAATTGAATCGTCTGTTCGAGGAAATAAACCCCAGGCTCCCACAGTAATGCATCCACGCGAATCGGCACGACAACATTACTAATCAAGTCGTGATGAAAGGCTTCTAACTGAAATTGTGTTTGTCTTAGTGCAAGGTAAAGACTGAACAAATCCAGGCAGTACTGCATTTGTTCAGAGAGTTTGAATTGATAGACACTTTGTTCTCCACGCATACCAAATCTCAACGTCAGGTGTTGGAATTCTACTTCTCCTGATTGAGCTTCCCTAATTGCTTGGCATGCGTGTTGGACATCATTGTGTTTTAAAGCATCAAAGACTAATTGATCGTCATCCGTGACGATATGTTGTACTGCGAGACCAACCAAATGTTCGTACATCGCATGTGTTGAAATAAGATTAACCAAGGTTTCCTACCACATTGATTTGTTTGTTTTCTGGGATTTCGTTGTAAGACAATACTGCCAGCCCTTGTGTAAATGTACGAGCGTAACGCGCTAGAAGAGGGCGCAGCTGTGGCATAACGAGAAGGATCGGAGGTAGCCCCTGTTGCTTAAGCTGTTGTCTGATCAATGGCAAGTTTTGTTGGAACTGACCAAGAATGTTTGGCTCAATTGGGAAGCTATCTAGTGTTACCGTACCAGAAGATTGTGCTTGTTGCAGTGAAGTTAGTAGCATTTGTTCTAACTCATCAGACAGTGCGTAGACATTTAACTCGTTCTTTTGTCCTGCAATTAAGTTAACAAGCGTACGCTTTAGTGCACAGCGCACATCAGATGCAAGTAGGATCGGGTCCTTTGTATTTTCCGCGGATTCCAACATTGTGTTGGCAATCGTGCGAATATCTTTTAGTGGCACTTGGTCCAATAAAAGCTGACGATATACTTTCAGCTGCTGCGCTGGATTAAGTGCTGCTGCTAATGCTTCTGCTAGTTTCGGGGCTTGTTGTGTCAAACGCTGGGTTATTGCTTCCACATCGTCGTGCGTAAACAATTCTGCAAGGTTTGTCTTCATGATTTTACTAATATGAGTGGCAATAACAGTGCCATCATCGACAACTTGGTAACCCATATTAAGTGCTTTTGCTTTATCTTGATGCTCAATCCACACAGCTGGCAACTGATAAGCAGGATCGCTACCCAAAATGCCATCTACCTCACCGTAAGTTTCGCCAACCGCTATCGCCATTAAACGCTCTGGTTCAATAAAACCTTGCTCAATGACTTCGCCATTTAGAGAAATTGTGTATTGGTTTGGCTTGAGGCTCAGATTGTCACGAATACGAACTTCAGGTAATAAAAAGCCAACTTGTTCAGAAAGGTTTCGACGCACACCGCGGATACGTTGTGATAAAGGAGCCCCTTGTTCTTTGTTGACTAGATGGACGAGTCGGTAACCAAGCGCAAGTGATAATGTTTGGACGTGAGGAATATCATCCCATGTCAGCGGTGTATCATCGTCTTGCATTGCTTGTGAAAGTGCTTCGACCTCTTCAATCTGGGAGTCTTGCACTGGCTTCTTGGTTTGACGCCACCCTGCGAACGCTAATGCGCCAGCAAACGCAAAAAAGGCTAGGTGTGGCATACCCGGTACCATACCGATTACCGCCATAATACCTGCGACAGTAAATAGCGTTGCAGGAGTTGCCAGTAATTGCTTTTGCATGGTTTCCGACATGCCATTATCGCTATCATTAATTCGCGTAACGATAATCGCGGCAGCCGTTGCCAATAGTAGTGAAGGAATTTGAGCAACTAGACCATCACCGATTGTGAGTAGGGCATAAGTTTTAAAGGCGTCAGACGCAGCGAGTCCATGCTCGAAGACACCAATACTAATACCACCAATGATATTGATAAACAGAATCAACAAACCTGCGATGGCATCGCCACGCACAAACTTTGATGCACCATCCATCGAACCATGAAAATCGGCTTCGTTGGCGACTTCTTTACGGCGTAAGCGAGCCGTTTCCTGATCGATAAGGCCAGCGTTTAAGTCGGCATCAATTGCCATTTGTTTGCCTGGTAAAGCATCCAACGTAAAGCGGGCTGAAACCTCAGAAATACGTTCACCACCTTTGGTGATTACGACGAAGTTGATGATCATCAAGATGACGAACACCACCATACCAACGACGTAGTTACCGCCAATGACGACTTCACCGAATGCTTGAATGACCTTACCCGCTGCGTCACCACCATTATGTCCTTCTAGGAGTACAATTCGCGTAGAAGCCACGTTCAATGTGAGACGTAATAATGTTGCGACCAGCAAAATAGTTGGAAAAACAGAGAAATCTAATGGTCGCTTTGCGGTTGTGCTGACCAGCAATACTAGGATTGCTAAGACGATATTAAAGGTAAACAGCGCATCCAGTAGCAGAGGAGGCAAAGGAAGAATCACCATTGCTAATATCATTAGCAAGACGATTGGAATGCCAACGTAGCCTTTGGTTGATGTTTGAAGTTGTTTTAACCGGTTAAGCATACTTTCGTGTCCTTGGATAAACGCGGGTTAATCAGTGCTGCAAATGTTTTGGAATCGAAAAATGAGGTAAAGGAATTGGCTCTTTTCCCTCACCTTTACGAAAGGCTTTCAATTGCAAAACGTAAGTAAGAATATGTGCCACTGCGATGTACAGTTGGCTTGGGATTGCTTGTTCAATCGCCGTCGTGTGATAAATCGAACGGGTAAGTGGCGGGGAGTTAATGATTTCCACTTTGTTTTCTCGGGCGATACGTTGAATGTGCATAGCAGTTTCGTCTACGCCTTTTGCGACGACAAAGGGCGCGTCAGAAAGCGAAGGCTCGTATTTCAGTGCGACTGCGTAGTGCGTTGGGTTTGTGATGATCACGTCAGCCGTCGGCACCATTTTATCGATCTTACGGCGCGCAAACTGTTGCTGTATTTGACGAATACGTTGTTTTACTTCCGGACGACCTTCATTATTTTTAAATTCCTCTTTCAATTCTTGTTTCGTCATGCGGAGTTCTTTTAGGTGTTCCCAACGCTGATAAGGAATGTCGATAACCCCAAATAACAACAAGGCGAAGCCCATTAAGAGTAAGCCTTCAAACAGAATTGACATTACTAGAGAAAAACCTTGGCTGAGTGGGAGGTTTTGCATGCCAAGTAATGGCTGTAAGTGGTTGTCTAAATAGCCATATAAGATGCCGAAGATCACGGCTACTTTGAACGTCGACTTTAAGAGCTCAACCACTGAGCGGGTCGAAAAAATGCGCTTTATCCCGCTCAAAGGATTAATTTTGCTGAGCTTTGGCATCACGTTCGCGGGACGGAACATCCAGCCGCCTAGCACAAGGCTACTACCACAGGTCACGATAATAATGACGGTAAACAATGGTAATAGCATGTCGATGATGACTGCTAAACTTTGTCCCAATTGCTCGACAAGTTGTTTAGGATTTTCTAGGTCGGCTCGCGTCAGCATCATGTTGTAGCGAAAGATCCCCGACATGCTTTCCCAAATACTATTAAGCTGAGAGTAAAAGTAGAGCGCCACCGCTAGAAATATAACCGCAGTAGTAAACTCTTTCGCGCGAGGAATTTGTCCTTCCTGACGGGCTTTCTTTACCTTCTGCGGTGAGGCTTTTTCAGTTTTGTCTTGAGAAGATTGATCGCTCATGCTCCCCCCAACATAAAGTTACTCAAGTGTCTAATGGTGTCGTGAACGAGCGCCGTGTAGCGACCAGGAACACCAGAAACTGAGATTAATACGCTGAATAGACCCAGCAGCATCGTCATAGGAAAACCTAACGCATAGACATTAAGTGATGGTGCGGCTCGGTTCATTACACCAAAACTGATGTTGGCTAGAAGCATGGAAACAATAGCGGGTAAAGCCAAAGCTAGTGAAGAGGCAAACATCCAACCGAAAATATTGACAACACCTTGCAGAGAAAGCGATGTGATACCAGATCCGACTGGCCAAACAACAAAGCTTTGAATCACGATATCTATGACGAGTAAGTGTCCTTCTAGCGCAAGAAACAACAAGGTTGAGAAAATCAGAAATATGCGTCCCAAAATGGCGACAGAAAGCCCGTTAATAGGATCATTCATCATCGCCATACCTAAGCCCATTTGCAGAGAAATCACCTGACCAAGCATGGTGAAAACGTTAAAGAGCATGTGCAAAATTAACCCAAACATTACCCCCCAAATAGCTTGCTCAAAAGCAAGGAACAGGGAAGTCATAGAGAATAATTCGACTTGTGGCATGGGTGGCATTAACGGTCCAGTAATGACAACGATCGAGAGGGCCAGTAAAGTACGAACCCAAACAGGAATAATTGCATCACCAAAGAAAGGCATTGAAATAAATACGGCTCCCACACGAAAAAACGGCCACCAGAGTTGACCGAGTATCGCCGAGAGCTCTGCAAATGTGATGGCCATTAGCCAATCATCCCTGGTATGTTGTGGAACAAGAAATCAAACAGTTCCATGATCTTACGGAGCATCCAGTGACCTGCAAAAATCACCATTAATAAGGTAACGAGCAAACGTGGCAAAAAGCTGAGTGTTTGCTCGTTGATTTGTGTGGCAGCCTGAAATACGGCGATACACAAACCGACAATTAAGCCTGGAACAACCAATACGGCAACCATCAAAATGATCAGCCATACTGCATCGGAAAATAACGTTACGGTTAGTTCTGGGGTCATAACTGCTCCTAGTTAACCGAAGCTGGCAGATAAGGTGCCAACTGTCATTGCCCAACCATCCACGAGTACAAATACCACCAACTTAAAGGGAAGTGAGACAATTAAAGGTGATAGCATCATCATACCCATTGCCATCAGGACACTGGCGACAACCAAGTCGATGACCAAAAACGGGATGAAAAGCATAAAACCAATTTGGAAGGCGGTTTTTAGTTCACTAATGACAAATGCAGGCAAGACAACGGCAAATGAAATATCCTCAACGTTTTGGTCGAGAGGCTCATTGGCAATACGTAACATTTGTTCAAGAGAGCTTTGGTGCGTCTGTGCCAGCATGAACTCTCTCACTGGTTTCTCTGCAACAGAAAAAGCCTGTATTAGCGTGATTTCGCCGTTGTCGTATGGCTGAAACGCATTTTCATAAATATCGCTCCAGACAGGGCGCATAATCAGTAACGTCAATGCGAGAGCGATCCCGACCAACACTCTGTTAGGTGGGCTTTGTTGAAGACCAAGAGCTTGGCGCAAAATCGCAAGGACAACGACAATTCGAGTAAAGCTCGTCGCCATCAAAATAAATGCTGGAAGAAAACTGAGCGCCGTCATCAACAACAGAATTTGCAGTTTAACGCTGTATTCTTGTTGTGTGTCGCCATCAGAAACGGACAAGATAGTTAAGCCGTTGTCAGCCGCCATTGTTGGGAAAGCAAACAAAAGTGACACCAATACCAAAAGAGGTAACCAACGGTGCCAAGCGCTCAGATTTTTCATTGTGATGCCTACCTAAGATTATTGACCAACGCCACTCAATGCAGAGTCATGTACATCGATCAGACGAAGTCCATACTTATCATTGACAACGACAACTTCAGCGTGGCCCATAAGAGAACCGTTTACTTTCACGTCTAAAGGCTCGCCATTGAGCTTTTCCAACTCGATAACCGTGCCTTCACCCGCTTTCATTAAGTCCCCAAGTGGGATCTCCTTACTCGCAACTTCCAGCGTGACTGTGACAGGAATGCTTTTGAAAAAGCTAAGGTCACGTTCCGCAGTGGCTGGTTCTTGTTGGAGCGTATCTTCGGCTTCAAAGTCTTCTAATTGAAAATCATCAAAGTTCAGTTCTTCTGCGTCGAATGCATTAGTTTCTAGCGCTTCGCTCATCGCTGCGGTTCCTTATCAGGGTTAAAGATCAAAACAAGTTGGCCGTCTTGCTCGGCAATACGACCTGTAAATAGAGATTGGTTGCCAATGCTTACTGGAACCGTGTTAAGAAGCTCAATAGGTAAAATATCGTTGGGTTGTAAGCCAACCACATCACTTAAAGGCATCTTCTTTTTACTTAGAACAACGTTCAGTCGAACGGGGGTCGTCTCTAAAGAACGACAGAAAGGTTGAAACAAATCGGTATCAGGCTGCAGTTCAAGCTGCTCGATTAGCGTTTGAATAAGATGACCATCTAGCTTGAGATGAATTGAGCCTTGATGATCGTCAAACGCAATGTTTAATTGAACGTTAATGCCAATACCTCTAGGGGTCTCATACTCACCCGTGTCCCACATTTCACCAGGAGCAAGCCAACCGATGATGATTCGACTGATGCGCTCTTGTAAACGTAAGTCACTGGCCGTCAGAGTAGCGGCTGAACGCTCTGCACTTGCACCATAAAATCTATCAGCCAACTTTATTAGCGTGTGAGGGTTACCATGGATGAATACCATGCCGCCTTCCTGATGTTGATAGGTCGACGTTTGCTCTTTGTCCATCTCAACCGATGTAAAGCGGTGCAAGTCTACTGAGGTTAAGCTAGCTTCCACTTTTCCTGTGCTGAGCCAATTTTGTAATTCAGTCGTAAGGTTTGAGCAAGATTCTGAAATTAAATTATCGAGCTTCTCACGAATGATATGAATAGGTTTGCCTAATAATTCTACATCAAGTAGTTGACTATCAGAAATAGGCTCGCTAACTCTATTTTCCATTTATATTTTACCGTGCGTTAACAATCGAAAGTGTTTTAACTTAATGGCGTGTAGTCTACACAGAAATTTTAATGATCTTTTAGCTCCAAACTCTAAGATTGTGACTTTAGTTCACATGTTGCTTTGTTCATATAGTCATAATCTTTTAATGAAATTTAAAAAGAGTTAGTTTTCTTTATAAATCGCTTAATAAATAAAATAACAATGTTGAGCGTTTTAGTTGTTATAGATTTTTTAAATTGCCTTTATGGCGTAACAACAACTTCAAATAAATAAATTATAAGATACTGTTTTTTATGCTTAAAGCTTCCGTTGGAGGCTAAGCGTGCTCTCTTGAGCGTTTTGTAACCAATTTTAATATTCAGAATAGGTAATTAAAATGATTAGCTATGCCAGTTCTCTCGGCTTGGTGGCATATTTAATTAAACGGTTTAAGTCATGGGAATGTAAGATATACATGAATCATGTCCGTTTGATAATTTGTAACACAATTATTGTTATCAGTTTTATTTTTTCAAAAGTGTCATATTCAGAAGAAGTCTTAACAATCCCTATGGACCTCTCTAAATGGACATATGAGGGAAATAAATTCAAATGCAACTTGTTGCAATCAAATAAAGACTATGGGAAGTTTTATTTCCTAGCGGAACCTAATAATAAATTCTATTTTATTTCCGATATAGAATATGAAAACAATAAATGGAAAACGATTGCTTTAACAACTCAAAATGCTCCTTGGGGTGATGAGCTTTATAGAAAAGAATTTGGTTCCCTTGAATTTACTAAGCCGTCTCAGCGTTTCATCTTTAATAAAGGCGCTGAAGAATTCATGGATTCAATTGCTTCGGGTAGTTGGGTGACGCTGTCACTTAAAGGAAGTAATGCTTCCTCTGTTTCAGAGATTGTGATTCCTACTCTTCAAATTCAAAACGCATTGAAATCATTTAATGCGTGTCGCGCGCGATTGCCTAAATTGTCTTTTTCAGAGGCAAGGGATATGGCGCTCTCATTTGAGTTTGGTCAGAAGACGTTAAGTCGTGGACAGAAAGCAACACTAGAAGCGCTGTATAGCTATGTATCTGTGGATGATCGAGTGACCAAAATCCTCATCGACGGTCACACCGATAACGTTGGTTCAAGTTTAACGAACCTTTCTGTGTCACGTACTCGAGCAGAGCAAGTCACCAACGCTTTGATTGAGCTTGGGGTCGACGAGTCGATGATCGAAACACGAGCTCATGGTTCGCGTTACCCAATTGCCAGCAATAACTCGGTTAATGGCCAAGCAAAAAACCGACGTGTCACCCTGCGTTTAGTGAGGGACAACGAGTATACGGCTACGAAACACTACCCAGATCTACAATCACAAAATCAACAAACGAAAGTTAAGGTTCAATGATGACGAAAACGAAAATTTTGTTGGTTGAGCCAAATGAAGCTCTTGCTCAACCAGTATTGGATGTGTTGCAAAATGCAGGTTACACCGCGAAACACACTCGTACTGGTCGAGGCGCTTTGCTTGAAGAGCGAGCAGAAATCACTTTAGTGAGCTCTACGCTGCCGGATATGTGTGTTCGTGAGTTTGTCGCGTGTCACCAAAAGCAGCGAAATTCGGGTGTTGTTATTGCGATTGTCGACCAAGAGCAAGGCATCTTGGCTGCTGAGACGATGAAAGCGGGCGCTACTGATTATCTATTACGCCCATTTGAATCTAATCAGTTGGTTAATCTGCTTAAACGTGTTGAAGCGTTAGGTAAGCCAATGGCCAACATTGTTGCGGAGTCTTGGAGAAGCAAACAAGTTCTGCAATTGGCGCATCGTGCAGCATGTACTAACGCGAGTGTGCTTATTACAGGTGAATCGGGAACGGGTAAAGAAGTGCTGGCGCGATATGTGCATGAGCACTCTCCGCGTATCAATGGTCCATTTGTGGCGGTTAACTGTGCCGCCATTCCAGAGTCAATGTTAGAGGCTGTGCTATTCGGTCATGTAAAAGGCGCGTTCACCGGAGCGACAAATTCTCAAAGCGGTAAGTTTGAAGAAGCAAATGGCGGGACGATTCTGCTTGACGAGATTGGTGAAATGTCACCTGCGGTTCAAGCGAAATTGTTGCGCGTCCTTCAAGAGCGTGAAGTAGAACGTGTTGGTAGCCATAAAGCCGTTCAGCTCGATATTCGTGTTATTGCGGCAACCAACAAAGACTTACGTGAGGAAGTTCAAAAAGGCACGTTCCGTGAAGATCTTTATTATCGATTAGATGTGCTGCCTCTGCACTGGCCGCCTTTGCGTGAAAGAAAAGAGGACATTCTACCGATTAGCCAATTCTTTATTGAAAAGTATCAAGATAGCAGCCGCTGTCACCTATCCCAAGATGCGATTAGTGCGCTGAGTCAGTATCACTGGCCGGGCAATATTCGTGAGTTGGAAAATGTCATTCAACGCGCTTTGGTCATGCGTCATGGTGATTACATTACAGCCCATGACCTGATGCTGCCTATTGAGCTTGTCGCGTCAGTTCCTACAGCAGAGCCAACTTCAAACTTTGGTCATGTAGAAGCGAAGAAGCAAGCTGAATATCAGTTTATTTTGGAAAAGTTACGTCAGTTTGGTGGAAACCGAACGAAAACCGCAAACGCGCTTGGAGTCTCTACTCGAGCGCTACGCTACAAGCTCGCAGCAATGCGAGAACATGGTATTGATTTACAGTCGGCACTAGGCTCGGCTGCCTAATAGGAGAAAAAATAGATGGCAAGTCAACCTACTCATGCGGTCTCGGCAGAGCAACTTATGTTGTCAAAAATGCAGGCGATGCAGGCACAAGTGCAGCCGCCAGAGTTTATCGTGAGTGCAAATCCTTTAGATCAACAATCACTAAACGCACCTTTATCGTTCTCACAAGCGATGACAAATGTGTTGGATACAGTGAATCAACATCAATCAGTGGCTAGTCAAAAAATGACGGCCGTAGAAACAGGAAAAAGTGATGACCTAGTTGGTGCAATGGTCGCGAGCCAAAAAGCCAGCTTGTCCTTTAATGCTTTGATGCAAGTGCGCAACAAAGTCGTGACCTCATTTGAAGATATTATGAAGATGCCGGTGTAATTCATGTCAGAACTAACCCCCCAAGTCGCCGGAAACACAGCTATGGCTACCGGCACAGCACAGACATTTTCTACTGCCAATGGCATGGACGATGTGACAACGAAGCTGAAGCAAATCTGGTCTAGCAGTCAGAGAAACTTAGTGCTATCTGCGGTGTTAGCTGCGATTGTTGCAGCGATTATTGTGGTTGCACTATGGAGTTCCTCGCAGAGCTTTCGTCCGCTTTATAGCCAACAAGAGCGTTTTGATATCGGCGAAATTGTGTCGGTATTAGAAAGCGAAGGCGTAAGCTACCGCATGCAAGAGCAAAATGGACAAGTTCTTGTACCAGAAGGTGAGGTTGCGAAGGTACGCATGTTGCTTGCATCAAAAGGTGTTAAAGCTAAGCTGCCGACAGGTTTGGATTCGCTCAAGGAAGATAGCTCTCTTGGTACGAGCCAATTTATGGAAACGGCGCGTTATCGTCATGGTTTAGAAGGTGAGTTAGTACGTACTATCATGTCTTTGAACTCAGTAGCGAACGCGCGTGTTCATTTAGCAATACCTCGTCAAACTCTATTCGTCCGCCAAAACAGTGAGAATCCATCAGCATCTGTCATGCTTGAGCTCAAACCTGGTGAAGACTTAAAGCCTGAACAAGTCGAAGCGATCATTAACCTAGTGGTCGGTAGTGTCACGGCAATGAAGCCAGAATTTGTTTCTGTCATTGACCAGTATGGCCGTCTTCTTAGTGCGGATGTCGCTTCTGCGGAAGCCGGCAAAGTAAACGCGAAATATCTTGAATACCAGAAGAGTGTTGAAAAACAGATCATCCAACGCGCAGCAGATATGCTTACGCCGATTGTGGGGCCGAGTAACTTCCGCGTACAAGTCGCTGCCGATCTGGACTTTAGCCAAGTTGAAGAAACACAAGAAATTTTGGATAACGCGCCGGTTGTGCGTAATGAGCACACCATTCATAACAACTCGGTTGATCAAATTGCGTTGGGTGTTCCAGGTTCTCTAAGTAACCAACCGCCAGTGACAGGATCTGGTGAAGTGGAAACGAACGATAGCCAAAACACGAATGCGCGATCTGAAGTGAATCGTCAATATGCTGTAGGTAGTAGTGTTCGTCGTACTCAATACCAACAAGGCCAAATAGAAAAGCTTAGTGTCTCGGTTTTGTTGAACTCGAAAGCTTCGCCAGATGGTGTGGCGTGGAGTGAAGCCGATAAAGAGCAAATCTCAAACATGATCATGGATGCTGTTGGTATCTCTGCCACACGAGGTGACAGCTTAAGTTTAATGAGTTTCAACTTCACCCCAATTGAAATTGATGCTCCTCCTGCACTGCCGTGGTGGCAAGACCCTACAGTACAGCAGCCAATACGCTACGTTATTGGTGGCTTGTTAGGCTTGGCGATGATCTTCTTCGTACTGCGTCCATTAATCATGCACCTAACTGGCGTTGATAAACCTGTGCCTGAGCTAAATTTTGCTGAGCCTCAGGAAGAACCTGACTACGAAAACTTGCAAACGCGTGAAGAGCGCGAGCATGAAGAAGTACTTGATCGCCGCCTATCTGAAAAAGGCATCTCAGCCTCTTCAGGTTTAGATGTAAACAGCGACATGCTACCACCAGCAGGTTCGCCATTAGAAATTCAATTGAAACACCTACAGCTTATTGCTAATGAAGAGCCAGAGCGCGTAGCCGAAATACTGAAACAATGGGTAAACATCAATGAACACAGTTCTATCAAAGCAGACGCTTAGTTATGTTGAACAAACCGCGCTCGTGCTATTAGGCATGGGCGAGGATGCCGCAGCGAAGGTTTTGCAACACTTTAGCCGTGATGAAACCCAGCGTGTGACTCGTGCAATGGCGAAGTTAAATGGCATTAAGAGCGATTCTGCTCGTGGTGTTATTCAAACTTTCTTTGAAGATTTCCGTGAGCACAGCGGTATTCGAGGAGCCTCTAAGGAATACCTATCTAATACATTGCGCAAAGCGTTGGGTAACGATTTGGCAAAAGGGTTATTAAATACCTTATATGGCGATGAAATTCGCAACAACATGCAGCGCTTACAGTGGGTGGAAGCAGAAACTCTCGCTCGTTTCATTGTGAATGAGCACCCACAAATGCAAGCAATTTTTCTAGCGTATTTGCCAGCGGACAGCTCTTCAGCGGTATTGAAGCACTTGCCACAAGATTACCATGACGAAATATTGTTCCGTATTGCTCAATTGCAAGATATCGATCATCAAGTTGCCGTTGATTTGCATGAACTCGTTGAGCGTTGCATCGAAAAAGTATCCGCAAGTCAAAGCACGCCGTTATCAGGTGTTAAGCAAGCAGCAGATATCATTAACCGCTTTGAAGGTGACCGTGGTTCATTGATGGAAATGCTGAAGTTGCATGATGAAGATGTTGTTAATGCAATCGAAGAAAACATGTTCGACTTTATGGTTCTTGGCCGACAACGCGAAGAAACTATGGACATGTTGGTGCAGCAAATCCCGCTAGAGTTGTGGGCAGTTGCGCTAAAAGGTTCCGATATTACCTTACAACAAGCTATTAAGCGTTCAATGCCGCAACGTATGGTAAAAGCGCTAGAAGATGACATGGACGCACGCGGCGCTGTTGCGTTAAGTCGAGTTCAAAAAGCACGTCAAGACATCATGCAAATGGTACGTGAGCTGGATGAATCTGGTGAAGTTCAGCTGCTTCTCTATGAAGAGCCAACGGTGGAGTAAGGTCATGCTAGAGACAAAATCAAGTACTATGCGATTGCCTCCGAGCGGGTATCGTTTACACCGTTTTCCGCCTTTAGCGCAACCTAAGACTATCGAAGACGAATTCGGGCTAGATAACCAAGGCTGGCAAGAACCTCAAATAGATATCCAACAGCAACTTGAAGAAGGTTTTCAACAAGGTTTGCAACAAGGACATGAGGAAGGCTTACGCCAAGGTATCGAACAGGGCAAGCAACAAGGTCTGTTGGAAGGCCAAAAAGAAGGTTTCCAAAAAGGCTTTGTTTCCGGTGAGCAGTCTGGAAAGCAAGGCTTTTTGGAGGCGGCGAAGCCTGTCAATGAACTTTTTCACGCCCTTTCTCGTTGGCAAGATGAAAAAGAACAGCAACAACGCCATATGATTTGTGAACTGGTACAAAAGGTAGCTCAGCAAGTGATTCGTGCCGAGCTCACTTTAATGCCTCAGCAGATCCTAGCTTTGGTGGACGAGACATTGTCTGCCATGCCTGGTAAAGCGGAAACAGTAACTGTGCATTTAAATCCGCAAGATTTAGAGCGCATTACTCACATCAATGCTGATTTGCCGCAATCTTGGAAACTGGTCCCTAATACGGAGCTTCCTATTGGTGGCTGTCAGTTAGTGACTGATGACGCAGAAGCGGATGCGAGCTGCGACTCTCGTTTGGAAGCCTGTATGGACAATGTAAAGCAACACCTTTTGGATGAAGTCAGTATTCCACAGGTAGAGTCTGAGCATGAGTAATACCCTAAGCCATGAACTATTAAGTGAGCGTTTGAGCGAAGCCTTGGCTTCGCTCGATTCAATCCCTGTTGCTCGCGTAACAGGGCGATTGATAAAAGTAAACGGCTTAATGTTACAAGCCGTAGGGTGTCGGTTTAAGCTTGAGCAGCGTTGTCTCGTAGAAACCGCGGAAGGCGATATGATCGAAGCGCAAGTTGTGGGCTTTGAACACACTATTGCTTACCTCATGCCTATCCGCCGTTTAGGCGGTCTGTTTGCAGGTGCAAAAGTCATCCCTCTTGATGGTGATAGTACCGTGCAGCTAAGCTCTCAGTGGTTAGGACGCGTACTGAATGGTTTAGGTGAGCCGTTAGATGACGGGGCACCGCTTAAGGGGGGTGATCGAGTTTCACTTGAACCAAAACCGATTAACCCACTGAAGCGACGCCCAGTTGATACGCCACTCAACGTAGGCGTGCGAGCGATTAATGGACTATTGACGGTAGGCAAAGGCCAACGTATTGGTTTGATGGCTGGCAGTGGCGTCGGTAAAAGTGTGTTAATGGGGATGATCACCAAAAACACGGAGGCCGATGTAATTGTGGTCGGGCTTATCGGTGAGCGAGGCAGAGAAGTACGTGAGTTTATCGAGAGAAACTTAACCCCAGAAGCGCGCAAGAAAGCGATCATTATCGCGGCTCCTGCTGATGAATCCCCGCTAATGAGGTTAAGAGCGACACTACTTTGTCATCGCGTTTCAGAGTATTTCCGAGACCAAGGCAAAGACGTTCTACTTCTGATGGACTCTCTAACCCGATACGCCATGGCACAGCGCGAAATCGCTCTTTCGCTCGGTGAGCCTCCAGCTTCTCGTGGTTATCCGCCCTCAGTCTTCAGCGTGTTACCTCAACTCCTAGAGCGAGCGGGTAACAGTGAAAATCAACATGGTAGCTTAACGGCAATTTATACCGTATTGGCAGAAGGGGACGACCAACAAGATCCTGTCGTGGATTCCGCGCGCGCCATCTTAGATGGGCATGTCGTTTTATCGCGTCAACTGGCTGAGCAAGGGCATTATCCCGCGATAGA
Source organism: Vibrio sp. 1978 (assembly GCF_033344345.1). Lineage (NCBI taxonomy): Bacteria > Pseudomonadati > Pseudomonadota > Gammaproteobacteria > Vibrionales > Vibrionaceae > Vibrio > Vibrio sp. 1978. Next base: position 20,393 of record NZ_JAWPOP010000030.1, read on the forward strand.
TATCAACGCGTCTATTAGCCGTTGTATGAATACTTGTACGCAGGACGCACACAGCACGATTGCGAATAACTTCCGTCAAATGTACTCCAACTACCTTCAGGTTAAAGAGTTACTGCCATTAGGGGGTTATCAACCAGGACAAGATCCTGAGTTAGATCAATCTGTTGCTATGTATCCAAATTTGCGTGCATATCTACAACAAGCTGCCAACGAGTCTGTAGATTACCCAACCAGTTTGACCGAGCTCGCGCAGCTTTTTCAAAGTGCTTAATCAAATGGGAGTGACAAGGCTGAAATGAAATCCAAGTTAAAAGCCGTAGGCAAGTTACAGCAAATGGAAGAAAAACAGCGTGACCGTGTGGGTCAACAACTTGATGCCATGCGTCAGCGTCACTCCCATCTTTCAATGCAATTGGAACAGTTGTCGGCGTTGAAAGGCCACGCTGGACAATCAACCCGAACCGGCCCGACGCTGACGAGCGCGGCTTTGATGAACTTTAATCGTGTTGACCAAATGCTACAAAGAATGCTTCGTCACCACGAGCAAGAGCAAGCCGTTATGCAAGCGGAATGTGCATCTGTACAGAAAACGCTAGAACACAAGCACGCACGCGTTCAAGGGTTAGAAAAAGTGCTTGATCGTTGGCGTACTAAGCAGAACTATGAAAAAGCGAAAAAAGAGCAAAAGATGATTGAAGACATCATTAACTCTCGCGTTAAGCGCAAGATATTATGATGTCTTGTTGACGCTACTAGGAGCGCGAATAATTTCTGCGGTGTCTTAGCCAACCAAACCAGCCTCCAAGCATGATCAACCCTGATCCGAGAGCACCGCCGCCACTGCTGCCGTTGTTACCAAAGCCAGATGTGTTGGTATCGACAGGCTCAAAGCCAGAGTCCCCTTCGCTATGATAATCTTCCGAACTTGCTAAGAGGGCGTTATAACTGGTTTTTACACCTGAGCTGGTTTGGGTCTCAATCCATGTTGCATAGTTCAAAATCTCGGTAAACACACTTGGAATCGCAGCGGATTCGCAAACTGAAGAACCGTAGCTCACAATGCCAATTTGCTGATACATGCCATTATTGTCTTGATAGGTGAGAGGACCGCCTGAGTCACCCCGACAGATACCAGTGTAGCTTCGTTCAGGAAATCCATTCGCACATAAACTTTCCTGAGCGTTAAACCCTGTTACCAACGAAGCGCATTGGGTGTCGGTAAGGGGTTTTACTTCTGCCCAGCGTAAATAGTTAGGGGGGCTTTCATCATTGGTTGAGGTCTGACCTAAACCGAATATCTGATAAACTGACTTGCTGCTGTAGTCTCCAAAGTCTTGCGGTAAAGTGATGGATTGGACGTTATCGGTGATAGGTCTAGTCAATTCAAGGACAGCGATGTCATTAATCCATAAATCGCTAGGCACATAATCAGGATGAATCGTGATAGAGCGAACATCTTTGAATTCTTCAACAAACACGTCATTCATCGTAGGGTTTTTGACTAACACTCGTAGGTCGTTGATTGTCCAGCCGTCAGTAAAAACGCTTGGTTCTACGCAGTGAGCCGCAGTTAAAATGAAGCGGTCGTTTACAATGGTTCCCCCACAAATATTGGCAAACTGATTAGCGCCAGTTTTATGTAGAATAAGACGTGCAAAAAAAGGAAGTTGGTTTTGGGTAGCCTGCTGACCCCCAATAATTGCCGTGGAGATCCCTTGTTCTGAAAGGCGGTTATCATTTTCTACTTCAGCGGTCGTACTCAAAGATACTGCAAAACAGAGTGCGCTTAGCCATATTTGATACTGCTTCATAAACCATCCTTGGATGAAAAGTGCTCTTCTAACTTTATACTAGTTTTTCAGTGAATGTGCTTAACAAAAGTTTCTAATAGTTGAATGATTGTTGTAGCCAAGATCGCAACAGATGAAACGATTCAAGCTTTAGCTTGTGTGGCGGGCATACAAAGTAAAGCTGTTGATGAGGATTAATGACGGGTTCACCCAGCTCGATTAGCTGACCATATTTGATGTCATCCTTCACAAACAAGCGATGAGTGACCAATAACCCCAAACGACGAGTTGTGGCCTGGACGGCTTGTATCGACATGTTAAAAGTGATTGGTTTTTTATTTTTAGGTCGCTGGATACCCGTCGCGTCCAGCCACACGTTCCAGTCATTTTTTCTTCGTTCGTTAGTAACTTCAATGATGGGATACTGCTTTAAGAGTTGAGTGATGTTTGAGTCCTTGGTCTTCGCTATCAATTCAGGACTGCACACCAAAACCAGTTCATCTTCACTGAGCTTTTCGCAGTAGTAATCCTGCCATTCTTCGGGATTTCCATGCACCAAGGCCGCGTCGATACCTTCTTGTTCTAAATTGAATCTGCCAGACAGGTTTGATAAACGAACGTCTAATTGAGGAGCAAACCCTTGTAAATCTGACATTCGAGGAATCCACCAGTGAAGAGCCAATGAATTCACCATATTGAGCGTAACACGCTGCAAGTTCTGATCTTGGATGAGTGCTTCCGTTGCATCGACAATTTGCTCTAAAGCGGGTGCCACCTTCCTGTAATACTTTTTACCGTCCGCGTTGAGTTGAACTTGTCTGCCTATGCGATCAAATAGAGGCTTGTTGACTTGACTCTCCAGCGATTTAATTGCCTGACTTACGGCTGAGTGGCTCACACTTAATATCTGTGCTGCTTCTGTCATGCTGCCAGACTCAGCTACTGCAACAAATGCGTAGATGGACTTTAAGGGGACTAGTTTCCGCATAATTTAAAAACCGTAGCTGGTGATAGATAAGTTAAACTGTAAGTTTTTCTTACATCAATGGTTAATATTACTCGCTATTTACGATAAGTGATGTCTTTTAAAATGCTCCATATATTAAGGAGTATTGAATGAATGCTGTAAATAAATCTATCCTTTTCATGTTGATGTCTACGTTAAGCTTATCTGTTACTGGACTGTTAGCAAAGCAGTTGTCAGGCGAACTTTCCGTCACACTATTTAGCTTCTTACGTTTTTTGGTGCCTGCGCTTATCTTGCTTATCTTACTTCGTGTGAAAAACCTTACCTTTCCTAAAGCGGGCACGCTAAAGCCTATTTTATTGCGTGCTCTTTGTATCGGTTTGTCACAACTTTGCTTTATCGCGTCATTACAAACGTTAACGCTCGTTGAGGGGGTCGTTTTGTTTGCTACTGGCCCATTATTTATTCCCTTGGTTGAAAAGCTGTTCATGAGGGGGCGCATTCGTGTTTCAACATTGGCGGCTTTAGCAATGGCGTTCACTGGTGTGGTTATGTTGGCGGGCGGTGGAAGTGAGATCACATGGCGAGCGGATTTATTGCTCGGCTTGGCTGGTGGACTCTTCAATTCTGGTTCTCAGCTTACGTTATATAAAGTGAGTAAAACAAATATGTCGCCGCTAGAAATCAACTTTTGGGCGTTTGGTTTTGCTGCCGTATTTCTGTTGCCGCTAACTTTGTTTAACGACTTCGACGCGTTACTTAATATGAGTGTTATGGCGCCTGAGATTTCTTCAAATGTGCTGTGGATCGGTATGATGTCTCTGATGATCATTAACACCCAAGTTTTTCGCTCCAAAGCATATAAACTGGCAAGCAGTGGCTCTCAACTTGCACCACTCATTTTTACTAACTTATTGTTCACTGCGGTTTGGCAGAGCCTGTTTTTTGAAGACCGAATGAGTCAAAGTCAAATTGTTGGGATGAGTTTAATAGTGCTCGCAATCATACTGAACACATGTTGGGTTCGCTTTACGGCGCATCGCAGTGGCGGTTTACAAGCGAGAACTTCTTAGTCTGTCGGAAAATGAAGGGGGCAGGTAGATAAATTGGTCGTGTGGTTTGATTTTTCCTGAGTATGGGCTAGCGTCAAGAAAGGTTCAAGGAGAGAAATCATGCTTACGCTAAATTATTACGTCGAAATTTCGGCGACACCGCAACGAGTGTGGGAAGTGCTAACCGATGTTGAGTTGTATAAACGTTGGGCGCAAGCCTTTTCACCGCAGTCTCAATTTGAAGGAGCTTGGGAAGAAGGAGGTGGCATCACTTTTTTTGATCCAGATATGGGCGGGACAAGGGCGATCATAGATACGGTGCTACCGCTTCAAAAACTTGAATTTCATCATGTTGCCATTTTTAATCCGGATAATCGTCAACAACTCGATGCTGACCTAGCATCTAGGTGGATCGGATCGCGAGAGATCTACCAGATCGATACCAACAACGATCGTTTACTACTCAATGTTACCATTCATACTCACAATGACTTTGTTTCCATGTTTAATCACGGATGGGAAAAAGCCTTACCCTTGATAAAAGCCATTAGTGAAGAGCAAGCTTAGGGTTCTTGCTTATCTTGGGCTGACGATGCGTTGCCGGAAGGTATACAATAGCACGCAAGATAGCGCACCTAAGAGAGTGGATGATGGAATTTAAAGTTGATACCCATACACATACGTACGCCAGTGGTCACGCGTACAGTACCTTGATTGAAAATGCAAAGTTGGCAAAAGAGAACGGGCTGGATATGTTCTGCACGACCGATCACGCAGAATTAATGCCGGGTGCGCCTCATTACTGGTTCTTCTCTAACCAGAAAATTCTGCCTCGTTTTCTTGAAGGCGTTGCGATTATTCGCGGCGTTGAATCTAACATTATGAATACCGAAGGCGACATTGATATTCCACTGAGTGTGGACCGCAACTTAGATTGGGTGATTGCGAGTTTTCATGAACCCGTTTTTCGTCCTGCAAACAAGCAAACTCACACGGAAGCACTTGTTAATGTCATTCAGAGTGGTCGTATTGATGCGCTCGGTCATCTTGGTAATCCAAATTTCGACTTTGATTTTCAGACCGTTTTAGCGTGCGCGAAAGAGCACAATGTCGCGATTGAAATTAATAACACCACGCTGAAAGGCAACAGCCGAGTAGGCAGCGTAGACCGTTGCCACGAGATTGCACAAATCGGGAAAGATCTCGGTGTTTTCTTCACCACGGGCAGTGACGCGCACTTCTGTCACGATGTTGGTAATCTGGATTTGGTTGGAGAGTTAATGGACAAAGTGGGTATTGATAGCAAGAAAGTGATTACTCACACCGCTCAGCAGTTTTTGTCTTTCTTAGCTTTGAGAGGCCGTAAACCAATTGCAGAATATGACAGCATTCTCAACGCATAAACTTGATTACATTTAAGGTATGCACCCGACGCCAGATTGCTTTACACTGCGACCCGGAAATACTCAACTAAGCTAGTTTTTCGCCTTTTATGGCGTAGGTTATTTGGGTGAATAAAGCCGACACAGAATTCGGCACTATAAATGGAGAAGTGAAAAATGTTACGTCCTTTAGTCCTAGGGTGTGCGATTGCGTTTGGCTCAACATACGCAATGGCAGAAGCGGTTGATTTAAAACAAAACATGAAACAGATGAAGATGGAATTCAAACAGGCGGCAGAAGCATCTGATGTCGAAACCATGAAATCTGCGATTGATAGCTTGCAAGCGATTGTTGAACAATCTAAGCGTGGTAATTACCCACCAGAGAAGTTTGATACTTACTTAGAAGGCTTTAACAAGCTGACGGTAACGCTAGATAAGATTGAAGCGGATCTTGATGCGGGCAAGCTACAAGAAGCAAAAGCTCAACTGCGTGAAATCGATAGTCTTCGTGAAGAGTACCACGACAAGCGCAATCCAAGCATTTGGAGCAAGTTGTTTGGCTAATTATATACTGAGCGGAGCATTTGCTCGTGGCAGTGGATTACGCGTTATCTCTAAGTAATGAATGAACACATTATCAGCCTGCCATTTCGGCGGGCTTTTTTGCGACTGTCAATCGATGCATTCAAGAAAACCTGTGAGGTAGCAAGCACTTATTGATCCTGTTTTTGAGCTATCACTCAAAATTGGTTACGCTGTGTGAAATTTGTTAAGTCACCGTTATGCGTAGATTAATTCCTTTTTACCGCTCGATGTTATTTGCTAGTGCTCTCAGTTGGGTGCTAGTGACACTGATGCCTGTTATCAATGCTCATGGTAACAGCATGGGCGTGTGGGCGACGCTATGTACGCTTAACGGATTTGAGTTGGTCCAAATAGAAGAGGGCGACAATTCGGTCAGCCACAAAGGCAAGCCTTGTCCGTTTAGCCACTTCTCGACTTTTCATCACGATACACTTCCAACGACACCGATACTTTCAAGACAGAGCTTGGTGACTTCTGACAGCTACGCTTATTTGGCTCTAAGTGTGCGATTTGAAACACCAGTTCCTCGAGCGCCGCCAGTTTCCCTTTTCTCATAACAAAAACAATTACAAGTAAATAAAGCCAACAACACTGCCACTTCGAGCAGTAGTACTCCCGAATCTAAGTCAATTAGCGCCGCATACAAATGTGTATGTGCAGGATGCGTTTGACTGAATTTGGGTGTTCAACAATGAAAAAAGGAAAATACACATGTTGAGAAACTCGGCAAAGCCTCAACTCAAGGAAGCCTCACGCGCAAAATCCATCTACTTTATGACGTGGCGATGGCACTTTTACGCAGGTTTGTTCGTCATTCCATTTATGCTCATGCTTTCCCTCACGGGGTTGGTGATGTTGTTTGATGATGAAATCGAACTGGCTCGATACGAAGCGACATTACAAGTTTCACCACAAGAGCACATGATTCCTGTCTCTGCACAATTGGAAACCGTAAAGCAGGCGTATCCCGATTTTAATGTCACTCAATTTGTACCTGCTAAAACGGCCGATATCGCCAACCGATTCTCGCTTCAAAACCAAGAAGGCAGCTCGCTGATTGTTGCAGTAAATCCTTACACAGGAGACGTACAAGGCACCATTAATCGTGGTGATAGCATCTATGAACTGATGAATAGTATTCACGGTACGCTGCTCATTGGCGACCTAGGCGACCGTTTAATTGAAATCGCCGCAAGTCTGGGGATTTTGCTGTTGGTATCTGGTTTGTACCTTTGGTTACCTAGAGACAACGCCAGTCGCGCCGGCGTTTTGAAAATTCGCCTTAACAACGGTCCTCGGATTTTGATGCGTGACCTGCATGCGAATTTAGGTGGTGTGCTGTCGATTGTTCTGTTGTTCTTTTTGATTTCAGGTTTGTCGTGGGCAGGGATCTGGGGGGCGAAAATGGTGCAAGCTTGGAATACCTTCCCAACCTATTACACATGGGGTGAGAAACCGGAATCCACACTGACACACAAAGATCTCAACCATGGCGCTTCAGAAGAGATGCCATGGAACTTAGAGCTTGCTGCTGTGCCTGAATCGAAAGACAAACCCGCTCATGATCATGCCAATATGAAGGAAGATATGGCATACGCAGGCAGCCATGATGCGCTCTCCATTGATGATATCATCCTCAAGGCTGAAATGATGGGCTTCACTGGTTATAAGCTGTTTTTGCCACGCTCTGAGAAGGGCGTTTACACCGTTGCAGCTAACTCCATGGGTGGCGATATCTCCGACCCAAGACAAGATCGCACCAGCCACTTTGACCAATATTCCGGTCGCTTGTTGGTGGATGTAACGTGGCAAGATTACAGCGTATTTGCCAAGTTCATGGCGGCAGGTGTGTCATTGCATCAAGGTGATGTGAGTATATTGAACAAAGTGCTCAACGTAGTGTTCTGTTTGGCGTTCATCTTAATCTCAATCACAGGTGTGGTGATGTGGTGGATTCGTAGACCAAGTCGCAGTGCCGCATTGGGCGCACCACCTAAGTTTCAGCAAGACGGTATTTGGAAGCTTGGCTTAGTAACGTTGGTGATATTGTGTCTGGCGTTTCCGATGGGCGGTTTGGCAATTGTTACGGTTCTCGCACTGGATTGGCTGTTGTTCAACCGCGTTGAGAAACTGAAAACGGCGTTGAATTAGTAACAGACAAAGAATGGAATAATAAAAGAGCCTGCGAAGTCGAAGTGCTGGCTCTTTTTATTTCTGGTAAATCTCCAGTGGCAAGCCATCTGGGTCTTGGAAGAAGGTAAAGGCTTTGCCTGTAAATTCGTCAATACGAATTGGCTCAACTTCAACGTCATTCGATTCTAGGTAGGCTTTGACTTGCTCAACATCATCAACCAAAAAAGCGAGATGTCGCAGGCCTTGCGCTTCGGGAAAGCTCGGTCTCTCAGGGGCGCCCGGAAAGCTAAACAGCTCAACTTGACTGCCGTCAGGTAAAGCGAGGTCAAGCTTGTAGGAGTCTCTGGCTTCACGATAGTTTTCGGCAATGACTTTCAGTCCTAACACTTCAGTGTAAAAGCGTTTTGACTTTGGGTAATCGCTGCAAATGATCGCGACGTGATGAATGGCATTAAACATGGTTAGCCTCTTCAAGCATGGTTAGTATCCTCGGAGACTAAATGCTCCTTAACGAAGTCGATAAACACACGCAGACGAGCGGGCATGTATTTGGTTTGCGCATACTGCATCGCGATAGCGCCATGGTAGTTACTCTTGATCATCCAATCCGGCAGAACCTCTACCACTTCTCCTTGCTCTAACGCGTCTTTGATCACGAAGTCATGGAAGATCCCAATTCCCAAGCCAGACTTAACCCCGTTCAAGCGCATTTGAGAATGGTTGACGGCGTAGCGTCCACTCACGGCAATGGAGTGGAACGCTTCTTCTTTAAAGAATGACCAGATGTTGTCTTTGTCGTTCTCGGCAAGATAAATGCAGTCGTGTTGCTCAAGCTCGGTTGGGTGCTCAGGCATACCATGTTTGGCTAGGTAATCTGGAGAGGCACATAAAACGAGATTGGTCTTGCTGATCTCTTTGAGCACTAGATTCTCATCGGGTTTGTCGGTGAGCTTAAAGGCAACATCAATACCTTGGCGGAACAGATCAATCTCACCATCTGCTGCACGCAGCTTAAGCTGAATGTTTGGATAACGTTCTAGGAATGGCAACACAAACGGTTGAAGCACCGAATTAAGAAATGCTTCAGGGGCTGCTACTGTGAGTGCGCCTGTTGGCTCAGCATGATCTTCCGCAGATAGCTCAACGGCTTGCTGCGCGGCATTCACCATTGCGATGCTTTGGTCGTAAACCTTTTGCCCTGCTTGAGTGATGATCAACTTACGAGTTGTGCGCTCAAACAGTTTGACCGAGAGGGCTTGTTCCAACCGTGTGATCAACTTACTTAAAGCCGATGGCGTTACGCCGAGTTGTTTAGCAGCAGCGGTAAAACTGCCTTCGTTTACCACCAAGATAAACGAAGCAAGATCAGGAAGTAGGGCAATGAGTTTTGGATTAACCATAATTGTTCAGTTCTGCGCAGCGGAATAACGATATTGTCTGGTACGGTTTCACGAGGTTCAAGTGTCACCGTCTCGCTTTAACGATATTTTGCCAAAAATGCATTGAGTGCAGGCAAGCCAGATTCACCAGTATGGTATTGCTGCCAACAGTGATAAATGGCCGTTTCATGGTCTGCAATTAACTCGATAGCTTCTCGCTCAGCGATTGAATACTGCTGTGAAGCTTTCACTTCTTCATGCCACTCTCGATACTTAACCTCATAAGGTTCTACCCACTTCAAAAGAGTCGCCACCAACTCTTGCCATGGTAAACCAATCCACTTAGTTGCATCTGCCAAGCCTTTATCCAGCATCTCTTGGTGTCGACTTTCGATATCCATGCCATGTGTTAGCAGTACAGGTTTGAGCTTTTCTGCGGTTAGCTCTTCCACTTCAATCAAGGTTTGCCACAGTGTTTGTTGTTCACTTTGGGTGTAATGGCTCAAGTAGTGGTTGAAAAAAGCGATGCCGTAGATTTCGCCATAGTAGGCAGACAGAACGTTATGAATCATGGTGAGAATCGTGATTTAAACAGGGAATACCGCATTGTAGGAGGGGAGAGCGCGAAGTGTAAATATCTGAATATACTCAAGTGACTTCAAGATACATGGTTCAGAGCGTTGTCACTGATTCAAGTTCAAGGAAAACAACGAAGCGGAATAGCGAGCTCTTTCCAAGTTGTTTGACGAAGAAATTGCTTCAGTGGCACGCTCCCGAAGGGCGAGTTGCCTTGGTTCGCATGCTTCGTTAACAATTTTCGATTTAGAACCACTAGATTTTCAAATTGTTGCCTCGCCTTCAAACCAAGTCATCCTCGCTGAACCAAGCATCTCGAGGTTACTTGAGTATAAATAAAAAAGTGCTGCTGACAGAATTCGAACAGAACTTGTGAGAATTTTATGAGAATTCGATGAAGTTGCTGATAGATTTGCTCGTCATTCTTAGAGGCAAGAACGCAAAACGTTCGAAACGTAATGCTTAACCTACTCAAGTCACGAACAAAGAAGTAAAGCCGTACACATGGGCTTGGGTAGTTCAACCCTCATTAAAGGATGGAATCACAATGAAAAAACGTACCCAACTCGGACTCGTCATGACTTCAGTCGCTATGGCACTAGGCTCTGCATCAGTGAATGCGGCGGAATTGGAAATCACCGTGACAAACGCAACCAAAGGCATCTACTTTACGCCACTTATTGTTGCCGCACATGGCTCTGATCTTCAAATGTTCAGAACGGGTCAAGCAGCAACGCCAGAACTAGAAGCAATGGCAGAAGGCGGTGATATCTCTGGTCTTGCTAGTGTGATTGGTAACGCTGGTGGTGCGGTGGTTGAGAACCCTGCTGGTGGTATTTTGAATCCGGGTGTTGCAACCACCTTCACCTTAGACAGTGGCGACCACGGATATCTTTCTCTGAGCGCGATGTTGCTGCCAACCAATGACGGTTTCGTCGGTCTGGATAGTTGGAAGATTCCAACGGAAGCGGGTACATACCGAGCAACGCTAAGAAGTTACGATGCCGGTACAGAAGCGAACGATGAACTTGCGTCTAGCATGCCAAACCCACCTTTCATTACCTTTGGTACTGGCGGCACAGGCGTTGAAGCAACGGTAACTAACGACAAAGTTCACGTGCATCCGGGTAACCTTGGTGATAGCGACCCAACTGGCGGCATCAGTGACCTAGACAGCAGCAGCCATCGTTGGTTAAACCCAGTTGCAACCATCACAATCGTTGTGAAGTAAGGGGGATGTATGAAATACAGAATCTTACTAGTAGCAGCTTCAGTCGGCTTGCTCGCCGGTTGTCCAAGCGATGATGATAATGACGTAGTGAAATCGTACCGCTACACCGTCAACGTGGCGAACTTGACTGCGAATCAACCTATGTCTCCGCTCGCGGTACTCACTCACAATGGTGACTACCAATTGTTTGAAATTGGACAAGCCGCATCTGTTGAACTTGAGCACCTTGCCGAAGGCGGTAGTAACGCTGAGCTGATTGAGTTGATGAACAGCAATGACAGTGTTTACCAAGGCATTTCGGGTAATGGATTGGTGTTGCCGGGGGGCATCGGACGAAGTCACCATCACGGTTGACCCTAGTCGTTACGGTTACTTGTCAGTGGCGTCTATGTTCGTGAATACCAACGATGCCTTTGTTGGCGAAACGGGGCTATCGCTCAAATCGCTCGCAGTGGGTGAAAGCTATGAAATGAGCATGAACGTTTGGGATTCCGGTACAGAGCTAAACGATGAGCTTGCCGCAACCATTCCGGGCCCAGCAGGCGGCGGTGAGGGCTTCAATGCCGCCCGTAATGACAGCAATGACGTTGTTGCATTCCATGCGGGGGTAGTTAGCCAAGATGATGGATTAGCAAACTCAGCACTTTCTGCGAACCATCGTTTCTTGAACCCAGGTGCGAAAGTCACCATCACTCGAGTCGAGTAACACAGGCTCCGATGACGTCTCCTTTCCAAAGCGCTTGTAGCCGAGCGCTTTATCCCTCATGGCGTCATCGGAACCTTTTTTGAAAGAATTTCTAATTTGTTCCGGTCATGTGCAAAGTGAGGATACTCGAAGGCAAGGAAAGGACCATGGAACAACAGGCAATCAATTTAGTCGCGAACATCTTGTTGGTGGAAGATGACGATGATTTGGCGGAACTGGTTCAGATGCATCTCAAGTTTCAAGGACACCAAGTGTCGCGAGCAACAAATGTCGCCGATGCTAAAGCGCAATACCAGCAACAACCCTTTGATTTATTGATCCTTGACCGAGGTTTACCAGATGGTGATGGTCTAGACATCTGCCATTATTTGCGGCAGCAACAAGATTGGAGCCCTGTGCTCATGCTGACCGCCAGAGACGGTGAAATGGACAAGGTTGACGGTTTAGAAGCGGGTGTTGATGACTACATCACTAAGCCATTTAGCGTATTAGAATTCCAAGCACGAGTGCGAAACGTGTTACGCAGAGTCAGCCAAACCGCAGAAGCCAAAGTAGTAGATGAAGTCCTCGAAGATGCGATGGATTTTGGTCCGCTGAGAATTATTCCGGAGTTGCACCAAGTATCCCTAAACGACAAGGATGTCACTCTTACCGCGACAGAGTTTACTTTGCTGCAGTTTCTCGCGACTCGTCCGGGCAGAGTCTACAGTAAAGATGAATTGCTCGATCACGTTTGGAACACCAGCCATTCTGGTTATCACCACACAGTGTGTAGCACCATAAACCGTTTACGCAGCAAATTGTCGTTGTCTGACTCTGATCATCACTTCATTCAAACCGTGTGGGGTGTTGGGTATAAGTTTCAACCAAGACACTAATGTAAGAAAGTAAGTCAAGACAGTAAGTCGGCAGCTGTTTTCACCGTCATTTTTCAATCATCACGGGTGTTTCAGAAACATCGCTGTTTAAGGAGGCGATAGGATGAGCTTCAAATCTCGCTTAGTGGTATTTACTAGCTTGTGGTTTTGCCTCGCGGCGGTGGTGATTGCACTGACTTACAATTGGCAAAAAGAAACCATTGAGTTACGCACCAAGCAAAGCCTGCATAAAGAGCTAGCCAGCCACATGCGTGATGATAATCCGCTGATGATCGGGACGGATTACAATCCGAAAGCGCTCAAGTCGATTTTTCACACGCTCATGCTGATCGGCCCTGATTTTGAAATCTACTTCCTCGATAGCCAAGGTAACATCACCACCCATGCTGCACCGGAAGGGGCGGAGATCATGGGGAAGGTGGATCTCAATCCCATTAAGCAATTCTTAAATGACCAGCCTTTTCCTATTTTGGGTGAAGACCCACGCAATCGTGGTGAGCACAAAGTCTTTTCTGTCGCGGCGATAGAAGAATTAGGCTCTACGATCGGTTATCTCTACGTGGTGATTGGCAGTACCCGACATGACGCCATTGCCAATGCTCAAGTCGATACTCCTTACATCGCGCTGGCAGGATTGGTCTTAGTGTCCATTTTAGGCTTTGCTCTTGGAGCTTATGTGCTGGTCAAACGTAGCCTATTGAATCCGATTGAGCGCGTGACCAAGCAACTTCAACAGCAAGCTGAACATGATTTCCGCCTGCAACCTGATTTTACTCACCAAGTGCCGGAGCTCGTGCCGATTGCGCACTCTTATCAGATGATGGCGAAGCACATTCAGCAACAGTTTTTACAGTTGGAGTATCAATCGTCTCATCGTCGTCAAAGCTTGTTGCAGCTTAGTCACGATTTAAAAACGCCGTTATCGAGCGTGCTGGGTTATTTGGAAACATGGCGTTTGCAACATCCGGAATCCGATCCTTTGATTGACGTCGCTTTCCGAAATTGTGAGAAGCTCTCAACTCAACTGCATTCTTTATTAGACGCCGCGCGCAAAGAAGCACCAATGCCAAACTACGAGTACCGCCCCGTGGATTTGGGAGCGTTGATGGCAGAATGTGCTGAAACGATGCAGAGCCAGTTTTCTCGTAAAGAAGTGGTGTTGAAAGTGGATATCGATAGTGAAATCCAAACCGTGGGTGATAAAGGACTCTTAGAGCGGTTGGTGTTGAACCTGCTTGAAAATGCATTGCGCCACAGCCCAATTGGCTCGGAAGTGCATTGCCAAGCGTATTTGAGTGAAGATAAGTCGCGCATCCACTTTACCTTCGTCAATCACATCGAGGAAGAAGCGGAGGGCGGTTCTTTGGGGATCGGGACGAAGATTGTCCAATCGATCTTAATGCTTCACCACAGCTACCTTGAGACCAATGCAACCTCCTCTCAGTATCAACAGAAGTTCACACTTCTCGCAATCTAAAGAGAAGTGTGAGACATAAAGTTAATGTTTATTCAATAACACCACATACGACGCGAGCGCCACCACCACCTAGCTTATTTGGGTGATCGGAGTGATTGTCACCACCTGCATGGATCATTAACGCTCGACCTTTTAAATCCGATAATTTTAGGCGAGGAGCGACAACGGGCTGATTGGCATTGCCGTCCATGTCCACATAGAGTGGAGGCAAGTCGCCTAAATGATTGTCATCGGTCCAAGGATAGCCATGCTTCCCTGTGTTGTTAGGATCATAATGGCCACCTGCTGCGCCGCCTAATACGGTTTTGTCATCCTTTTCTATGCTATCGCAAGATGGATTAGTGTGAACATGGAAACCGTGCACACCTGCTGACAAACCTGATAATTGAGGCGTAAAAACAACGCCATAATCACTTTGTGAAACCTCAATGGTACCAGCGCTCTCATTGGTGTTGAGAGCAGTCATTTCTACCGTTTTTGCTAGCGCGTTAGGGGCGGCGACAAGAGCGGATGCAACTGAAATGCATAGCAATCCTTTTAACATGGGACCTCCTTCTTTTAGGGTGTACGCTCAAGCACATATTAGTGAAAACCTGTTTTACTTATGTCTGTTGAGCGGTGAGTTTATGTCATAGAGTGATGTGTATCACTTTATAGTCTTAAACTGATATCTCGATCCGAAATCAGCTTTCTTTTATTTAGTCTTAACATGTTGAGATCGTTAAGATATAAAAAGAATAGACGCCAATCTTAAAATAGCCTGAATATTTTTAAATTAACGCAAAGTTAAATTTTTAATGACTTTATAACAAAGCTCATAATTGTTTTATAAAGAATTTGGTGGAATTGTCCGCAATAAAGAATAATCAAATTAACGAATATATTAATGTGAACATTGTTGTTTATAGATTTGTGGTCAAACTGTTGCTTATATCATCAAATAAGATAAAAAATTGGAACTAAAGTCACTTAATGGCAGAGGAAAAAATTAAACTCTGATTGTAATGGGTAATAATGTTTTAGTAACAGATAGTTACGCACTTAAAATTAATAATATGGCTAATTTCCGACAAGGATTGAAAAAGATGAAAGACAAGGAATCTATTCAGACTAATAGCAGCCGCCGTAATTTTCTGAAAGGCGCAACAGGAGCTGTTGTTGCTGGTGTGAGTGCTTCCGCTTTCTCAGGCGTAGCTCAAGCACGAGAACAGAAAATTGATTGGAGCAGCCGCGGGCTAGGTAGAAAACACGATAAGCGCTTCTGGCGTAAAGTGCGAAGACAGTTCGTTTTGGACAAACGAACCACTTACATGAACATTGGTACAACAGGTTCAATGCCAAAACATGTTCTTGAAGATTACGAGTATAACAACAATCTGGTGGCTAAATATCCTTGGGACATGAAAGGCAAATTTGGCTCTTGGCCTTATGTTTCAGAGATGGTTAAAGACGTCGCACCAGGTTTTGGTGCTAACCCAGAAGAGATCATTCTCAGCCGCAACACTACTGATGGCTTATGCTCGATCATTAATGGCTTACACTTTGAACCAGGTGATGTGATTCTAACGACACACCATGAACATATTGCTGCAACATCACCTATGAACGTAGCGAAACATCGTTTTGGTGTGGATGTGGTAGAAATTCAACTACCAGTATTTACTGGTACCGAAAACGTTTCTGAGCAAGATTACATTCAAGCGTTCCGAGACGCGCTTGATGCGAATCAAAACGTTCGCCTAATTGTTTTCTCTCATATCACATACAAAACAGGAACCGCGCTACCAGCAAAAGCCATTTGTGCTTTAGCAAAAGAGTATGGTGTACCTACTCTTGTTGATGGCGCGCATACGGTCGGTATGTTTGACCTTGATTTCCACGATATGGATTGTGATTTCTATGCAGGTTCTGGTCATAAGTGGCAGTGTGGTCCGGGCGCGACAGGTATTCTGTATGTTCGTGATAACGGTAACCGTTTGAATGAGTATTGGAGTGACCGAGAGAACCCGTTATGGTTGATCAACTCCTCACTTTCTCATGCTGATTACCTAGGTAAACAGCTGCAAATGCAATACATTGGTAACGATAACTATCCTGCGAAACAAGCACTAGTTGATAGTTGCAAAATGTGGGATGAGATTGGTCGAGACCGTATCGAAGAGCGAGTTGTAAGCCTTGGTAGTTTATGTAAAACCTTGCTTCAAGAGTACTTACCACAAGCCAAAATGTATTCACCAAACGTGGAAGGCTTAACCAGTGGCTTAACGACGGTTAACCCGTTCTCCGATGTAACTAATGAAGAGATACTGACGGAATTCCGAGATCGTTTACGTGAAGAGTATGGTTACATCATCCGTACGACTAGCTTTAAGCTGCATAAGGATGATGACTTTGATACTTACGCGCTGCGTATCTCTACGCATTTGTTCCATGACGAACAAGATGTGGAAGGGCTCGTAGTGGCGATGACGAATTTGTATTACTCGTCGTTCTAACATCGTTGTTTATCACTCAAGCGCCCATTATTGGGCGCTTTGTGAAAGGTAAGGATATTATTATGTCAGTCATAGCATTTAAAAGAACTTTAGCGACGGTGGCGCTCATGGTTACCTCTGTTGCGTCGTCTGCCGCTTGGTCAGACGATTTACAACAAATCCGTGAACGCGGTGTACTGCGTCACATTGGTGTCCCGTACGCTAACTTTGTCTCCTATATTGAACAAGGTGAAGTGGAAACTTTGACTGGCTTGGATGTAGAGATAATAAAAGGTTTTGCCAAGTCGCTAGGTGTTCAGTACCAGTATGTTCCAGCACAGTGGAGCGACGTGGTTGGTAAGTTGACAGGGCAAAATGTGCAATATCACAACAAGCAGGCTGTTGTCGGAGAAAGTGTTCCAATTGAAGGCGATTTGATCGCAAACGGCGTTACTATTCTTGATTGGCGCTCTGAGGTAGTCGATTTTTCACAGGATTATTTTCCTTCAGGTGTATGGTTGGTTTCCAGATCCGACTCTAGTCTGAGCCCGATTAAACCAAGTGGGTCGGTCGATGAAGATGTTAAAAACGTCAAGCAGCTGATCGATGGTCGCGAAGTGTTAGCTTTAGAACATTCTTGCTTGGATCCTAACCTTTATGACTTATATGACACAGGTGCAAAAGTTATATTACCTGATGGGGCGCGTCTCCTTAATGAGATGGTTCCAGCGATAATGAAAAATGATGCGGAAAGCACATTATTAGATGTTGCGGATACGCTAATTGCCCTCGAAAAATGGCCGGGCGAAATAAAAGTCATTGGCCCTATATCTGAAAATCAAAAAATGGCTGTTGCATTCCGTAAAAATTCCCCTGAATTACGCAAAGCATTTGATCGTTATTTAGACTCGATAAAAAAAGACGGTTCATACGAAAAATTAGTAAAAAAATACTATCCATCTATTTACTACTTTTATAACGATTACTTTATAGAAGATAAAAAGAAAGTCCGATGAATAAGGCCGTTAAAAAATTTTCCAGTAAAAGATTTATTACAATAAGCGCAATATTAGTTTCAATTTACTTAGCTATGCTTATTACTGTGACTAGCGTAGGTCAAAATAAATTAAAAGAATCTCAATACAGAGAACTAGATTTAAAAGTAAAAAGTTATGCAAGCACACTCGATAATTTATTTACCATAGCGAGTGAAGATGTTGATAATCTAGCTACAGATAAAACAATACAAACATTCTTTGGTAATTTAGCTTCTGGCATGTCAATGGAGTATGGATTAGGTGCCAGTCTAATTAATTTAAAGCGTCGCTTCGATGAGAAGATAGACAGTAAGCTAATTAATAGCAGCCAAATCTATAAGAAGCTCACGCTAGTAGGCAGTGATGGAGTCACCATTGTCACCACTGGATCTGAAAACCTTGCCGAGCACAAAATGGACATACAAACCTTAATGACTCAACACGGGCATCCCGAAGAGGTTTGTGCGACGCGATACAATGATGACGTTCGCATTCAAGTCATTAAGCAAGTTAAGTTCTCCGGAAAGCCTGTTGCCTTTTTAATTGCCGATCTTAATAAGAATATTGTTATTGACCAACTTACTAACCAAGAACACGAAGATAGTTATAGCCGAATGGTGCTAAAAATAAAAGACGTGGAAATGGTTGTATGGGATACCATAAATAAAACACCTTCTCACAATAAGGATGAGAACTATTTCGTTTCTGAGGCTGTAGACGGAAAAATTTACTTTGAAGTTCCTGTGGATAAACATCACTTCAAATTGATGGCGTGGTTCGAGCCTTTGAGTGAACGAGATATATTTACATCACGGCTCTTTATTATTGGTTTGAGTATTCTGGCCGTTATGATCGTCATTGCTTTATGTTATGCATTCATCACGAACAATAATAGGATTGAATTGAAAATTAAGCTTGAGGAAGAAAAAAAGCGTAAAGATATTCTTTCTCAACAGAATAAAAAATTAACGAACGAAATTGAACGTCGAAAAGCGTCTGAAAAAGAACTCGCCTTCCAAGCTAAATATGACACATTAACCAATTTACCTAATCGTAGTTATGGTTCCGAGCGATTGGCTTTGGAGTTAATTAGGGCATCGCGTAGTGGGTCTAAAGTTTTGGTGATGTTCATCGACTTAGACCACTTTAAGCAGATTAACGATTCAATGGGACACTTTGTTGGGGATGAAATCCTTAAACTCAGTGCTCAGCGACTGTATCAAGTCGCAAGAAAAACAGACTTATTGGCGAGAATTGGTGGGGATGAGTTTTTACTCGTCATCCCAGACTTGCCTGATAATGATACTGCAAAGCGAGTTGCTTCAAGTGTGCTTTCGGCGTTTAACGATCCGTTTGTTTGGAACAACCATGAATTCTTCTTGAGTAGCAGCGTCGGAATGTCTGTGTTCCCGGATGACGGAGACAACGCTGAGCAGCTCCTTGCATGTGCTGATATGGCAATGTATCGGGCGAAACAAGATGGGCGTGATGGCTTTTGTTTTTATAACCATAATATGAACCAAGATTTGCAACGCTATTTGGATCTGGAAAATCGTCTGAGAAGTGCGATCTCCAATCAGTTATTAGAGCTGTATTATCAGCCAATTATTGAGCTGAGTAGTGGTAAAATCGTAGGGGCAGAAGCGCTAATGCGTTGGAATGATGACAAGTACGGATTTGTAAACCCTGAAGAGTTTATCTCTATTGCAGAGAAAAATGGTTTAATTCATCAAATTGGTGAGTTTGCTATTCAACAAGCGTGTCGACAAGCGGCACAATGGCAAAGTCTGACTCCGTTGTTTGTTTCTGTAAACTTTTCTAGTGTTCAATTTAGGTACTGCGAGCGCTTACTTACGTTTATTAAACACAGCCTTGAGGAGTCTAGTCTTCCGTCAAATAAGTTCGATATTGAAGTGACAGAAAGTCTCCTCTTCAATCACGATTCTGAGCTATTAGACATGCTTAATAACTTACGAGCGTTAGGCACCAAACTTACTATTGATGATTTTGGTACTGGTTATTCTGCGCTGAGTTACTTGCAGAAGTTTCCGTTCGACCGCTTAAAGATTGATCGTAGCTTTATGCAAAATATGTTCGAGAACGACTCAGACCGCGAGCTTGTCAACGTAATCATAGCAATGGCGAAAGCGCTGGATCTTAAGATCGTCGCAGAAGGCATCGAAGAACAGCGTCATGTGGATTACCTGAAAAACCTAAACTGTGAGTTCGGACAAGGTTTCCACTATAGCCGACCATTACCTGCTAAGGACTTTGAAACACTTTTGGCTAAGCCTACCTGGCTATAATTCCTTTTATAACAACCTTATAGAAAAGCATTAATCGAACTTGTGCCTAGGATTCATTAATGCTTTTCCACCTTAAGGTATAATCCTTCCTCCTTCCTTGAATTACACTACAATTAATTGATGAGTGATAGCCCGTGACGCCCGTCACATAAAGGCTAAGCCTAATTCTAAACGAGTAAATACTCGCCAAAATAACTAGGAAGGAATTTCAAATGTCTTCTGCATTCTACCAACAGATTCAGCAGCAAATCGAAGAAGTAAAGGCGGAAGGCCTTTACAAATCAGAGCGTGTCATTACGTCTCAACAGCAAGCGGCTGTTAAAATCTCTACTGGTGAAGAAGTACTAAACTTCTGTGCGAACAACTACCTTGGTCTTGCTAACCACCCGGCACTTATCGAAGCGGGTAAAGCAGGCATGGACGAGCACGGCTTTGGTATGGCTTCAGTACGTTTTATCTGTGGTACGCAAGACATCCACAAAGAGCTTGAGCAGAAGCTTTCTAAGTTCCTAGGTAAAGAAGATACGATTCTTTACACATCATGTTTCGACGCAAACGCGGGCCTATTTGAAACTATTCTAGGCAAAGAAGACGCAATCATCTCTGACGCTTTAAACCACGCGTCAATCATCGACGGTGTTCGTCTATGTAAAGCAATGCGTTTCCGCTACTCAAACAACAACATGGAAGAGCTAGAGCAACAACTGATCGCTGCGAAAGAAGCAGGTGCTCGCCACATTCTTATCGTAACGGACGGTGTGTTCTCAATGGACGGCGTAGTAGCAAACCTTCCGGCTATCTGTGACCTAGCAGAGAAGTACGGCGCGTTGACTATGGTTGATGACTCTCACGCTGTTGGCTTCATGGGCAAAACAGGTGCAGGTACGCACGAGCACCACAACGTAGTTGACCGTATCGACATCATCACTGGTACGCTAGGCAAAGCAATGGGCGGCGCTTCAGGCGGTTACACATCTGGTAAAGCGGAAGTGATTGACTGGCTACGTCAGCGTTCTCGTCCATACCTATTCTCTAACTCTGTTGCACCAGCAATCGTAAGCGCTTCTATCCGCGTTCTAGATCTACTAGAAGAGAGCGGTGACCTACGTGATCGTCTATGGGAAAACGCAGCACACTTCCGTACTCGTATGGAAGACGCTGGTTTCACAATGGGTGGTGCTGACCACGCAATCATTCCGATCATGCTTGGTGACGCAAAAGTAGCAGCAGAATTCGCAGAGCGTGCGCTGGAGAAAGGCATCTACGTAATCGGCTTCTCATTCCCTGTAGTACCAAAAGGTCAAGCACGTATCCGTACTCAAATGTCTGCGGCGCACTCTCGCGAGCAGCTAGACCGTGCAATCGACGCGTTCATCCAAGTTGGTAAGGACATGGGTCTTATTTAAGATTCTAGGCCTTAGACAATAGGGCCTTTAATTAAGGTTACATTATGAAAATTAAAGCATTATCAAAGCTAAAGCCTGAAGAGGGCATCTGGATGACTGAGGTTGATAAACCAGAAGTTGGCCATAACGACATTCTGATCAAAATTAAGAAAACCGCTATCTGTGGTACAGACGTACACATCTACAACTGGGACGAATGGTCACAAAAGACAATTCCAGTGCCTATGGTTGTTGGTCACGAATACGTGGGTGAAGTGGTTGCGATTGGTCAGGAAGTTCGTGGCTTTGAAATCGGTGACCGCGTATCTGGCGAAGGTCACATCACGTGTGGTCACTGTCGTAACTGTCGTGGCGGCCGTACTCACCTATGTCGCAACACGATTGGTGTGGGCGTTAACCGTGAAGGTGCATTCGCTGAATACCTAGTGATCCCAGCGTTCAACGCGTTCAAGATCCCTGAAGGCATCTCTGACGATCTAGCGTCTATCTTTGACCCGTTTGGTAACGCAGTACACACAGCACTTTCTTTCGACCTAGTAGGCGAAGACGTGCTTATCACAGGTGCTGGCCCAATCGGTATCATGGCAGCAGCGGTTGCTAAACACGTTGGTGCTCGCCACGTAGTGATCACAGACGTGAACGAATACCGTCTAGAACTTGCTCGTAAGATGGGTGTAACACGCGCAGTAAACGTGGCTGAAGAGAAGCTAGAAGACGTAATGGCTGAGCTAGGCATGACAGAAGGCTTCGACGTTGGTCTAGAAATGTCTGGTAACCCAGCAGCATTCAACTCAATGCTAACCACAATGAACCACGGTGGTCGCATTGCACTACTAGGTATTCCACCGTCAGACATGGGTATCGACTGGAACCAAGTTATCTTCAAAGGCTTGGTGATCAAAGGTATCTACGGTCGCGAAATGTTCGAAACTTGGTACAAGATGGCTTCATTGATTCAATCAGGTCTGGATCTGACACCAATTATCACGCACCACTTCAAAGTTGATGACTTCAAAAAAGGCTTCGACGCTATGCGTAGCGGGGCTTCCGGCAAAGTTATCCTTGATTGGGAATAAGCCTGAAGGGTTAAAATCGTTGGGGCGTTGAAAGTTTTCTAGCACTGTATACACATCCAGTCAACTGGTAAATTTAGGTATATGTGCGGATAAAAAAAGCCCCAATTTAGCCCCAAAGCTCCAAAAAAATAGCCCCAAAGAAAAACCGCCAGTTTTGGCGGTTTCTTTATTTCTGCAATTTCTCCAACTCTCTCCACACTCGGTCGGATTCTTTCTTGTTCGATTCCTGCAACCACTTGCCATAAATCTTGGCGACCATCGTAATGTTCGCGTGCCCCATTTGTTGGGCTAGGTAGCTGACGTTCACGTTCGCATGGGTGATCATCCAACTCGCATACGTGTGACGCGTTTGGTACTGATTGCGATATTTAATGCCAGCCGATGCGCAGGCCTCTTCCCAAATCCTACCTAATGCACGTTTCCCATAATAGTCGTAGTCACTGCCTTTTTGCTTGCGAACGGCTTTAGGGTTAAAGACAAACCTCAATGTTTCCTGTCTAAATGTTTTACCTGGAAGTTCAACATCATGCGTTTTCGCTGGGTACAAATAAGTAAGATGGCGCTGGGCTTTTAACGCCTCGATCGCTGGTGGCATAAGATCAACATAGCGCTCTTCATCCGTCTTGGTGGTTTTAAGGCCACGCTTCTCATAGGTGGAGCGTCTTACATGGATGGTTTTATTCTCGAAGTCCACATCTTCCCAAGCTAATGCACAGAGCTCACCGCTGCGCAGGCCTGTGTATATAAGCAAGATGAACATGTTTTTATGCTGCAACTGGTTAAGGGACGCTAACGCTTTGTCGATCTCTTCAATCGAGAATGGCTCGATGTCTGCTCTGGCTTCTTTAACGCGCTCGAGCAATTTGGAGTAATCCTTATCGACGTATTCCATCTTAAACAGCCAAGCCAAAAACGCATTAATCGTGACTAGGTTTCGGTTCACTGTGCGCGCCCCCAAGTTCTTAACCAACTTCTGCCTAATGGTGGAAAGCGAACGGGGTGATAGGGTATCGCAAGAGCGATTTGCACCATACATCTCACAGAAGTCTCTCATGACCCAATCGTATCGTTGTAGTGTAGAAGATCGCACATCCACTTCTTTAGACTCAATAAAGCGCTTGGCTAACTCACCAACCGTGATGGATTTTGGTTTGCCGGTGGCATGCTTGGAATTTGGGAAGTGCTGAGCATAATTGAAAACACCGATCTTCATCTCATAAAGGATCGTTTCCCGTTTGCTTCGTGCAAAGTTGATATTCTGCTTAGTTGGTGGAAGCCCTAGTGATTCTCTGTGCCTTTTGCCCTTGTAGTAAAAGACTATGCGAAGGCTATGACCATGGCATTCAATGCCAGAAGGAAGACTGTTTACATCTGATCGCGGTGCCACTTATTCCACTCCTCAATATCGACCATCCACGAGCCGCCAACCTTTTTGATAACAGTTGAAGGGTATTGTCCAGTACGAGCTGCCTTACGTAACGTATCCTCCTTTAAACCAATTAGAGGGCTAGCAGCTTTTAATGCGACAACCTGAAACTGAGCACGGCTCATAAAACCTCCAATAAATAATGAAAATAAAAGTCCTGCAATGCCCCATTATCAAGTGATGGGGCATAGGCGAATTACATAAATGAACTAAGGGACGAGAAGCTAAAGCAGGTCTACGGATTGCTCTGCAAAGTTGGACATGAACTCAGGTGATAGGCTGATATCACTCGGAAACTCTTTACATACCCCATAGCCGTTGGCTTCGTTCTCAGGTTTGATGAAAGTCAGTTGAATAACTTCACGACCTTGAATAAAGCTGAAGTAGGGGCCTTTTGCTGTCACCGCGCCCAGTTCGGTTTGGAAAGTTGCATTAGCCATCACTCACCTCTGCTCCCTTTAGGTTGTCTAGTTCCATCCAAATCTCACTCACATACTTCGCCTGAAATTTCGCATCGTCTAAAGCGCTGTGATGGGTACCTTCACGAACTAGGGTGCTTTTCGGGTCAATGCCTAATATATCTTTGCCCATTCGAACGATGGTTCGCACATCAAGATCATTCCAGTGACTGAAAGAAGGTTTCATGCGGCAGGCTTTAAATGCGTTTCGGGTAATCACATTGTCGAATTCTTTGCCGTTACCCCATAGGTGCAGCTCTGATGGTTCACCAAGATCCGCTAACCACTGGTTAAAGTGCTCCAATGCGTTCTTAAGGCTAGATTTGGTCACATCATTGCTGAATATTTGTCTGGCTTCATCGCTTTGTTGTAGCCACCAATTCACTGTAGAGGCGTCAATCTCGCCGTAGTAAGCTGAACTGTTTAGACTGATGACTTCTTCGAAGTCTGCCCCTAACTCTCCGGTATTTGGATCAAAGACAACAGCGCCAATGGAAACGATAGCGGCATTACTTCCGTTGCCCATTGTTTCTAGGTCTAGCATTATGTGGATCTTATTAGCCATTACTGTACTTTCCATTATCTCTTCTCCACTAAAAACTTTCAGGTCTTGCTACTGAGCGAACTAAAGCCATTATCCCTTGCTGTAAATGGGTCTTCCCGATTTGAGCCCAGCGCATATCAATTGCATGATTACCAGTCATCGCATTGCTTGCTTCTAACTTTGAAACCAACGATTCGAGCTGCTGCCCTTGCTCTTTAATCTCATTCATTAGGTCGATTTCGTCTTGGGTTAGGTCTCTGTAGCCTTTGATTTTTTTGTGTTGATTATCCATGTGTAAGTTCTCCTTTAACGTATTGCAGTGCATGGTTAACACAGCATTGAATAGTGTTTGCTTTGTCGTAAGTACCGTAGTGGTAGTACTGAATGCCACGTTCGATGGCTTCATCCAGCTGGTGGCCGGAGATGCCTTGTGCTTGTAGCTTGTTGGTTAAGTGACGTTTAACAAAGTGTTCGTTTGGCTTTTTGGTTTCTGACATCTCACGCTCCCCACTGCGGTAATAAAACATTCGGTTTGAACGGATGAGCCTTTTTGACAAAGCGGAAGCCTTCACAATTAGAAGCACCTCTTGTATGCGGCTTCTTACCTGGAAGGTTGTCTTTCTCGTCCATCGTTAGCTCGTAGTAAGGTTGGAGTGATCTTGGCTCAGACTTAATACCTACACCCTTACCACGCAGGTAGTAGACGGCTTTGCAAATCAGTTGCGACTTAACTCCTAAATCACTACAAATCTGATAGGTCGGGTTTCTGCCTGGATGTTCAAGCAAGTACCTACCCACCGCTTTTGATCTTCCGCTGCCATTTATAGATTCAATGATGCGTTGTGCTTTTTCGTATTGTTCTTTGGTAAGTGCCATGCGCTTTCCTTGCTCTAAATTAAAGCCTGTTGAGATTTGTGTTTTCTTGAGCGAGGCTTTTGATTAACAAATGGCTTCGCATTGGCTGGCTTGAGCTTCTTAAACTTGTATTTGGGTTCGAGAGCTTGAGCAAAACGAATACCAGCATGACAAAGAGATTCGTAGAATGGATCTTTGTGGTTGCATTGATTGAAGAATGCTCGTCCTTCTTGAGCTGCTTGGCGAGCGATACGTTCACTGCAGCCGTCTTCAACTAAATACTCGTGTATTTTGTTTTCTACATAACGCTCAATACTCACGATAAACTCCTTAGATTGAGTTAACTCACTTATCACTTTTGTGATTTAAACCTTTGCCAGTCGAGTTCCTTGATTTTCTCGATAGTGGTGTCTATTGCTTGAACTCGGTCAATCGCCCGTTGGAAATTGGATTCAGTGATACCAGCTAATTCCGCGCAGGCAGAGAAGTTCAAACCGTCAACGAAGTAACGCAAAAGAGCTTCTATTTGCTGTTCGCTGCGCATCTTGGTTAGGGAGAGAACCAGTTCCACTCGCTGTTTGGACTCCATGCCTTGAATCATTGCTATTCCTATTGGTAGATATTCAATACACCCTAAAACCCTTGCTCTGAAAGGCTTTAGGTTGTGCCCTTAGTAAGGGCATTCCCGTTCCCATCCTTGGATAGTCACTCCCGGTCACCGTTTCACTTTTCGTCGTAAGACAGACATAGGCAGAAACGCTCCGGTGCAGTGGTTATTCGCCCCACCAGATGCTGGGGTAAGTCGGTTGATACATACAATACCTATGGGTAACGTGTTTGGTCAATACCTTTGGGTAATTATTTTTGTTGCAGGCACAAAAAAACCGCCCGAAGGCGGTGGGAAAAGTGCCTAGCTTGCTTTTTGTTCGCCAATGTTGTCTAGGTAGTGGACTGGTAAGCTCGTCTTTACCAGCTAAGCGTTTCTTATATCTTCTTTTTTTAAAAGTTTGTCTGCTTTATGTGTTATTGTCTTGGCTTAAATATAGTTAAAAATGGGCCTAGGTTTATAAGGATTAATAACGGATGAAGTTTTTAAAATTATTAGCTTTTTCAATAGTTGTGTGTGCTAGTTTTGTGTATGGCTTAGGTGTGGGTTCATATCATTGGTTCCCATTCGAAAAAATAAAGCAATTAAAGCAATCATCTGTTGAAACTGACTTCACTTTTTCTCGTTTCGGAGCTAGAAATGACGTTTTATCTTATGATGCCACTAGAGAAGTAATTTCTTGTCCGCCTGCAACTGATAGGCTTGGAGTTTTGGTGTCTTTCGGTCAAAGTAATTCCGCAAATTCTGCTGATTATCTAGTTAAAAGTGATGAGGTTCCAAATGTAATTAACTGGTATGAAGGGAAATGTTATGAAGCCAAATCCCCTCTGCTAGGTGCTACTGGTAAGAATGGCGAGTGGATAACGCTGACTGCTCAGTCATTAGTAGACAATGGCACATATGATCAAGTTGTTATTCTATCTCTTGGAGTTGGAGGCTCTCCTATAGCCGCATGGTCCAAAGGTAGTGAATTGAACGATAGGTTTTTAAGTGAAATCGCTGAAATACGCAAGATGTATAATGTTACTGACATGATCTGGCATCAAGGTGAAACCGATTTCGAATGGAGGGTCAGTTCTGAACAATATGTGGACTCGTTTTCTAGTTTAGAAGAATCAATTAGAAATGCAGGGGTGATGGCTCCAATATTTATGTCGATTGCAAGTTACTGTAATGGAGGGGAGTATCCTAATGCCATTACTTACGCACAGAATAGTTTGGTTGACATGTTTGATGGGGTTGAATTGGGTGTGAATACCGATGAGCTAATTTCAACACGAATGAGAAGGGAAGATGGCTGTCATTTTAATAAGCATGGACAAATGGCAGCTTCTCAGGCTTTAGCAAGGATAATCTCAACTTTTCATGAATAGCAAGTTTACCTGACCACTGAATATAAATAGGACTCTGAGTCCTATTAATATTCAGTGGCCTGAAACGCTGTGGTTGGTATCTAATGGAAGTTCTTTACAACATGACCGAATACCAAAATACTCGACCGAGTACGACGATATCAGTCGCTTGTTCCTGTGAGTAGCGTTCCTCGGGGTGTTCTTCTGCATTGTAGCTGCGCACCCTTAAGCCACCACCTGGTGTCTTGTACAAGAGCTTCACTCTAAGCTCACCGCAGTGATTAATGGCGTACATTTTTCCGTCTACTACCCCTGTACTAGAAGTATCAATCCCGACAGTTGAACCGTCCGGTAATACGGGTTCCATACTATTGCCCGTCGCTTTTACGCATACCGCGCACTCTGGCGGTACGTTGTAGCGGCGTAACGTCGATTTGGCAAAACGCAGTTTAAGACCGGTATGTTCACGTTCGACTACTTCACCGCTGCCAGCTGAAAGGCGAATATCTGCAAAAAACGGCACTTCTACCTCATCATCTGAAAGTGGGGTTTTACGATCCCATGCGTCGATGGTCCCTAAAATTTGAGCATTTGACTCGTTGTTTGAGTTTTCCAATGAGGGGGTCAATGGAGAGTCCAAGTACCCTTGAGGTAGTTGAAATTTGGTTTCTATAACCTCAACCATCTGTTCCGATATACGCTTCTTGGCTTTTTTTCCTTCCGGATAAAGCATTCTGGATACATAAGAAGGATCGCGATCAATTACTCTGGCTAGTTCTGCAATCTTTCCATTGCATCTCTCATCTCTGAGTTTTATTAAATGTTGTCTTCGGAGTTCGTAACGATCCATGCCTGCGCTGACCTTTAATTTTCCTATCTAAACAGATACTAACAATCCACTTACCAAAAGGTAAATAACCCACAGGTAATGATTTGGGTTGTGTTCTATGCTTACCTGTGGGTATACTAAATTCCCAATAGTGAGGTAAGCATGGAAAAACTACGAGTGTATTTGAATTCAATTACAAAATCTGAACAGGTTGAATTCGCAAATAAATGTGGAAGTTCAGTAGGTTATTTAAGAAAGGCGATTAGCGTTAATCAGCTTCTTAATCCTCTTCTCTGCGTTCAAATAGAACTCAATTCTCACAATGCAGTCACTAGACCAGATCTGAGACCCGATGATTGGCAGCAGATTTGGCCTGAACTTAATAAATAAATTACCCGAAGGTACGGAGGTGATCCAATGACCCAATCTCAAGGCAAGGGGAAATTCCCTCGCTTCTATGAAGGCGTTATTCGTTTTAAGAACAACCACAGCCTGCGCGCTATTGCGTTAAGGCTTGGTTACTCAGAAGTGGATTACAGCAACCGACTCAAGAAGCGCTTTAACACCAACCAACCGGAATCAAAGTTGTTTGTTGATGATGTTATCGCGTTCACCAAAGAGTCTGGTGACTACAGCATGATCGACGGCCTATGCAAAGAGGTCGGGCTGTGCACACCTATGCCGTTTAACTACAACTCCCAGGCAAATCTTAATGCCGAGTTTTTGGTTGCTACTAAGGCGCTTGGTGAGATGGCCGAGCAACTTAACGTAAACAAGCTTTCAGCCAATGGCGTTAGCCGCTTGTCTTCATCCATTCATACGCTGGTGGCTTCGGCCATGACGATTGGTTACGCCGCAGAGAGTCGCTTTGGTGGAATCAGCATGGCCATGATGTTTGGCGATATGTCTTCGGGAGTTTTGTCATGAATGTGATGGAAACCCTCAACACGATAGAGCAGCTGGCGCAGATGTATCGCAACTCTATTGCACTGGAGCAGAACGCTGTGGTTAAGCACGAGCTGGAGAAGGAAGCACTCAAGGCGATCAACACAAAGAGCCAGAGATATTTGGCACATCTAGAAATGGAAAAGCCCCAACAAGCGGCAACTTGTTAGGGCCGTGAATCAGCAAACGAAGGTCGATTCAATGGAAAGAGTAACACAACAGCGCCATCGCGCAAGAATTAAGGCTGTCTTAGTTTTTGATAACTACGTCTATTTTTTGGCGACTAAACCAGGCGATTGGAAATGGGTAAGTAAACGAACTGTAAGCCGAATGACACAGGAGCAGGGCTATGGAATTAAGTGAGCGTTTAAAGCAGGTTGATCACCTCCGTCGCGCTGCGATGGGGAACGCCAAGTTTAAGGCGAGTGCCAAGCAGCATGAGTCGGCATTAAAACCAAAGTCACGAGCTCTGGCAAAGAGTAAGCCACGCAGTTCGTTTGCCGATTGGGCAGGGGGTAAGTGATGTATTTTTCTGCTGCGTATTTTGACTTAGACGGCCAAGAGCTAACAACGGGCGGTTTCTCGCTGCTTACTCGTTCTCGCTACAAGGCTGTCGTGGATGCTCAAACCATTACTGGGTTCATGCTGATTTTATTTGCTAATAACTTTGCTGTGTTGGGGCAGGGAAGTAAACGTTTGGTAGTAGGGGCAAGATTACCAAAGGAGGATAGACAGTAATGTCTCGACTTTTTGATGTAGTTAGAGAGCTTTCTGGTCAGAGCGCAAATATCACCATATCCCGACCTTACATTTCTCTGTTTAAGGGAAATTACACCCATGCGGCAGTGTTATCTCAGTTGGTGTTTTGGTCTAGCACGAAACCCCAAGGCGAGTGGTTTTATAAGTCGAATGACGAACTGGGAGAAGAGCTATCGTTAACCGTTGATCAGGTGCGTAACTCTGTTCGCCAAATAAAATCCAAGTTAAACGGGGTGTTAGAAACGGCACGCAAGAAGGCAAATGGAGCTCCGACTACGCACTACCGAATTGATGGTGATGCGCTGGTGGATCTTCTCTTTCCTCCATCTGAACACATTTCCCAAATGGATTCGGTAGATCTACCGAATGGAAACGGGACATCTACCGAATCGAATCGGGAGAACTCCCAAATCCTAGGAAGTGGGACATCTACCGATTCCATTAACAGATCCAAACCATATACAAACAAACAGATCTTACCCCCTAGTCCCCCTGAGGGGGAAAAGTCAGGGCAAATTGTTCCTGACGTGAAACCTAAATCCTCGTCGAAAAAGATCACAGTTGATTCCGATTTGGATTTTTCTGTGCTTGGTGAAATCTCACCAGAGCAAATCCAAATGATTTTACGGATCCGAAAATCGAAGCGTGCCAATGTGACTCAGAACGTGCTGAATCAGCTCGCCAAACAATTTGGTATTGCGTCCAGAGACTATGGTTTGAGCCTGCAAGATTGTTTGGACGAGTGGGAGTTCAGGAACTGGCAGGGTTTCAAGGCTGAGTGGCTATCGAGAACCAACCGTAGCCTGAGTGAAATCAACCAGGATACCAGTTGGATAGAGGGTATGGACCATGAACTACCTAAGCACGATGACTTGAGCTGGACGGGAGGTTAATCATGAAATCGGTAGTGAATTTGGCTCAGGGTTTGAGCGTGGTGCAGGGACACCTCGACAACCATCAAGAAGCGCGCATGGATGACTCGCGACAAACTGCCAATCATGTAAATCAAATATTCAAGGAACTGCTGCAGGCTTGCCCAGCGTGGAATGTTCGCTTTGAGAAGAAACCACAGGAATTGGCTGATCTCAAGCGTAGCTACCTCAAGGGGCTGGTTGAAAATAACCTGTACGACCTACGAGAGATTCAATATGGCATTCGCAAGGCCCGCTCGAGCGAGAGTGATTTCTTCCCTAGTGTTGGAAAGTTCATTTCGTGGTGCAAGCCGTCAGCTGAAGATATGGGGTATCCAACAGCTCGAGAGGCGTTTAACCGGATAGCAGAATACAACAGCCAAGATACCCGTTACAGCTTGCCGCCACTAATTTTGGCCACGTTTAATCAGATTGGTCATTGGGACTTAACGCACCTTCCTGAAGCCAAGTTGTTTCCTATCTTTGAGTCTCAATATGGGCACCTCATCAAGCGTTTGGTTGCGGGTGAAGATATTTCAGTGTTTTGTCCAAAGGCGTTACCAACCCCAGAGCAGCGAACAAAAACACAAGGTGAGAAGGAGCAAGATCGCAAGAATGGCTTATCGATGATAGCCAGTCTGAAAGCAAAACACTTTGGTAGGTGAGCATGGTTGAACGTTTGATTAAGTTGATGGTTTCGCGGCCTAAGGTTTGGGTACCCGGGGAGCTTTGCAGGGAGTTAGAGATTTCTGCTTTGGAGTTAACTCAGTTAATCACTAAGGCTCGCAAGCAGGGTGTGGAAATACATCGGATGTCGGACACGAGAACCGGCAACACAATCAAGATTTGGATAAGGGCCTAGGGCTCTTGAGTCAATACTGGTGAGCGGAGGGAGTTGAATGCTAAGTATCAGTACCCAAACAGAGATGACAATGAGCAGTCGAGAGATTGCTGTGTTCGTAGGAACTACGCATGACAGTGTACTAAAAACATGTCGTGAATTAATTCACAGGGGTGTCGTTTTCGGAACGGAGACCCAGTACCAGCACGAACAAAACAAACAATGGTACCCAGAATTTCATTTTAACTATCGCAACACGATGGTTCTTGTTTCTGGATACAGCGTTGAGATTCGGGCAAAGATCATTGATCGCTGGCAAGAGCTAGAAAAACAAACTCAGCTTCAAGTTCCGCAATCATTTGCTGAAGCACTGCAGTTAGCGGCTAACCAAGCCAAGGAACTGGAAGAAAAGAACCAGGCATTAGCCATTGCGGTACCAAAGGCAGAGTTTGCAGATGCTATCGCGGGAGCGGATAAAGGCGTGAAGCTTGGTCAGTTTGCAAAAGCGGTCGGTTTAGGGCCTGTGACTA
The DNA here is from genome assembly GCF_033344345.1 of Vibrio sp. 1978. Lineage (NCBI taxonomy): Bacteria > Pseudomonadati > Pseudomonadota > Gammaproteobacteria > Vibrionales > Vibrionaceae > Vibrio > Vibrio sp. 1978. Next base: position 52,908 of record NZ_JAWPOP010000030.1, read on the forward strand.
TTTTCCGTGTACTACGAGAGTTAAAGATCTTCATGAGCCGTGAAGACTCTTACAACTTGCCGTATCAAGACTATGTCGAGCGTGGTTACTTTACGGTGAAGCAGGGCACTTACGAGACTAACTCCCAAACCAGAATAAGTCACACAGCATTGATCACCGGAAAGGGTGAAATCTGGCTGCGTAAAAAGCTTCTTGAAACAGGTCATTTAAAGGCGGTGGCAGCGTGAAGATCATTCGAGTATTACCCAATAGCAAAGCGGTCGATGCCTTGTGTATTTGCTATGAGAACAAGCGGGTTTATACCC
>NZ_JAWPOP010000309.1:0-813 GCF_033344345.1 Vibrio sp. 1978
CAGTACGCGGCGTTTATAAGTGCTGACGGTTTTCTCGCTAATCGACAACACGAACGCGATATCTCGATTGGACTTGCCTTGCAGCAAATACTTCATCACGGCACTTTCTCTGCTCGAAAGTTGCGGCATTTCTCTGACTTCGTTCGCGACTTGCTTAAATTTAAAGAAGGTATATCCCTTCACCACCGCTTCGATAGCGTCTTTCAGAATGTCGTGATTTTCCGATTTGCACACATAACCATCTGCGCCAGATCGAAACGCCATTTGACTGTACATTTGGCTGGTTTCCGCCGAGAAGAAAATGACCTTGCCTTCATAACCGTGGGATTTGATGCGTTTGTAGAAATCAAAGCCGTCGCAATCGGCCAAGTTCACATCCAAAATCAGCAGTTCAATGTTGCTTTCTTTTAATGTCTTAAATGCAGACTTTGCAGACGTTGCGGTAAACACTTCATTGGTCATCCCCAACTCTTTCAGTAAGGATTTGATTGCAACGCAAACAAGAGGGTGATCATCAAAGATCAAACAATTCATTTTATTCATATCTTTCATTCAGTATGGTTATTGCTTCTAAAGGCATGGGTTTGTCGATGTAGAAACCTTGGCAAAGGTCAATTCCGTATTCACGCATCACTTGAAGCGTGACTTCATCTTCAATTCCTTCCGCGACGAGCCGTATGTTCAAACTTTTCGCCAGCGCACAGATGGCGACAACGATGTTGCGTTTTTTCATATCGCTCTCGACACCTTGCACAAACGAGCGATCTATTTTGAGCTCGTTGAACGGCAGTTGAGCCAGTTTTTCAAACGTCG
>NZ_JAWPOP010000310.1:0-812 GCF_033344345.1 Vibrio sp. 1978
TTCCGTCATGACGAAGCAGGTCATTATTCCATATAAAAATTAATGGAAGGAATTAATAGCCCCTACTTAGATATGGTTTGGCTCTTTTTCATTTAAGAAATACGCTTTCATCTCATAATGTATTGAGATGCATATAGTTAACACTTTATGACTATTAATTAGAAAAGCGTAAGACGAAATTGTGCATATTCCATACAAAAACAAAGGATATGTCAAAGGTTAATTAGCAATTAATCAGTTATAAAACTCAAAACTAAAATTCATAACTGGCTATTATCAATAAAGACAAAAATAAATAATATCGACTTTACCATTTATAGATTTAGATGATATCAACATACGCAGTTTACTATTATTGAAAAATACATAATCAATAAACATACGAGCTATCTATTAATGATATTTAGGTCTTAGTAGAGAATATTGAGGAACGAAAAAGCGCACCTTTAATGGTGCGCTTAACATCTTTTCGTTTAAGGTTTCAGCTTCAAAACATTATCAATGTCTGCAGCACTGTGGCGCTCAGCTAGTTGCTCCCACTCTTCCCCCCAAGAGCGGTTAACAATACGACCACGTTTAACACCTTCTCGCTCATCAATCGCTTTCGCCCAACGCACAACGTTTTTGTAGCTCTCCACATCTAAAAACTCGGCTGCATCGTATGCGCGGCCCTGCACCAAGTTACCGTACCAAGGCCAAGTTGCGATATCGGCAATGCTGTACTCATCACCACCTAAAAAGGCGTTGTTTGCCAGACGTTTGTCCAGTACATCCAGTTGACGCTTAACTTCCATCGTAAAGCGGTTGATTGG
>NZ_JAWPOP010000311.1:0-811 GCF_033344345.1 Vibrio sp. 1978
GCCCTTTTGTCGACTCTGCGCCAATACTTGAGCGCCCTTTAGCCCAAAAGGCCGGATTGGGTTGGACAGGTAAACACTCACTGATCTTAGATAAAGAGTGTGGTTCTTGGTTCTTCCTTGGTGAACTGCTGATTGACCTACCTTTGCCAGTCGATACTCCAAGTGTCGACCAATGCGAAAAATGCCGAGCGTGTATTACGTCATGCCCGACTCAAGCCATTGTAGAAGATAAAGTTGTCGATGCGAGACGCTGTATCTCTTATCTCACGATAGAGTTTGATGGTGTCATCCCTGAAGAATTCCGCAAACCGATGGGTAACCGCATCTACGGTTGTGATGACTGCCAACTCGTCTGCCCATGGAACCGCTATGCAGACGTTACCGAACAAGAAGATTTCCATCGCCGGGAAAGCTTTCACAACCCAGACTTAGTTGAATTATTCCAATGGGACGAGGCGACGTTCTTAAAAAATATGGAAGGTTCTGCTATCCGTCGTATCGGTCACGAACAATGGCTACGTAATATATCTGTCGCACTTGGTAATGCAGAATACAGCCAACGGGTGATAGACGCACTTAATGCGCGACTTGGTGAAAGTAAATTACTGGATGAGCACATCGAATGGGCACTTACCCAGCAGCTCAACCATATCCCTTCTGTAGATGCAGAACCGATTGAGACGAAGAAAAAGCGTTTAATTAGAATTGTTGAGAAAGGCTTACCTAGGGATGCCTAGTGCGTAGCCTATATGCAAGAGATTGAAAACACTTTTTGCATGCTCAATACATGACCCTGTTCTCAATTCTGTAA
>NZ_JAWPOP010000312.1:0-809 GCF_033344345.1 Vibrio sp. 1978
GATAGCGATGTCATGGATAAGTTGATCGTAACCACGTTGCAAGAAGGTTGAGTAGATAGCAACTATCGGATGATCGCCAGCAATTGCCATACCCGTTGCAAGTGTCACAGCGTGTTGCTCTGCAATTGCCACATCAAAGTATTGGTCTGGGTACTCTTTCGAGAAACGCACCATGCCAGAACCTTCACGCATTGCTGGCGTAATTGCCATTAGCTTAGGATCTTGCGCTGCCATGTCACATAAGAAGTCACCAAAAATCTTTGAGAAAGTTGGTTTGCCGCCACTGCTTTTTGGTAAGCAGTTATGGCTTGGATCGAACTTAGGGACGCCGTGGTAGCCAATAGGATCTTTCTCTGCTGGCTCATAACCTTTGCCTTTCTTAGTCATGATGTGCAGGAACTGAGGGCCTTTAAGCTCACGCATGTTCTTCAGTGTTTTAACGAGCTCATTCACATCGTGCCCATCAATTGGACCAATGTAGTTAAAGCCAAACTCTTCAAATAGAGTGCCAGGGACAACCATGCCTTTTAGATGTTCTTCAGTGCGACGAACCAGTTCTTTGATTGGTGGCACACCTGATAGCACTTTTTTTCCACCTTCACGGATAGAGGTGTAAAGACTACCGGAAAGCACTTTCGCTAGGTGGTTGTTCAGAGCGCCAACGTTTTCTGAGATCGACATTTCATTGTCGTTCAGAATCACCAACATGTCAGGGTGAACATCGCCTGCGTGGTTCATGGCTTCGAATGCCATGCCTGCAGTAATCGCACCATCACCAATCACACTGATGACTTTACGACCTTTCCCTT
>NZ_JAWPOP010000313.1:0-808 GCF_033344345.1 Vibrio sp. 1978
GTTGAGTAATCTCGCAAGGCACAGTCGGTATTCGCTTGGCAACCACACTCTAAGCAGCGCGCCGCTTCTTTCATGGCCTCTTCGTTATCAAAGCCCAGTTCCACTTCAGCAAAACTCTGCTCACGCTGCGCTGGGGTCAACTCTGGCATGATTGAACGAGCAACTTTTTGGATGTTTTCAAAATGAAGTGGGTCAACCTGCGCCAGTTTTTTCTCTTTACGAGAGTTGAACGCAGGTTTCGGCATATCCGCCATATCGCCATTGAGGAACAGATCGATCGCTTTTGCCGCAACTCGCCCATCTCCCACCGCTTCAACCGCTGTTGCAGGACCACGACGAAAATCACCGATACTGAAGATATTGCCCGTACCCGTGTGCATGGTTTGCGAGTCGGACTCAGATGTGTTCCAACGTGTTCGTGGAATAGACAAATCATCGTTTTCTAAGAAGCTGAGATCCGGCTTTTGCGATACCGCTGCAATCACGGTATCAAATGCTTCAGTAAAGAACTCACCCGTTGGTTTCGGGCTACGACGACCAGACAAATCTGGCTCACCTAACGCCATTCGTTCTAATCGAATTGCCTTCACGCGGCCGTTTTCATCCGCGATGTTTTCCGCCGGATTCGTTAAGAAATGGAACTTCACGCCCTCATGTTCAGCTTCGACGATTTCGTAGTCCTCGGCCGGCATTTCGTCGCGAGTTCGACGATAGATCAAAGTGGTATCGGCACCCGCACGACGCGCCGTACGCGCACAGTCGATCGCAGTGTTACCACCACCAATCACGGCAACTTTTTTGCCCGTAA
>NZ_JAWPOP010000314.1:0-806 GCF_033344345.1 Vibrio sp. 1978
TGTTCACTATGTTCCAGTTCACTGCTGGTGCCACCATTGTTAACTTTTTCTCCTCAGGGGCGGTGCTGTTTACGCTGACGATGGCGGATGGCTCGCTTGCCGTAACATCTTCTATTGGTTTGGCGGTTGTGGTGATGTTTTTGTTTAAAATTGTGGGTGCGAACTTATTCCGTATCTATCTAAACATCACAGAAGGTAAAGAAGACAAGCAAGAGCAAAGCAAATCTGAGAACTTAAAAGAGGAGACGGCGTAATGAGTGACGTAAAAGTAAGTAAGCCGATGGTGACGGATATTTTCGTTGAAGGCGCTAAAAAAGGCTGGGTTATTGCGACAACATCAACCGTGCCTAACGTTCTTATGGCGTTTGTCATCATTAAGGCGTTGCAGATTACTGGCGCGTTGGATTTGATGGGCTCGGTATTTTCTCCAGTAATGGCGGTTTTTGGTTTGCCAGGTGAAGCGGCTGCGGTGCTGATTGGTGCTTGGATGTCGATGGGCGGCGCAGTTGGCGTGGTTATCACATTGTTTGACCAAGGCATCTTGAACGGTACGCACATCGCGATTCTTGCACCTGCAATTTACCTAATGGGCTCACAGGTTCAGTACATGGGTCGAATTATGGGACCTATCGGTACTGAAGGTCGTTACATCCCAATCATGATTGCGATTTCCGTATTGAACGCATTTGGCGCAATGCTAGTGATGAATCTGTTTGTCTAGGAGTGAGTCATGCAATTCTCTCTAAATGAATATCTAGAAGAGCTACGTCCGCTGATTAATGTGGATTGTGGCACTTACACGACTG
>NZ_JAWPOP010000315.1:0-804 GCF_033344345.1 Vibrio sp. 1978
GTTTTGCTTGTTGCCAAGAAAACCACGCCATTGATGACTTCTCCATTATGGTCAATTAAAGGCCAAATAGGCTCTTAGATTGCTCTTTGCGGATTTCTGTTTCATCAGCCCATTCGATTAGGCCTGTTTCCAAATCCATCAAACGCATTGTCATTTTGTAGTATACATCTTTATCGCTACCTGCATTTTTCACGATGCTAGAAAGGTTACCGTAAAGCATGTATTGCGCACCGACCATTTTACCAAACTGAATTGCTGTACTTTGGTTAACAAGCTCGTCCGTATTTTGGAAGTTAAGTTGTTCACGAACCGATTCTACGCGGTCCATATCAACAAAGCGGAATTTGCCTGAGTTCAGCATTTTAGTTGAGATGGTATCAGTGATCGATTCAGTGTCGATGTGCTCACTGGTTTTGTTCTTGATTCGCTCAACAAACACGATTGGACGTTGGTCACGAGTAATTGCTGCTACTGAACCTGACATCATCATGCTGTCTACCATCTCGCCAGCAATTTTTTGTAGGTCCGTCGAACCGAAATCGATGGTTGTGGTTTCAGTCGCTTGTGAATCACCGTAAGAGACTTTGTTAGAACAACCACCCAAAATAACGGCTAGACCTAAAAGAGCAATAATACTTTTTTTCATGAGAGTTCCTTAGTTATATCAATACCAGCGCATGTTGGCGCGGCAGCTACGGCAAAGCCGTTAAGATTAATCGTCTTGTGCTTCTCTAATTTGAACACGGAAATGTGTGCCATTTGGATTGACCGTGACCTCCGAAAGCGTCACAGATTCAAATCCAC
>NZ_JAWPOP010000316.1:0-804 GCF_033344345.1 Vibrio sp. 1978
ATGTGTACGTTTAAATTTTCGGCTTATATTTATTCTACAGATGGACAGCAATAACGTTCCACGTACAACACGTAATTAACATAGTATTTAATTTTTAAGATAACACAATTCTAATTCTTCATCGCTTGTCGATATAAACCAAAATCTCACCATAATAGAATTTAATAACCGTTAATCTTTATATGCACCAGCACTCATTTGTAAGAATAGAAGCAAGGTGTCAATTCTGGGTTTCCGGCCAAAATATAATAACTAACAACCAAAATTGATAAACACACCCCACGATATCGAATATGTTTCCCGATAAAATTCTCAAAAGGACTGTTTCTATGTCAGCACGCCAAACTATCGATGAGGTTTTACAGAAGTTTGCTCATCAAATAGGCTTGCCTGAACTGCATTTGACGGACAATGAACTAAGCTTAGCTTTTGATGATCACTTGAAGGTTCATTTCATCTTTCATCCAGAAACGAATACGCTGCAACTGGAAGCGGAAATTGTTGGATTACAAATCGTCAATTCTGATCTTTATCGTTCTTTTTTGGCGTTCAATTACCATTGGCCAGAACACCAATTATTTTTCAGTTTAGATAATCATAGGCACGTACTGTGTTTGAATAAACTGATTGGCATCGAGCAATTGGATTATGAATATTTTGAAAATGCGTTGGCGGAATTGTTGACGCAAAGCGAGTCATGGGAGTCGTTGCTATCTGCTCACGTAGTGGCCGAAGAGACGCCTGCTATGCCTCAAAGTTTAGATCTGAGAGTTTAGGTGTCTTATGTCTAATGACATCCAATCT
>NZ_JAWPOP010000317.1:0-802 GCF_033344345.1 Vibrio sp. 1978
TAAACTCTGAGCAGGGCGTGGTGCTGCAAATGCCTCACTATAACGTCGAAAACCTTGCTTTGGGGCCAGAGATTTACAAAGCGACGGGTTTGCCGGTCTTTATTGCCAACGATACGCGTGCTTGGGCTTTAGCTGAAAAGCTCTTTGGTCATTCCCAAGAAAATGACAACTCTGTTCTTATTTCGATTCACCATGGTTTAGGCGCCGGTATCATTCTTGATGGGCGAGTTCTTCAAGGCCGCCACGGTAATATCGGTGAACTAGGGCATATTCAAATTGATCCCAACGGGAAGCGATGTCACTGTGGCAACATTGGTTGCTTAGAAACGGTTGCCAGCTCGCAAGCGATTCGTGAAGAAGTGGTGAGACGCATCTCTGAAGGTGAAGCCTCTATTCTTGCGGATCAAGAAGAGATGAGTATCGAAAGTATCTGTGAAGCCGCGGCAAATGGCGATCCTCTCGCGGTTGATGTGATTGAAAAATTGGGACGCTATTTAGGTTCTGCAATTGCTATCGTGATCAACTTGTTTAACCCAGAAAAGATTTTGATTGGTGGGGTAATTAACCAGGCGAAAGAGGTGCTTTATCCAGCCGTTCGCCGTTGTATTGAAGAACAAAGCTTGCCTGTTTATCACCAAGATCTTGAGCTGGTGGAATCTCGCTTTTATAAACAAGCGACGATGCCGGGCGCTGCGCTGATAAAACAAGCTCTGTATGATGGGCAGTTGTTAATGAAGGTGGTGGAAGGTTAATCACTTCTTTCTATCTTTAATTTGATTTAGGGTGTGGCTCAAGAGCGCAC
>NZ_JAWPOP010000318.1:0-801 GCF_033344345.1 Vibrio sp. 1978
CCAATGTAATAATGGTCGCTATATCTTCAGCGTGTTCCATCAACAATTGATGCCAGTTTTTCAAACAGCTAGAGCGCTCTTTCGCACTCAACTTAGCCCATCGAACTTGTTCAGCCGAACACGCTTCAATGAGGCAATCCAACTCTTCAATTGAACTCGGTTTCAAGCGAATTAACTCTTGCTCAGTTGCAGGGTTGATGACCACAACTCCGTCGTCGGAAGCCCATTGTTTAAATACTTCTTTTAAGGTTTCATTTTTTATTTGTTGCATCACCAAACTAACTCCTACGAGAACTCCTTTTAGGGTAATCCTTCTAGTAGAAATCAGCAAAGCAAACAAAGTTTTCTGACAGTGTTGGCATTAACAAGCGAAAAAGCCGTGAGTATAAGGACTAGGAATGGATCACATAGCAAGTCAGTTCGAAAGATAAAAGATTGCATAAATGCGAGACTCATTTGATAACTTCGAGTCTCAACATGATGATATGGCAACGAAATACTAACTAAACTGAAGCTAGACTCAAGACACGAATGAAAACCAAAGCTTTTAGGCTAGGACTAAATGAATCAACAAAGCCATAAAGCTTATTCTTCTTAAGCAAACCAAAATGAGTCAAATTAGTTTGTATATGCCTAGAATACAGATAGGCAAAGACAGGTGCTTGTAGATGAGAGAGCATCGCTATTGCGAATGAGGATTCCGTATAAATGGCCGGACTACAAGGGTTGGAATAAGTACCGAGCACTGAAACGGAATTCGTTTCTCTGAAGGGGAAAATGACTTGGCCTTAAACGACGAAA
>NZ_JAWPOP010000031.1:0-51421 GCF_033344345.1 Vibrio sp. 1978
TGAGCCTAGTGCAGTGAAAGTTGCACGCTGGGTTCTTAGGGGGGCCGCACTTGGTAACAAGTGTCGTCTACCCGACCACTTTTGCGTGATGATCTAGTTCGTAATAACCTCGGATTTGTCCGAGGTTTTTTATTCCGCGTTCTCCATTTCCCCGGCGAGTTCATTCGTAATTATTCGCGAAGACGTTGGCTAATTTGAGCATCTTACAGGGGGGGAAAGCTTAGTTAAGTGTGTTTGTTCTCACTGTTTTCTCTGTATCACTTCTACGCTTTTGCTGTCGGTTGTCTAATCATTATTCTCACCGTAAAGTCTGATTAAAATTTAAACGTTTTTATTTTAATGCCTTAGCAAACTCAGGGTCTTACACCCCTTGTTGTAGCTGAATAAAGGCTGTACAATTCGCGCCCTTATTCTTGTTTCAGTCATTGAGAGGCAACATGACCACTGAAAAAATCAATCTACTCGACTTTGATCGCAAAGGCATGCGTCAGTTTTTCGCGGAAGAACTTGGCGAGAAAGCGTTTCGTGCCGATCAGGTTATGAAGTGGATCTACCATTTCGGTGTAGATGACTTCGAAAAAATGACAAACATCAACAAGAAGCTGCGCGAAAAGCTTTTACACCAGTGTGAAATTAAAGCACCAACTGTAGCAGAAGCTCAGCATTCTTCAGACGGCACGATCAAGTGGGCAATGAAGGTTGGTGATCAGGATGTAGAAACGGTTTACATTCCAGAAGATGATCGCGCAACGCTTTGTGTATCTTCTCAAGTAGGTTGTGCATTGGAATGTAAGTTCTGCTCAACAGCACAGCAGGGCTTTAACCGTAACTTGAAAGTTTCAGAGATCATCGGTCAGGTGTGGCGTGCTGCACGTGAAATTGGTCTTGAGAAAGAAACAGGCCGTCGCCCAATTACGAACGTCGTGATGATGGGCATGGGTGAGCCGCTTCTTAATATGAAGAACTTGATTCCTGCATTGGAGTTAATGTTGGATGACCTTGGCTTTGGTTTGTCGAAGCGTCGCGTAACCGTATCAACATCAGGTGTGGTTTCTGGTCTTGATCAGATGACGGGCAAAATCGACGTTGCGTTGGCGATCTCTCTTCATGCGCCAAACGATAAGCTGCGTAGTGAAATCATGCCAATTAACGATCGTTGGGATATTCAAGATTTCCTAGCATCCGTTCGTCGTTACATTGCTTCATCGAATGCAAACCGTGGCAAGGTAACAGTCGAGTACGTGTTGCTTGATCATGTGAACGATGACATGGACCATGCTCGTGAACTGGCTGAGCTGATGAAAGACACACCATGTAAGATTAACTTGATTCCGTTTAACCCGTACCCAGGTTCACCTTACAAGAAACCAAGTAACTCACGTATTGATCGCTTCCAAAAAACATTGATGCAATACGAGCACACAGTTACGGTTCGTAAAACACGTGGTGATGACATTGATGCCGCATGTGGTCAGTTGGTCGGTGATGTAATTGACCGAACTAAACGTACGGCAATGCTGAAAGCGTCACGCGGTGCCGATACCATTGAAGTGAAAGCTGTATAAACGACCGGAATTCAAAAATAGCCAGAGCCATTCGCTCTGGCTATTTTGTTTATTGTTTAGGACATTTTCGCCAAGATTTGGGACTATCACTCTTCAACCTAAGGTTATTTGGGTATAATTTCGAATTCCTTTGTCAAAGTTTGGACAAAAGCTTGAGCTATCTGTTAGTTTGAGTGTAAAGAGTTTTTGTCTTCGTTGCGCATTCGCTTATCATGATATGTAACACTAACGATGACACCGATAATTCTCAGCACTTTCTCACATACGTTTTGCTGATTTTTGCAAAACGGGTATTCGCACTCAGATCGCTGAGAGTTTCTTAAAATTATTATTTTTGGTTAACGCGTTTAGGCTAGCTATCTTTAAAGCGGCTTAAGAACAATAACGAAAATACATGACCACGTTAGCCACTAAAACAGATTAAATACCGCCATTATGACAGAACACGAAAATACGAATGAAGTGCCACTCTCTATTGAAGCTGGCACGTTACTGAAAAACAAACGTGAATCCTTGGGAATGAGCCAAAAGCAAGTTGCCGATCGCCTGAGGCTTCGCATTTCTGTGATTGAAGATATTGAAAATAACCGATTTGAATCTCAACAAGTCGCGACATTTACGCGTGGTTACTTACGCTCTTACGCTAAATTCGTAGGTCTTGATGAGAAGGTGGTTTTGACGGCGTTAGAGCAGACTGCCGATGCTCAGCCTCAAGAGCAAGAAATTGAAATGCAAAGCTTCTCTCGTAAAACAAAAGACGAGAAGCACAATAGCCGTATTATGCTCCTTACTTGGGTTATCGGGCTGGTCATTATTGGCATTTCAGCGGCATGGTGGTGGCAAAACCAACAAGAGAATAGCCTAACTAAGGAAGTAACGGATTCAAGTGTTGAAGCGCCGCAGCCCACTGCTCAAGAATTAGCTGATATCGATTTGATGACGGCTGAAGAGTTAATCGCAAGCACTCCTGAAGAAGTTGCTTCAACTAATGAAGGCGTTGCTGAATCGACTGAAGCATCCGTTGAGCAAGGGGCGGATCCTTTGCTGACTGAAACTGAAAATACAACAAGCGTAGATTCTGAAGAACCTGTTGCCGTGATTGAAGCGGCGGAAGAGGAACAGCCTGCGCCAGTAGTACCTGAAGGCATGACACTTCTTACTATGAAGTTTAAAGCGGACTGTTGGATTCAAGTAAAAGACACCAATGGTAAAACGCTGGTAAGTGGTACTCATAAGCCAGGACAAGATGTAGAACTTACCGGAAAAGCGCCATTTAAAGTGATATTAGGCGCACCGGAAGGGGTTACAATGACATTTGCAAGTGAACCTGTCGACCTTTCTGGGTATACTTCAGGCAAAGTAGCTAGATTCACTCTACCGTTATAAAAAATTATGCAACACGAATCTCCAATTATTCGTCGTAAATCGACGCGTATTTATGTGGGTGATGTGCCAATTGGTGATGGTGCGCCAATTGCAGTACAGTCAATGACTAACACTCGCACGACTGACGTAGAAGCGACAGTCGCTCAAATCCGAGCACTAGAAAAAGTCGGCGCAGATATCGTTCGAGTTTCTGTGCCTACGATGGACGCAGCAGAAGCTTTCAAACTGATTAAACAGCAAGTTTCTGTCCCCTTAGTGGCTGATATTCATTTCGACTATCGTATCGCGCTGAAAGTTGCGGAGTACGGAGTTGACTGTTTACGTATCAACCCAGGTAACATCGGCAATGAAGAGCGCATTCGCGCTGTTGTTGATTGCGCTCGCGATAAAAACATCCCGATCCGTATTGGTGTCAATGGTGGATCTTTGGAAAAAGACCTACAGATGAAATACGGTGAGCCAACGCCAGAAGCCTTGGTTGAATCGGCGATGCGTCACGTAGACCATCTCGATCGTCTTAACTTTGACCAATTTAAAGTTAGCGTGAAAGCTTCAGACGTTTTTCTTGCGGTGGATTCATATCGTCTGCTGGCGAAGAAAATCGATCAGCCTCTTCATTTAGGTATCACAGAGGCGGGTGGTGCTCGAGCTGGCGCTGTTAAGTCATCTGTTGGCTTAGGTATGCTGTTATCTGAAGGGATAGGCGATACGCTGCGTATCTCTTTGGCTGCCGATCCAGTTGAAGAAATCAAAGTCGGTTTCGACATCCTTAAATCTCTGCGCATTCGCTCTCGAGGCATCAACTTTATTGCGTGCCCAAGCTGCTCACGCCAAGAATTCGATGTGATTGGTACGGTGAATGCACTGGAGCAACGTTTAGAAGACATCATCACGCCAATGGATGTGTCTATCATCGGTTGTGTGGTAAACGGCCCTGGTGAAGCAGAAGTTTCTCACTTAGGTCTAGCAGGTAGTAACAAGAAGAGCGCATTCTACGAAGATGGTAAACGCCAGAAAGAGCGCTTTGATAACGATGACCTTGTGAATAAGCTAGAAGCTAAGATCCGTGCGAAAGCAGCTATGATGAATGGCGAAAACCGCATCGAAGTTAAAGTACAAGATTAATCTCAACGAGAATTACGGTAAGTATTGTGGCAAAAACAATTCAAGCAATTCGAGGCATGAACGATTGCCTCCCAACTCAGTCGCCACTGTGGCAAAAATTAGAAAACACAGTGAAAAATGTAATTAGCGCATACGGTTATAACGAAGTGCGCATGCCAATCGTTGAAGAAACAAACCTATTCAGCCGCGCTGTTGGTGAAGAAACAGACGTCGTTTCAAAAGAAATGTACACCTTTGATGACCGTAACGGCGACAGCCTAACACTTCGCCCTGAAGGTACGGCGGGTTGTGTACGTTCATGTATCCAAAACAGCCTGATCAACCGTGATGAACAGCGTCTGTGGTACATGGGACCTATGTTCCGCCATGAACGTCCGCAGAAAGGTCGTTACCGTCAATTCCACCAGTGTGGTGTTGAGGTGTTTGGTCTAAATGGTCCAGATGTTGATGCAGAGCTTATCATGATGACGGCGCGTTTATGGCGTGAGCTAGGTATCAATGAACATGTCCGTCTTGAGCTGAACTCTATCGGTTCTCAAGAAGACCGCGCAGACTACCGTACTGCACTGGTTGCATTCCTTGAGCAACATATTGATGTGCTAGATGAAGATTGTAAGCGTCGCATGCACACGAACCCACTGCGTGTTCTGGATACGAAGAACCCAGACGTTCAAGCTATTTTAGGTGATGCGCCTCGCCTTTCAGATTACTTGGGTGAAGAATCTAAAGCACACTTCGCAGGTCTATGTGAACTTTTAGACGCTGCAGGTATCAAATACACAGTTAACGAACGTCTAGTTCGTGGTCTGGATTACTACAATCGCACGGTATTTGAGTGGATCACTGAGAGCCTAGGTGCTCAAGGCACTGTATGTGGCGGTGGTCGTTACGATGGCCTTGTAGAGCAATTAGGTGGTAAACCAACACCAGCGGTTGGCTTTGCAATGGGCCTAGAGCGTCTAGTACTGATGCTAGAAACGTTGGAACTGACAGACGTTCGTCGCAGTGTTGACGTGTACGTAGTCACTGCGGGTGAAGGCACCATGATGGCAGGAATGAAGCTAGCAGAACAGCTTCGCGAGTCTGTTCCAGGCGTTCGTGTGATGAATCACTTCGGTGGCGGTAACTTCAAGAAACAGTTTAAACGCGCAGACAAAGTTGGTGCTGTTGTAGCATTGGTTCTGGGCGAAAACGAAGTTGCGGATAACACGGTAGTACTGAAAGACTTAGCTGGTGGTGAGCAAGAGACTTACAACCAAGCAGAAGTTGCAGAAAAGATCGCAGCACTGATTTAAGTCTTTTAGTAATCTAACAAAATTACATCCTAGTTCGTAAGCTAAGGCTCCCAAATGTGGAGCCTTTAAACGAAATAGGAATAATGGCAGCTAAGCTGCCATTTACATGTTTTAAGAGGACAGGAAGTGGAACTTTACGATACTGAAGAACAACAAGTTGAAGCCATTAAAGACTGGTGGAAGGAAAACGGCAAAGCCGTCATCATCGGTGCGGTTGTTGGTTTAGGTGGTCTATTTGGCTGGCGTTACTACCAGGATTCTGTGATTCAGGCGAGTGAAGCAGCTTCTCAAAGCTACACGACAGCAATGAATGCTTTGCAAGACAAAGGCACTGATGCTCAAGCTGACGTGAAAGCTTTCATTGAGTCAAATGAAGTAAAAGAATATTCAGTATTGGCTGCACTACAACTTGCTAAAGCACAAGTTGAAGCTCAAGACCTTTCTGCTGCATTGGAGCAACTGAAGTGGGCGCAAAGCAACACTCAAGATGCTGCGTTGTTACCATTGATTAGTTACCGCATTGCGCGTATTGAGACGGAAATGGGTAACTTCGACGCTGCAACGGCAGAGCTAAGTAACGTCACTGATACAGCATGGACAGGTCGTATTGCTGAACTTCGTGGCGATATTGCGATTCGCCAAGGTGACAAAGATGCTGCGTACGCTGCGTATACTGAAGCTCAGCAAGCGGCAGATGCAAGCCCGACACTACAAATGAAATTGGACGATCTGGCGAAATAAGGACCGCATTGGATGAAAAGAGTCTTTAAGAAAGCCTTGCTAGGGGCGTTAACAATGGGAGTACTTGCCGGTTGTGCAGGTGAGAAAGACACCATTGTAATGGCGCCACTACCTCAGGTAGACAGTCAGTTTACAACCAGTAGTGAGTGGAGCACATCGGTTGGCGATGGTGTTGGTCATTACTTTTCAAAACTATCCCCTGTATTTGCGAATGATACATTGTTCGTGGCAAGTCGTGATGGCTTAGTAAAAGCGCTGGATCCTGAGAATGGTAAACAACGTTGGCAAACGGACCTAGAAGAAGATGTCATTGCTCGTCTCTCTGGTGGTATCACAGCGGCATACGGAAACCTTTACATTGGCTCTGAGAATGGTGAAGTCATCTCTCTTGACCAAGAAACAGGTGAAATTGTTTGGCGTGTAAAAGTTGGTGGTGAGGTACTGGCGAAGCCAGTTGCAGATTCAGGCCTTATTATCATCAATACTAGCCGAGGCATGCTGATTGCCCTTAATGAGAGTACAGGTGAGCAACGCTGGGCATTGAGCACAGAAGTGCCGAACTTAACTTTACGTGGCGACAGTACTCCGACTGCAATTGGCGGCGGTGTATTTTGGGGAACGGCAAATGGCCGACTCGCAGCTGCTATCGTTGAGCGTGGTCAGTTGATTTGGCAACAGCCTGTTGGTACGCCAAAAGGCGCGACAGAAATTGATCGTTTGGTTGACGTTGATTCATCGCCAATTGTGCTAGGCGGTACTCTTTTCACCATTGGATACAATGGTCAACTTATCGCCATTGATTTGCGTTCAGCGAACCCGATTTGGAAGCGTAATTACTCATCTGCAACAGACATTTCTACAGATGGTAGCCGCATCTTTGTGATAACGGAAAAAGATCATGTTGTTGCCGTTGATTCACGAAGCGGAACTGAGTTGTGGGAAAACAGCTTGCTTGAGCACCGACAACTTACAGCGCCAGTTATTGTTGGCAATTATCTCGTTGTCGGTGACACGCTTGGTTACCTTCACTGGATGGATCGTTCAACGGGCGAATTTGTTGCGCAGCAGTTTGTCGATGATAGTGGCTTGGCAGTTGGCCCGACGTTATTGTCGGATGGTTATGTGATTACAACTCGCAACGGCGATGTAAAGAAACTAACCATTAACGAATAATATCGTGATATAATTCACATTCGGCTCCTGGCTGGTGACAGCTAGGAGCCGTTTTGTTGTTTGAATTTATTAACCCTGACGTGGTTATAGGTAAAAAGCTGGTTTGATTTGGCATCGAGCAAGTCGTTACCTATAACTACAGAAGAAAGATTATTGTAGAGGTTGTTATGGTACCTGTTGTAGCTCTAGTAGGGCGTCCGAACGTAGGTAAATCTACACTATTTAACCGATTGACTCGCACTCGTGACGCGTTGGTTGCGGACTTTCCAGGCCTAACGCGAGACCGTAAATATGGCCAGGCGAGACTTGGTGAAGAGCACGAATTCATTGTGATTGATACTGGTGGTATCGATGGCACAGAAGAAGGCGTGGAAACAAAGATGGCAGAACAGTCATTAGCCGCGATTGATGAGGCTGATGTTGTATTGTTCCTTGTTGACGGTCGTGCTGGTCTGACACCTTCAGATGAAGCAATTGCTGCGCATCTGCGTAAAATTGAAAAGCCAGCGATGCTGGTAGTAAACAAAATCGATGGTATTGATGCCGATGCGGCGTGTGCTGACTTTTGGCAGCTCGGCGTGGATGATATGTACCAGATTGCGGCCGCTCATGGCCGTGGTGTGACCGCTTTGCTTGAGCGTGCTTTATCTCCATTCTTTGATGATCTACTAACAAGTGAGTCTGAAGACGGTGAGATTGAAGACCTGACTGGATTCGAAGACGAAGAGCCTCTTGTTGAAGATTACACTGAAGAAGACGCAGAAGCAGAGTTCAAACGCCTTCAAGAGCAGCCGATTAAGTTGGCGATCATCGGTCGTCCTAACGTAGGTAAATCGACACTGACTAACCGTATTCTGGGTGAAGAACGTGTGGTTGTATACGATATGCCTGGTACAACGCGCGATTCTATCTACATCCCGATGGAGCGTGATGGACGCGAGTACGTACTAATTGATACCGCAGGTGTTCGTCGTCGTGGTCGTATCAATGAAACGGTTGAAAAGTTCTCTGTTGTTAAGACGCTGAAAGCGGTAGAAGATGCAAACGTCGTTCTACTGGTGATTGATGCTCGTGAAAATATTTCAGACCAAGACCTAAGCTTGCTTGGTTTTGCACTGAATGCTGGCCGCTCAATTGTCATCGCCGTTAACAAGTGGGATGGTCTAGACAGTGACGTGAAAGAAAGCGTGAAGAAAGAACTGGACCGCCGTCTAGGATTCGTCGACTTCGCGCGTATCCACTTTATCTCTGCGCTGCACGGTACTGGCGTTGGTCACTTGTTTGAATCTATCCAAGAAGCATATAACTCGGCGACAACGCGTGTGGGTACGTCAGTACTGACGCGTATCATGAAGATGGCTGTGGATGATCACCAACCGCCAATGGTTCGTGGTCGTCGTATCAAACTCAAATACGCACACGCAGGTGGTTACAACCCACCGATCGTTGTTATCCACGGTAACATGGTTCGTGAATTGCCAGATTCGTATAAACGTTATCTGATGAACTACTTCCGTAAGTCTCTGGAAATTATGGGAACACCGATTCGCATTAACTTCCACAACAGTGATAACCCATACGAGAACCGTACGAATAAGCTTACGCTATCACAAGAGCGTAAACGTAAGCGTATGATGTCGATGGTGAAAAACCGCAATAAATAATGAAATTCGAATACCCAAGTTTCTACTTGGGTATTTTTTTATCAAAAGTAATCGTAAAAATGACTATCACAGCAACAAAGACTCGTTTTTGTCATCAAACATGGCAATTAGAAGCACAAATACAGCTCGTTCAATATACGGAAGAAGTGACTTACGTTATTACAGATGTCACGCCGTTCCATCCCGTTAGTCACATATGGCCGGATCACCCTGCAGACAAAGGAACGTTGAAGGTGAATGGGGCTGAGCATGACGTAGTAGATTGCCAAGTTGGGGCAGTGGAGCAGGAAAGTGGTGCTCTGTATGTGGGTAGTGACATCCCTGTAAAGCGTGATGCTGAAGGTTGGGTGTTTGTCGTCGTGCATGTTTTATCACGTACGGAATCACTTGTTACTGATGATTTGGTGACATTGGCGGTAGATAAGGATTACCAACGCGCTTTGAGTCGAGGCCACACTGCAGGACACTTAGCGTATTTGGCGTTGAATAAAGTACTAGCGGAAGACTATTGGCGAAAAGACGCAGACCGCAAAGACCCACATGGTTATTATGACTTTAATAGCTATGCACAAGTTACGAGTTATGTTACTCCAGACAAGTGCCTCGATACGTACCGTTTAGGCAAAACACTCCGTAAAAGAGGATTAAACAGTGCAGATATGCTGAATGACCTCCAGGCGATTGCAAAAAAAGTGAATAGCCAACTTGTGGAATGGCTTCGACGAGATGCGATGATCACCATGGAATGCCACGGTGACAGATTAACGGATTCTCGCTATTGGAAGTGCGATTTAGGGGAAGGTCAATTAGCGGTAATCCCTTGTGGTGGAACGCATGCGAGCCATTTAAATGAGTTTGCTTTTATCCAAGTTAAACTCGTTGAGCTCGACGCTCAAACTATCGAAATGCACACCAATGTAAACACTGCTTTCTGAATAAGATCTTTTTATTAAATTCTAATTTTACGTTTAATTAAATTGCTATAAGGTTTTTTATTCTGCCTTAAATTGGAATGCAGAATATGTAACTTATGCTTTCGGTGTGTGGTTATATAAATATTCTTTTAAGGGGTGATCGCTGATCAAGGAGTAAATATCAGACGATCAGTATAAGATCCTACGTATCAAGTATGGTTATCGCCTCGTGAAACTTGTTAGGGCGGTGATGAAGATCAACATACTTGTTCGTTATTTTGAGTAGCATGCGTTACTCGAAATTGCTTAGTTTAGAGAGAGGAACGGGATATGCAGCAGAACATTTGCCCGACTTGCAATGTCGAACTGGAATGGACAGGACAATACCATTGTGCACAGTGTGAATCGGATTTTAAAAAAGTAGGTTTTTGCCCTGATTGTGAGGCGGAGCTGGAGAAGCTGCAAGCATGCGGTGCTGCGAGTTACTTTTGTAATGTGTGTAATGAACTCAAATCAAAATCACGTGTCCGATTTGAGTTCCAGAAAGTCAGTTAACCAGAGTTTGTATTCAGTTAACGGTAGAACGAACGTCACCTTCGGCTAACCGGGTAATCAATACATCTCCCGACTTTACATCTGAAGATTGCGTAATTACTTTACCTTGCTCAGTTTGAGTAATTGAGTAACCTCGTTTCAATGTCGCTAGTGGGCTGACGGTGTCCAACTTTTCTGCGGCAATCGCGAGTTGATGGCGCATAGTCAGTAATTTGCGATCCATTGCATCCATGAGCTTTTGCTCAACACGTTCTAGCTTCGACTTCTGCTCGCTAAGGCGTGTTACAGGAGAATTTAATTGCAGCCGATAATGTTGACGCTCGATTCGCTGTTGACGCAAGGCAATAAAACGACTCATCACTCGCTGTAAGCGCATGTCCAACTCATCTAACTGTTGCGTCTGACGTTGCAAGCGATAGCTTGGGTGCTGTCTCTCTAGACGGTGCACTAATTGAGCAGATTGCTGCTTTTGTTGTGCTAGGTAGTAACGCATCGCGCTTGCTAACTTATGCTGGCGGGTAACTAAAGCTTGATCTTTGTGGCTGTTATCACGGCTTACTAGCTCAGCGGCTGCTGATGGAGTAGGCGCGCGTACGTCGGCGACAAAATCAGCTATTGTCACGTCAACTTCATGTCCAACGGCGCTAATAATAGGAATTTGGCTTGCTGCAATCGTGCGAGCTAATATCTCGTTGTTAAAGCACCATAAGTCTTCTAATGAACCACCACCTCGGCCCACAATTAGCACATCACATTCATCACGGCTGTTAGCGCGACCAATGGCTTGTGCAATTTGAATGGCTGCGTCCTCACCTTGTACCACTGTCGGATAAATCACAACAGGTAGGGAAGGATCACGACGTTTCAATACGTCTAAGATATCGTAAAGCGCGGCACCAGTTTTCGATGTGATGACGCCAACACGTTTAGGGTGCTCAGGCAAAGATTGCTTATTGATTTGCGCGAACAACCCTTCTGCTGCAAGCTTCATTTTCAGCTCTTCAAACTCTTGCTGAAGACGGCCGTCACCTTCCGGTTGCATGCTTTCGATGATCAATTGGTAGTCACCGCGAGGCTCATAAAGAGAAAGACGAGCTTTTACTAGGACTTGATTACCGTTAGCGGGCTTGAAAGTAACGCGGCGATTGTTACCACGAAACATGGCACATTTAACTTGAGCGCGAGAGTCTTTAAGAGTGAGGTACCAGTGACCAGAGACAGGAGCTGAAAAGTTGGATATCTCTCCGACGAGCCAAACGATCCCCATTTCGTTTTCAAGGAGTAAGCGAACTTCTGCGTTGAGACGAGAAACAGTAAAGATGTTTTGATTGGTCTTGGAGAGCACAGCTAATCTCTTAGACGTGAGTATGGAAATTAGCGGCAATATAATACATAGCAAGGGGGTAATTGCAAGAAAAAAATTAAAAAATTTGTGGTCAAGCGATTGCGTTAACCGTATAATCCCTCCGCAATATCTAATCCAAATGTAGCTAGTTGCTAACGCAGGTTACCCTCATTATGCGAAACGATGAGATTGGATTGTTCTTTTTACTCCTCTAATTGTGAGATATTGCAAATGCTAAGAATTGCCAAAGAAGCGCTGACATTCGATGACGTACTACTTGTGCCAGCACACTCCACCGTTCTCCCAAACACAGCTGATCTTCGCACTCAGCTAACTAAGAACATCACCCTAAACATCCCAATGATTTCAGCGTCTATGGACACTGTTACTGAAGCTCGTCTAGCAATTGCGCTAGCGCAAGAGGGTGGCATTGGCTTTATCCACAAGAACATGTCTATTGAGCAGCAGGCAGCCGAAGTTCGTAAAGTTAAGAAGTTCGAAGCTGGTATGGTGACTGACGCGGTTACTGTAAACCCTGACGCGACCATCGCTGATGTTGTTGCACTCACTGAAAAACATGGTTTTGCAGGTTTCCCTGTTGTCACTGAGAGCAATGAGCTTGTTGGTATTATCACTGGTCGTGACGTTCGTTTTGTGACGGACCTTTCTAAGAAAGTATCTTCAGTAATGACGCCAAAAGAGAAGTTGGCAGCAGTTAAAGAAGGTGCAACACGAGAAGAAGTGCAAGAGAAAATGCACGAAGCTCGTGTAGAGAAAGTATTGGTTGTGAATGATGAGTTCCAACTAACCGGTATGATTACTGCGAAAGACTTCCACAAAGCAGAACGTAAACCAAACGCATGTAAAGATGAGCGTGGTCGCCTACGTGTTGGCGCAGCCGTTGGTGCTGGCGCTGGTAACGAAGAGCGTGTTGCTGCTCTAGTTGAAGCAGGCGTTGATGTTCTACTTATCGACTCTTCACACGGACATTCTGAAGGTGTTCTAAACCGCATTCGCGAAACACGTGCAGCTTACCCAGATCTAGACATCATCGGTGGTAACGTAGCAACAGGTGCTGGTGCTAAAGCACTAATCGAAGCTGGCGTAAGCGCAGTGAAAGTTGGTATCGGCCCTGGTTCTATCTGTACAACTCGTATTGTAACGGGTGTAGGAGTTCCACAAATCACTGCAATCGCAGATGCGGCAGAAGTGGCTAATGATTATGGTATTCCGGTTATTGCTGACGGTGGTATCCGTTTCTCAGGTGATATCTGTAAAGCAATCGTAGCTGGCGCATCATGTGTGATGGTTGGTTCTATGTTTGCTGGTACTGAAGAAGCGCCGGGTGAAGTGATTCTATACAATGGCCGTTCTTACAAGTCTTACCGCGGCATGGGTTCTCTTGGTGCTATGTCTCAAGGTTCTTCTGACCGTTACTTCCAGTCTGACAACGCAGCGGACAAGCTAGTACCAGAAGGTATTGAAGGTCGTATCGCATACAAAGGCCGTCTAAAAGAGATCGTACACCAACAAATGGGTGGTCTACGTTCAAGCATGGGTCTAACTGGTTCTGCAACTATCGAAGATATGCGTACGAAAGCTGAATTTGTACGTATCTCTGGTGCAGGTATGCAAGAGTCTCATGTACACGATGTTCAAATTACTAAGGAAGCGCCGAACTACCGTCTAGGGAACTAATTACCTAACGGAAACGTTTGCTTTTTCCTTGAAGCATTAAGAAGAGGCGAGTACACTCGCCTCGGTTTTAATCACTTAGCCTTAAAAAGACTGCTCAAAATGACTAAAAATATCCATGACCAACGTATTCTGATCTTGGACTTCGGTTCTCAGTACACTCAATTAGTAGCACGCCGCGTACGTGAAATCGGCGTTTACTGTGAACTATGGAGCTGGGATGTAGAAGAAGCGGATATTCGCGAATTCAACCCAGATGGCATTATCCTATCTGGCGGTCCAGAAAGCGTAACGGAAGAGAACTCTCCACGCGCGCCTCAATATGTGTTTGATTCTGGTGTTCCTTTGCTTGGCGTATGTTACGGCATGCAAACCATGGCGGAACAGTTAGGAGGCAAAGTAGCGGGCTCTAACGAACGTGAGTTTGGCTACGCTCAGGTTAAAGTTTCTGGTGAATGTGCTCTATTTAAAGACCTTGAAGCAACTCAAGACGTTTGGATGAGCCATGGCGACAAAGTAGTAGAGATCCCAGCCGATTTCGTAAAAGTTGGTGAGACAGACACTTGTCCTTACGCTGCGATGGCGAATGAAGAGAAGAAATACTACGGTGTTCAGTTCCACCCAGAAGTGACACACACAAAAGGTGGTCTACAAATGCTTGAGAACTTTGTTCTTGGCGTATGTGGCTGTGAGCGTTTATGGACATCGGAATCTATCATCGAAGATGCGGTTGCTCGTATTAAAGAGCAAGTGGGTGACGACGAAGTTATCCTAGGTCTATCTGGTGGTGTTGATTCATCGGTAGTTGCGATGCTGGTTCACCGCGCAATCGGCGACAAGCTAACGTGTGTATTTGTTGATAACGGTCTACTTCGTCTAAACGAAGGTCAACAAGTTATGGATATGTTCGGCGACCAATTTGGTTTGAACATTATCAAAGTTGACGCTGAAGAACGCTTCCTCAAAGCACTTGAAGGCAAGTCTGACCCAGAAGAGAAGCGTAAGACTATCGGTCACGTATTCGTAGATGTATTCGATGAAGAGTCTAAGAAGCTGAAAAACGCGAAATGGCTAGCTCAAGGTACGATTTACCCTGATGTAATCGAGTCAGCTGCATCTAAGACTGGTAAAGCGCACGTGATCAAATCGCACCACAACGTGGGCGGTCTTCCAGATGACATGGAAATGGGTCTTGTTGAGCCACTACGTGAGCTGTTCAAAGATGAAGTTCGTAAGATTGGTCTAGAATTAGGCCTGCCTTACAACATGCTTTACCGCCACCCATTCCCAGGTCCTGGTCTAGGTGTTCGTGTTCTTGGTGAAATCAAGAAAGAGTACTGTGACTTGCTACGCCGTGCTGATGCTATCTTTATTGAAGAGCTTCACGCTGCAGACCTATATGACAAAGTATCTCAAGCGTTCGCGGTATTCCTACCAGTACGTTCTGTTGGTGTAATGGGCGATGGCCGTAAATACGACTGGGTTGTATCACTGCGTGCAGTAGAAACCATCGACTTTATGACGGCACACTGGGCGCACCTACCATACGACTTCCTAGGTAAGGTATCTAACCGTATTATCAACGAAGTTGATGGCATTTCTCGTGTTGTTTACGACATTTCTGGTAAGCCACCAGCGACTATCGAGTGGGAATAATTTTCCTCTAGACAGTTGAGTTTATAAGAACCAGCCTTCGGGCTGGTTTTTTTGTACTTCAAGTTTGTGAAGAGGTGGCTCAACTTTTTTGTGAGAGATATATACATGCGGTCAAATTAAATATATATTCATTTTAATTGTTTAATTATCATAAATGGTATTGCTATGGAACAGGATGACGTTACCTCTCTCATTCCCATCCTTATTACTCTTTTCCTCGCGCTGACCACAAGAAATGTCGTTGTTGGTTTATTCGCCGGTGTGGTGAGTGGTGTCGCTATGCTTGAAGGGACATTTGTCGAAAAAGGGCCACTAGACTCGTTTAGTGCATTGATGAAAAGCTATCTACTGCCGCAATTAACTGACAGCTACAATGCGGGCGTCATTTTGCTCTTGGTCTTTATTGGTGGCTTTGTTGCCTTGATGGAGAAATCTGGCGGTGGTGTGGCGTTTGCTAAAAAGGTCACTCAATGGGTGGCGAGTAAGTGCCAAGCTCAACTGTCCGCATGGTTCGGTGGTGTGGTTATTTTCTTCTCTGACCTTGGTACACCGTTGATTGTTGGTCCTGTTTTTCGCCCTTTATTTGATAAGTTAAAAGTATCACGCCAAAAATTAGCTTTTATTATCGACTCTACTTCCTCTCCCGTCGCAATCTTGATCCCTTTTATCGGATGGGGCGTTTACATCATGGGATTGATTCAAAAAGAGTTTACTGCCCTGAATGTCAGTATGAGTGATTGGGATGCTTTCATTGGCGCGATCCCGTATCAGTTTTACGCCTTTCTTGCGATCGCGATTGTGCCGATTGTCTCTTTCTTCAAATTAGATTTCGGACCGATGGCGAAGGCTGAGCAGTTAGCAGAACAGGGCTCCGACTTTGGGAAAGTACAGGAGTCTATGAATGTGTTTACGCATAAAAATGCAAAATCTAGTTTTGTATGGGCACCTTTGCTCGTTATGCTAGTGGTTCTATGTACCATCCTCGTGCCACACGGTTTTCCATTTCAAAAAGTGGCAGGATCAACGTTTAGGGCTGCACTTTCTTCTGCATATTTCTTCGCGGCCTTCACTTTAATTGCGCTGATGGCGTTTTATGGCGTAAGAAAGCTTTCGGATGGTATTCAGGTTTATCTGAAAGGGATGTCAAACATGATGTCAGTGGCGGTGATTCTGGTATTGGCTTGGGCGCTTAGCTCAGTTGGGAAAGAATTAGGTGCAGCTGCATACATTGCTGAACAAGCTCAAGCCGGTTTCCCTTACTGG
The DNA here is from genome assembly GCF_033344345.1 of Vibrio sp. 1978. Lineage (NCBI taxonomy): Bacteria > Pseudomonadati > Pseudomonadota > Gammaproteobacteria > Vibrionales > Vibrionaceae > Vibrio > Vibrio sp. 1978. Next base: position 16,378 of record NZ_JAWPOP010000031.1, read on the forward strand.
CTATTGCCAGCAGTCGCCTTTTTGCTTGCTGGTGTTATCTCATTCGCTACGGGATCATCTTGGGGGACGTTCGCCATCATGATGCCATTAGTGATCCCAACTGCCGTTGCGATTGATGCACCACTGTTGGTTTGTATTGGTGCGGTATTATCTGGTGGCTTGTTTGGCGATCACTGTTCTCCCATCTCTGAAACTACGATTTTGTCGTCGACAGGAGCGGGGTGTGAACAGTATGAGCACTTCCGTACACAATTGCCTTACGCATTACTCAATGGAATGATCGCATTAGGGTGTTTTCTTTTAGCTGGAATCAACGCCTCACCAGTGATTGTGCTTGCCGCAATCATTTCTCAGTGTGTGGTTTATTTTGTGCTGTCTAAACAAAAGTCAACCGCGAAGCTAGAGGTGGTTTCGGCAGAACAATAAAGAGAGAAACATCACAAAGCGGAGGCTCACAGGGTCTCCGCTTTTCTTTTGAGTCAAGGTAACATTTTTCTTGTGACAAAATGTGTGTGAGGACCTATTTATTCATTTTGTCTCGCAGAATCAACGTACTTGGCTCGGTGTTTCGTATATATGATCCACTATATGTCTAGTTATTCCTCGTATATTGTATTGTTGAAATCCGGAGACTAGACATGTTTGCACTCAAACATCTTCCTCTTGCATTGAGTTGTGTCTTAGCAGCACAAGTGAATGCGAGTATGAATATTCAGCCCGATCCGCAAAATCCGAATGGTTATGTTATTGCTCGTGGTGACGTTCAAGCCGTAGAGCAAAGCAAAACTTCTGATCCTATGTATGCCATTTGGTCACAAGCATTAGAGACACGCCCGAACTCAGTGGTTGAAGCGATTGTTCCAGGGGCGACAACCAACCCAGAAAACGTGAAGCGTGTAGAGCGTGTATTCCCCGAAAGTGAGTGGGACTTCCTGACTCAAATGGCGGCACCTGAATACACTTACACGCGTTTCCTACGTGCAATTGGTAAGTTCCCTGCATTCTGTGGTGAGTACACAGACGGTCGTGATTCGGATGCAATTTGTAAAAAATCGATCGTGACAGCGTTTGCTCACTTTGCACAAGAAACCGGTGGCCATATTTCGATTGATAACGTATCGGATAATCCGCTAGGGTTGGAAGAGTGGCAGCAAGCTTTGGTTCATGTGCGAGAAATGGGATGGTCTGAAGGGCAAGAAGGTTACACAACAGGTTGTGGTCAAAATGACTGGCAAAACAAACGCTGGCCATGTGAGTCTGGACAAGGTTACTTTGGACGTGGTGCAAAGCAGCTTTCTTACCATTTTAACTATGGCGCGTTCTCTGAAGTGATGTTTGATGGCGATGCATCTGTATTGCTGAAAAATCCAGGCTTGGTTGCGGATTCGTGGCTGAACTTAGCATCGGCTATCTGGTTCTTCCTAACCCCACAAGCACCGAAACCTGCAATGCTACATGTGATTGACCGTACTTGGGTGCCTTCACAGCGTGAGCTTGATGCTGGCATTGGTTACGGCTTTGGTACCACCATCAACGTGATCAATGGTGGTATTGAGTGTGGAGAGCAAAACAAAGATAAAGGTCAACCTGTTAACCGTATTCGCTATTGGGAAGGACTTGCCGCTCATTATCAAATTCCAATTGAAGCCGATGAGACCAATACCTGTTGGCAGCAGACGCCTTACGGCAGCTTAAATCTGAATGGTGCGACAGACGTGTTGTACACCAACTGGGATGGGAACTGGAAATACTACTCAGATCGTCCGGGAGGCCACTCTTTTGAATGTGAACTTGTTGGTTTCCAAACGGCTTACTCTGCGCTAGTTGCGGGTGACTATGAGAAATGTGTAACTAACTTCTACCAATCTCATGCGGGTTGGCCAGAAGTTCGTGTAGTTGACAAGTTAGACCCAGTGGATCCGGTCGATCCGCCTGTAGGTGGTGTGGCAGCTTGGGATTCTGGCAAAGTATATAACACGGGTGATCAAGTTTCTTACCAAGGTGCTGTTTACGAAGCGAAATGGTGGTCACAAGGTAATGAGCCAACGAAAGGAGACCCTTGGAAGCTGGTTTCAGGCACTCCTACGGAGCCGCCTACAACGGAACCTGAACCACCGGTGACTGAGCCAGAGCCGCCCGTCACAGAACCTGAGCCGCCAGTAACCGAGCCAGAACCACCAGTTACAGGCAATTTTATTCAGTGGGAGCCGGGTGTAACGCAAGTCGCTAACGGCGATAAAGTGACGTACCAAAACAAATGTTTTGTCGCAAAAAATGGCCCTGGAGTATGGGAAAGCCCAACGCAAAGCAACTGGTTCTGGGACGAGATTTCTTGTCAGTGATTGAGTGAAAAACAACCTAACTATCTATAAAGACTCTGCTTTTTTGCAGGGTCTTTTTTTATATATGTAGTGGTTTATTTATGGAATCTAAGTTTTCAATAACAGCTTTTCTCTTTTGTTCTGGAGCCCATTAAAATTCGCGCGCATTTTTTATCAACATTTTTGAAAAAAGGTATTTGTACATGTCGACAAAACTGGCTAACCCAGCACCGCTAGGTCTAATGGGTTTCGGTATGACCACTATTCTGCTCAATATTCATAATGCAGGATTTTTCCCAATTGACTCTATGATCCTAGCGATGGGCATCTTTTACGGTGGCCTTAGCCAAGTAATCGTTGGCATCATGTGCTTTAAACGCGGTGATACATTCGGCACAACTGCGTTTACTTCTTACGGTCTATTTTGGCTAACATTGGTTGGTCTAATCGTAATGCCTCACATGGGTCTTCCTGCAAGCCCTGCAAGCTTTATGGGTTGGTACCTAGCGCTTTGGGGCATCTTCACTGGTTTCATGTTCATTGGTTCTCTATGTTACCCAACAGCGAAGCAAGTGGTATTTGGTTCTCTAACTATCCTGTTCTTCTTGCTTGCTGCTCGTGATTTCACTGGTAGCGAAGTGATCGGTGCTATCGCTGGCTTCGAGGGTATCTTCTGTGGCGCAAGTGCAATTTACTTCGCAATGGCGCAAGTGCTGAACAACGAATTTGGTCGTGAAGTGTTACCTGTCGGTAAAGCAAAAATCGCTCGTAAAGTTGAAGCGGTTATCGCCTAAGCTGTTACTCATAATGAAGAAAGGGGGATTAACCATTGGTTAATCCCCCTTTTTTATGTCCTCAATCGGACCACTGCTTTTTCTTATTTATGTGATAACGCTATGTTGATGGTTGCTCAACAGTTTCTGCGCTATTACTGTCTGCTGTTGGTGCTTTACCCGTTTTACGTCGGTACTTATCTTCCCAGTAATCTGCGCCTTTAATGCCCAGTGCAACAGGGTTAAATGTAAAATCGGTCACACCACGTTTTTGTTGCTCTTCGTAGTCGTTCAGTGCTTTGAGTGCAGGCTTCGACATAAAGAAGATGATCAAAATACCGATGATGTTTAGCCACGCCATCAGTCCTACACCTACATCACCCATCGCCCATGCTAAGTTGGCGGTTTTCACGGTTCCGTAGAACACGGATGAAATAATGATGACTTTCAGAATAAACATCAGTCCATTTACTTTGAACGTACGACGAATGTAAGCAATGTTCGTTTCTGCAATGTAGTAGTAAGCCAGAATGGTCGTAAACGCGAAGAAGAATAGAGCGATTGCGATGAATGGTTTACCCACGCCAGGTAGTGCGCTTTCGATCGCCATCTGTGTAAACACTGGGCCATTTGCACCAATATCCGCTGGTAGGTTTTGAACCAGGAATGTACCTTCAATCGCACCATTTACGTTGTACGCGCCAGTGATAAGAATCATGAACGCGGTTGCTGAACACACAAGTAGTGTATCGATGTAAATAGAGAAAGATTGAACAAGACCTTGCTGAGCAGGGTGATCAACACTCGCTGCTGCTGCTGCGTGAGGACCAGTACCTTGACCTGCTTCGTTGGAGTAGACCCCACGTTTTACACCCCAGCCGATTGCTGCACCAACGCCTGCCATTGGTGTGAACGCGTCACCAATGATCATGCCGAAAATGCGTGGAACCTCACCAATGTTTAGAAGGATGATGACAAACGCAGTAATGATGTAAGCTAACGCCATAAATGGCACAACGACTTGGGTAAAGTTCGCGATACGCTTTACGCCACCAAAAATGATGAAAGCCAAAATGACACAAACAACCGTACCAGTGAAAATTTTAGCAAAACTGAAGGTACCAATAGCGGTTTCAATCATGTCACCTGAGCCAAATGCGGCTTCTACTGCGTTACCGATACTGTTCGATTGAACGCCAGGAAGTAGAACACCACAAGCAAAGATGGTCGCGATAGCAAAGATCCAAGCGTACCATTTTTGTCCCATTGCTTTCTCAATATAGTAAGCAGGGCCACCACGGAACTCGCCTTCGTCTTCTTCTTTATAAATTTGTGCAAGTGTTGATTCTGCGTATGCGGTTGCAGCGCCAAAGAAGGCTACGACCCACATCCAGAATACGGCGCCTGGGCCACCGAAACCGATAGCAGCAGCAACACCAGCAATGTTACCTGTACCTACACGGCCAGACAGTGAAACGGCAAGTGCCTGAAATGATGATATCCCTTTTGTTGAACTCTTCCCAGAAAGTAATAAGCGCCACATCTCAAAGAAGTGACGAATTTGTACAAAACGCGTCATGATTGAATAGAACAAACCTGCGCCAAGGCACAAATAGATCAGTACCGGGCTCCAAATAATTCCATTCAGAAAATCAACTAATGACTGCATGAGTATTTTCCCTGTTAGTTGTGTTTGTGGTTGTTTTTCACACAATACATTACCCTTTATGTAATGCAATTGTTAACTTTTTTGGCTACAAATCCTTTGTAGCGTGATGATGAACACAGAATGGAGAGCAGTTGTTAAAATTTGGTTCTTATTGCTTATTTGCTCCTTTTAGGTAGAAGATTTGCCTGATGATTAATTATGCAGCACATTGTCATTTAAATGTGCTGCGATTTTGATGAGTTAAAAATGCCAGTGGTTATGCATTTTGTGGAGTAAGTGCCTGCCTATTTTTTGTTCAGTCATGTCCTCAGGCGTAACGACAAAGGTTAAGCTCCGCATTATCCATTACTTTTGTTTTTTCACCTTTCATTACACTTGCTAGCAATTGACCTGAACCACAAGCCATCGTCCAACCCAGAGTTCCGTGTCCGGTGTTAGTAAAAAGGTTATCGTATTTAGTCGCGCCGATAATTGGTGTGCCATCAGGCGTCATTGGCCTAAAGCCGCTCCAAAACTCAGCTTGGCTGAAGTCACCACAACGAGGAAAAAGATCACGGATGACCATTTCGATGGTGTTTTTGCGCTTTTGTGGAAGGGAAGCATCAAACCCTGCTAATTCTGCGGTGCCAGCTACGCGAATTCTGTCATCAAATCGAGTCATAGCGACTTTATAGGTTTCATCCATCACAGTAGATCGAGGTGAGAAGTGTTCATCTTCCATCGGTATGGTGAGTGAATAGCCTTTGACAGGGTAGACCGGAATATCAATATCGAGTTGCTTGAGTAGCGCTGTAGAGTAGCTGCCAGAGGCCACCACATATTGGTCTGCTTTAAATTGTCCTCGGTTCGTTTGGACACCTATGATCTTTTTGCCTACTGTAACCCAATTGCTTACTTCAGTATCGAACTCAAATCGGACACCGTGTGCCTTAGCAAGCTCCGTTAGTTGTTGGCAAAATTGATGGCAATCGCCCGTTTCGTCATCAGGTAGATGCAAGCCACCAACCAGTTTGTCTTTCACAAGTGCAAGCCCTGGCTCTTGTTCAATACATTGTTCGACGTCCATTAGCTTAAATCGGGTTCCGCTTTGTTCAAGGAGCTGCATGTCCTTTTCAATGGCTTGCAGCTGTTGATGTGTTCGGAATACTTGCAAGGTCCCAAACTGACGTCCTTGATACTCAATGGCGTGTTCTTGGCGTAACTGTTCTAAGCAAATACGGCTGTGGTTAGCGATCGAAAGCATGCGAGCCTTGTTAACTTGATAGCGAGGTAGGGTGCAGTTCGCGACCATTTTACTCGCCCAGCGGATCATGTCGGCATTCAGAGTGGGTTTGATTTTAAGTGGAGCATGCTCCTCCATTAACCACTTAATGGCTTTAACAGGAACACCAGGCGCAGCCCAAGGCGAAGAATAGCCATATGAGATCTGCCCGGCATTGGCGAAGCTCGTTTCCATGGCACTGCTTGGTTGGCGGTCAATGACGGTAACTTGATAGCCTGCTTGAGATAAATACCAAGCAGAGGTTAAGCCAATAACGCCGCTGCCTAATACGATGACTTCCATTGATGCACTCCACACATTTATCAGAGTGCTCAGTTTCTTTTCTTTACCTTTTGTTAACAATCGATATAAATTACACACAGCGTTTAGAAAAACTATAGGCTCAAGGATGAAAAGTAATCTGATAAGTGGCTTGTGTCTATTTAGCCAAGTCGCGGAGTACAACAGCTTTACTGGTGCTGCAAGACATTTACACCTCACCACTGGTGCCATAAGCCAACAAATTATTCATTTGGAAGCGTTATTAGGTTTTACTTTATTTGAACGCCACTCTCGCGGTATTCGTTTAACCGTAAAAGGCACTCAGTTACACCAAGCGACGCAGTTTCACTTTTCGGAACTGAGCAAATTGCTTGATGAGCTCAAAGTAGAAAAGCAAACCAATGAAATTCGTTTGAAGTTGACGCCTTCTTTTGCTTTCAAATGGTTAGTCCCAAAGCTCGAAAGCTTCCATCATGATAATCCGGATATCCAAGTACAAATCTTTGCGGAAGGTGCGCTGGTAAATAGTGAGATAAAAGACTATGACGTCGCAATTGACTATGGTCTTCATCCTTATAGAAATGCTAACGCGGAGCTGATTTTGGATGAGCATCTGCTACCGGTGATGAGTCCAAAATACCTTGAGGATCATGGCTGGCTAAAAACGTTGTTTGGTGAGCAAAAAAACTCAATGCCAGTGAAGCAATGGCAAGAGGCGACGCTACTACACGATGCGATGCCATGGGAAAACGCGACGCGTGACTATGAGTGGCTATATTGGGCGTCAGCGATGGGGTTGGATTTTAAAACCGATATCGGACACTTTTTTAATCGAACGGATATGGCGATGTCTGCAGCCGAAGCAGGCGTTGGGATTGCGATGGCACGAATGGCACTGATTGAGGATGAATTGACGACAGAGCGTTTGGTTTCTCCATTCAAACCGATTCCTGCCAATGCAGGGTATTACTTGATCATGAACACACGTACGAATGCGACAGAAACGTTTCGTCACTGGTTACTTGGACAGTTGAATTAGCGTTTTATCTCTGTGATTCATCCCTACGTTATTTGTTGAAAAATTGGGCAATATAAGTTTTAAGCAAGGTAAGTGCTTTGCTTGCCGCTATTTGAGTGATGAAAGACAGGGAAGAACATGAAAGACGAAACGCTATCCATCCATTTTGGTTACGAAACTGACCCTACCACTAAATCTGTCGCGACGCCGATTTATCAAACAGTCGCGTACGAGTTTGACAACGCGCAGCACGGCGCTGATCTGTTTAACTTGGAAGTGCCGGGGAATATCTACACTCGCATCATGAATCCGACTAACGATGTTCTGGAAAAACGCATGGCGGCGTTAGAAGGCGGCATTGCTGGATTGGTCGTGAGTGCGGGGAGTGCAGCGATTAACTATGCAATTCTGACCTTAGCGCAAGCGGGCGATAACATCGTTTCTACGCCGCAACTTTATGGCGGTACTTATACCTTGTTTGCGCACATGCTCCCAAATCAAGGTATTCAGGTGAAGTTTGCTAAAGATGACAAGCCAGAAAGTTTGGCCGAATTAATTGATGAAAATACCAAAGCGGTGTACTGCGAGAGCATTGGTAACCCTGCGGGTAATATCATCGATTTAGAACGTGTGGCGGAGCTTGCTCATGCACAAGGCGTACCTGTGATTGTGGATAACACCGTTGCGACGCCAGTGCTTTGCAAACCCATCGAATTTGGTGCGGATATCGTAGTTCACTCTCTCACTAAATACGTTGGTGGGCATGGCACCACATTAGGTGGCGTGATTGTGGATTCAGGTAAATTCCCTTGGGCGCAGCACAAAGACCGCTTTCCTGTTTTCAACCAACCAGAACCTTCTTACCACGGCGTGGTGTATACCGAAGCGTTTGGCGAAGCGGCATTTATCGGGCGTGCGCGTACCGTACCACTGCGTAATACCGGAGCCGCATTATCACCGATGAATGCATTTATGCTTATGCAAGGGCTAGAAACGTTACCGCTGCGCATGGAGCGCCATACCGAGAACACACTCAAAGTGGCTGAATTCTTGGAACAGAATGACAAAGTCAGTTGGGTAAGTTATGCCGGATTGCCAAGTTCTGAACACTTCCATCTCGCCGAAAAATACATGAAAGGTAAGCCTTCTGCGATTTTGTCGTTTGGTTTAAAAGATGGTTATGACGCTGGTGTGCGTTTTTATGATGCTTTGAAAATCTTTAAGCGTTTGGTGAACATTGGCGATGCAAAATCATTGGCTTGCCATCCTGCATCGACGACTCATCGTCAATTGAGCGAAGCAGAACAAAAACAAGCTGGTGTGTCTCCAGAGATGATTCGTTTATCGGTGGGTATTGAACATATTGACGATATTCTAGCCGATTTAGAACAGGCACTAAACGCGTAAAACGATTCTGTTTTTAGCTTTGGGTTACCCATAGGCCAGCCTTTAAAAAAGCTGGCCTATTTTTATTTTATTGTTTAAATATCAAGGGTTTTAGTGTTTTTGGGTTGTGGTATTCCAAAAGCTCATGGTGGGTGAAATTTATTCCCTTGTCGCATTTGGGGTTGTTCCTGATGATGTGTGCAAATCTTACACATTGGAAGGGACTCAAATGTCTTACGTATTTCACCGTCATTGCCATGCCACGTTGCCAATCATCGATAAAGGTGAAGGTGTTTATCTATTCGATAAACAAGGGAAACAGTATCTCGATGCTTGTGGCGGCGCTGCGGTATCAAACCTTGGCCACAGTCATCAAGCCGTTAAAAAAGCTATGTTGGAACAGCTCGAGCGAGTGCCGTTTGCTCATACTGGATTTTTTACTAGTGACAGCAGTGAGCGACTAGCGGAATTGATTTGTCAGCATATGCCTGAGCAGTTCAACCATGTGTATTTAGTCAGTGGCGGATCAGAAGCGGTGGAGTCGGCACTAAAAATGGCGCGGCAGTATTTTGTGGAATCAGGTAAGCCAGAGAAGAAGCAATTCATTGCGCGTCAGCAAAGTTATCACGGCAATACGTTGGGAGCTCTGGCGGTCGGTGGTAATGAATGGCGACGTGAACCGTTCAAACCTATCTTGCATCCGAGTCATCACATTGCCCCTTGCTATGCTTATCGTTGTCAGCAGAGTCATGAGTCGGAATTGGATTACTCATTGCGAGCGGCGAATGAACTAGAGGCAAAAATTCTTGAGTTGGGGGCTGAGAATGTCATGGCTTTTGTCGCTGAGCCCATTGTGGGAGCCACCGCTGGAGCTGTGCCTGCGACTCAAGGTTACTTCAAACGTATTCGCGAAATATGCGACCAATACGATGTGTTATTGATCTTGGATGAAGTCATGTGTGGCGTTGGACGCAGTGGTAGTTTTTTTGCATTTGAGCAAGAAGAGGCAGAACCCGATCTGGTGTGTATGGCTAAAGGGCTTGGTGCGGGTTATCAACCTATTGGCGCGGTGGTTGCGAATGATCGAGTCTACCAAGCTATTGCCGGTGGAAGCGGTTTTTTCCAACATGGCCATACCTTTATGGCGCACCCTGTGGCGTGCGCTGCTGCCGTGGCAACCATTCAAACCATCTTCCAAGATGATTTATTAACGGCAGTGAATCAGCAAAGTGCTTTGCTGCGTAATGAGCTTACTTCTGAATTGGCCCATTTACCGTACATTGGCGACATTCGTGGTAAAGGCTTATTTTTTGGCATTGAGCTGGTGGCGGATAAAGAAAGCAAGGCGCCTCTGAGTAAAGCCACATTGGCAGACAAACGCATCAAACAGCAAGCAATGGAAAATGGCTTAATGTGCTACCCAATGGGCGGAACGATTGATGGCGTTAATGGGCACCATATCTTGCTTGCACCGCCATTCATTATTCAGCCTCACCATATTGATGAGCTAGTTGGCAAACTCTCATTAACGCTAAAAGAGGTAGCGAAGGAATGGAATTAGAAAATCGATGTATACGAGAGCCTATCGCTATTATCGTGGCCCCAAACGGTGCAAGAAAAACTAAGCACGATCACGCCAGCTTACCCATGACAAAAGACGAACTGGTTGCAGAGGCTATCGCTTGTCAAACGGCAGGGGCTGCCATGATCCATTTACATGCTAGAGACGCCAACGGACGTCATTCATTAGACATCGACGACAACATGGCAATTTACTATGCCGTGAAAGAAGCGGTGGGACAAAACATGATGGTACAGCTCACCACAGAGGCGGTGGGCTTGTATTCTCCGCCACAACAGATGGCGTTAGTTAAAGCTGTGAAACCAGAAGCGGCTTCTTTCGCATTGAGGGAGTTAATCCCTGATCGAGCAAGTGAGAAAGAAGGGTATGCCTTTTTCCATTGGGTGGCAGAAAACAACATCGTGAGCCAAATTATTCTCTACGATGCAACCGACATTGAACGTTATTTCCAACTGCGTGATGCGGGCGTGTTACCTAAAACGTATCAGCATGCATTAGTGGTGTTAGGGCGTTATCACCAAGCTCAACAGTCTTCGCCATGGGATTTACGAGGTTTGAATTTGGCGCGTTTTGTCGAGGAAGAAATTCGATGTGCCATTTGTGCTTTTGGCGCGCGAGAGCAAGACTGTTTAGCGAGTGCGATGTTACTTGGATTCGATGTGAGAGTGGGGTTTGAGAATAACCACGTCGATGTGGCAGGCGAATTAGCAATCAGTAACGCGGCTCAGGTGGAAGCTCTACGCGATGTGGCGCATCGCTTTGCTATTCCTTTACACAGTGCGCAAAGTTTGCGTTCAGCTTTGAAGTAAATCTGCTCGCGGAAAAGAAAAAAAGAAGAAAGGAAAGTAAAAAGGCTCCATCGGAGCCTTTTCGGTATTTGTCGTTAGTTCTCAGTTTGCGCTACAGGTTGACGAGCGGGATGTTTGATAAACACCGCGACAACAGCCGCTATCGCTAATGCAAAACAGTAGTAAGAATTGGCAACTACTTCAAGTGGCGATAGGTTGAATACGGAACCTAGCAGCAGTACTTGAGCACCGTAAGGCAACACGCCTTGCACCACGCATGAGAAAATGTCTAACAAGCTTGCTGAGCGGCGAGGAGAGACATTATTCTCTTCCGCCAGTTGGCGAGCAACGCTGCCCGATACAATGATGGCTACGGTGTTGTTTGCCGTACAGCCATTGACCATTGATACCAAACCTGCAATACCTAGCTCGCTTGCACGACTGTTCGCATGCTTAGAGTGACTAGAGCCAAACGCGTGGATAAGGCTACTAACGAAATTTGTTAGAAAAGCAAGACCACCTTGGCGACGCATCAGTTCACTCAAACCACCAATCAGCATGGATAACAAGAAGATCTCTTGCATGTTACCAAAGCCTTTGTATACGTCTTGGGCTAGATTAGTTAGTCCGTAATTGTCAATCGATGCCAAGCTCACGCCGCCAGCCAAAAGAATGCCAATCGACAGAACCACAAACACATTCACACCAGATACCGCTAGGATCAAAATAGTGATGTACGGCAAGACTTTTAGCCACTCAATATCGCCAGTTGCAGGCACTTGAGTCGCGGTGCTGTTGAAAGCGAACACTGCAATCGCGATCAACGCCGCAGGCAAAGCAATACGAATGTTCTCTTTAAACTTGTCTTTCATCTCACAACCTTGAGAGCGTGTCGCCGCGATCGTGGTGTCAGAGATGATAGAAAGGTTATCACCAAACATAGCGCCGCTCAGCACAACGCCTGCGGTTAACGGTAAGCTCATTCCTGCTGATTCAGCAATACCCAACGCTACGGGGGCAACGGCTGCGATGGTACCCATCGAAGTGCCCATTGCTGTTGCGATAAAAGCAGAAATCAGAAAAATGCCCGGTAAAATCATGCTGGTTGGAATAGCGGATAAACCAAGGTTCACTGTTGCATCAACACCACCAGAGGCTTTTGCTACCGCAGCAAAGGCACCTGCAAGCAGATAGATCATACACATTGCGATGATGTCTGGGTGGCCAACACCACGCATGAAGTGTTCGATTGAGCGGTTAAGTTTCTCTTTACTTAAAAGAAACGCAATGATGATGGCTGGTAATACCGCGATGGGTGCAGGCAGCTGGTAGAAGGCAAATTCCACGCCTTGCAAAGATAAGTAAGTGCCTACGCCAATAAATAGCGCAAGGAATACAATTAATGGGATCAGTGCGACCGCAGACGGTGCAACTGTTTTAGTAGTTTGTTGGGAACCGGACATGTAAACGACAATGTTAATGATAAGAGAGAAGAGCAGACTAATATCACATTTCTACATTGTCAACGTCTAGACGTCTAAATGGCCGTTTAAATTTTACACGTAAAGAAAAAGAGAAAAGCTCGTGTTGCGTATCTCACTGATACCACGAGCTTTAGTTATGCGCTAATGAAGAGACTGTCGTTATTGCATTGATTTGGCTTTTTTGCGTTTAACAATACCTAAAACCATCCACGTAAATAAGACAGCAGCAAATGCCCATACCAGATATTTGTATTCGGTGTACAGGTTGCTCAACACGCTTAAATGCTCAAATGCAAAGTGAGTTAACAAGCTGAATACCAATACCCAAACCGTCGCCGCGAGAGCGTTACCGAACAAAAACTCTCTACGTGGCATTTTCGCGATACCGCATGCAAGAGGCATAAATTGCTTCATTCCTTCAATAAAGCGGCTGACGACCAAGCACGTAGGGCCGTATTTCTGGATAGTCAATTGAAGCGTTTGCATCTTCGGGCCGGAAATGTAGCCTTTTTTATCCAACCAGCCTTCAAAGTAATAGCCGATTAGGTAACCACAGGTATTACCCAAAAAGCAGCTCAGCCACGATACCATCATTACCATACTTAGGTTCATGACTTGTTCTGACGAGAGCAAAGATGCCGCGATCATCAGTGATTGACCAGGCATCGGGATACCTATCCCTTCTAGAAATATACTGACAATCAGCGCAACGTAGCCGTATTGCTCAAGCAAAGGCTTCATTGACACGAGAAGTTCGTTAATCTGTTCCAAAAGCTTTCCCCCAATAAAAGCGGAACGAAGTTGGAGTGATACTCCGAATGTCCTATTGGGTCAATTCTTGTTTCTCACCATTGAGAAAAACTGACATGCCTCTGATAATTGCGCAGAATCAACCTGCAGCAGGCTTTATTCGCCGCCACGCTCTTTGGTAGCGGCGAATTAGGGAGATCCTTATGACTCTTTGGCTTTGGTGAATGCACCATACAAATCAAGGCGGCGATGACGTAAGTTGGTGACAGAGCCTTCGGTATTAAGCTGTTTCAACTTAGTCAAATCAACATCAGCGAAGATTATCATTTCGGTGTTGGCGCTTGCTTCTGTCAAGGTCGCATCGTGTGGAAAATAGATATCCGACGGTGAAAATACGGCAGATTGTGCGTACTGGATATCGACATTATCAACACGAGGTAAGTTGCCAACACTGCCACCAATTGCAACATAGCATTCGTTTTCAATGGCACGCGATTGGGAACAAATTCGTACTCGTTGATAGCCATTTTTTGTGTCCGTCCAGAAAGGAACGAATACAATTTGTGCGCCTTGTTCTGCTAACATTCTTCCCAATTCAGGGAATTCGCTGTCATAACAAATCAGTATGCCGACTTTGCCCGCATCGGTTTCGAACACTTGAACATTGTCACCACCGTCGATCACCCAGTCTCTTTGTTCATGAGGCGTGATGTGGATTTTATATTGAGCGTTAATTTCACCATCTCGTTGCAGCAAGTAGGCCACATTATACAGTTTGCCATCTTCGATAACGGGCATACTGCCTGCAATAATGTTGATGTTGTAGGTGACTGCCATCTGCGAGAAACGGTTTTTGATCTCTTCCGTAAAGCTAGCCAAAAAGCGGATTGCTTCAACGGAATTTTTGTCGTTTTGCAAGCCCATCAGCGGTGCGTTAAAGAACTCAGGGAATAGGGCGAAATCGGCCTTGTAATTCGCAAGAGAAGAAATGAAGAACTCAGCTTGATCGAGCAAATCCTCCAGGTCATTCATCGCGCGCATTTGCCACTGTACAACACCAATTCGAATCAGAGTCTTTTCTACATCGTGTACGGATTGAATATCCTCTTCGTAGAAAAAGTTATCCCACTCCAGCAGTGTCGCGTAACCTTTAGAAGCGCTATCCTCTGGTAAGTAGCCGCGCATGATTCGTTTTACATCGAAGTCGTTAGCAAGCTGAAAAGACAAAATAGGGTCATGAAGCTCACGGCGTTTTACTTTGTCGATGTACTCTGCAACGCTCAGTTCATCTGCGTATTGGTGGTAATTAGGAATGCGACCACCGGCTAAAATTGCTTTGAAGTTCTTACTACGGCAAAGCTCTTTACGCGCATCATACAAACGTCGACCTAAACGTAGCCCTCGATAGTCCGGGTGGACAAATACATCGAGACCATACATTGCATCACCGGTTACTTGATTCTGTATGACGTTGTTTTCGGTAATGATGTCGGTATATAGATGAGGAAGAGAAAAGCGGTTGTAGTCCACTTTAATGGTTAATGCTGCACCGACTATTTTGCCGTTATCTTCAATACAGATTTGGCCATCAGGAAACTGATGAATGAGATCCATAATAGTCAGCCGTGGCCATGAGCCGCCAACATCAGGAAACACTAAGTCCATTAGTTCTGCAAGCTCAGGGTAATCCGTTGGCTCAATGGTACGTAATGAGAGTTTGGGCGAATTGCTGTCCATATCTTTCAATCCATTTATCCTTTTGAAACAGTGTTAATGAGAATGCCACAATTTGGAGCAGACAGATACTGAAGTCTTTGAGTTGTTTTGGTTTACCAAAAGCATTTCAAGAAAACAATATTAGCTTAGTTTGCTCTTCAACCATTCGTAAAACGCCGCCACTTTCTTAGCCGATAGGCGATAATTCGGGATCATCACGTAATAACCATAACCACTCTGTAAAGTTAGGTTGAGAATATGTTGGATATCCCCTCTTAAAATAGAATTCTGCGCCATAAAATCAGGAAGTAAGGCGAGTCCTTTTCCCATTTTGACGGCTTCGTAAGCTAGGTAAAAATGTTCAAAGCCTACAGGTTGATAGGTAACGGGAGATTCTACAGTGTAGACAGCTTTAAATTGCTCCCATAGCTGAGGGCGAGTGATTTGAGGTATAAAAGGATAATTGCTAACAGCGTGCACACTCTCAATTGCAGGAGCATTTGTACAACCGACTAATAACAATGTTTCTTCGCACAGTAAGTGGCTGTATTCATAATGTGTGGATAATGGAAGGCAGCGAATATGTAAGTCACTTTCGTTGCTCGAATCTTTGACGTTCCCATCCCCAGTACAGACTCTTACTCGGATGTTAGGATGTTGCTGGTGGAAGTCATCAATATTAGGTATCAACCAAAGACTGGCAAAAGAAGGGGTTACGTCCACGGTGAGTAATTCTTGCTTTGAATCTGACTGGATTAAGTTGGCAGTTGCATGCTGAATAAGCTCCAAAGCTTCTGTGACTTGCGGCAGATAACGCTTGCCTTCTTCGGTTAACTCAATACCACTCGTCCCTCTTTGTATTAAAGGTAAGCCCACCAATTGCTCCAGCGATGCGATTTGTTTGCTTACTGCGCTTTGCGTAATACATAGGGCATCCGCTGCTTTAGAGAAACTGAGGTAATTAGAGACCGCGACAAACGTCCTTAATGCTCGAATAGAAGGGTATTCACTGCCTTTTAACATACTTCAGTTCCATTAAACTCTGCTTAGGCAAAGAGTAGAGTATTCACGGCTTGAAGCAAAGTAAGATGCAACGTATGTGTGATTAGCTTCCTTTCTTATAAAAACTAGCTAAGCGTTTTTTGACGGATTAATCTACAAGAGTATTTTAGATGTTTATTTAATTTCTTTGAAAAATCTACAAATTAACAAGAATCTTTTTCACATCAGAGATTAACCTCAATTTAGTATTGTTTATATAAAGTAAACAGACAGCTCTTTTTTCTATTTTTGTTCGGCGATCTTTAGAGGATTGTCAGTATTCTATAAAATTAAATATATTTTTCATTAATTTAAAGTTGGCATTGCATTTGCTCTTTACTATTCGAACCTTCAATGGAACTTATATTAGGAGAACGAAATGAAAAGCAATGTTGTTACTTTGATTAGCCTTTTTTCTTTAGCAACGTTTAGTACTTTATCACATGCTGCGGACTCCAACGATCATGGTGTATATGTTGGCGCCAACTACGGTTACTTAAAAGTTGATGGACAAGATGACTTTGATGATGACAGCGATGTTATTCAAGGTTTAGTTGGTTACCGTTTTAATCCTTACTTAGCGTTGGAAGGTGGTTACATTGATTTCGGTAGCTATGGTAATAACTTAGCAAATGCCGAAACGGACGGCTATACAGCGGCTCTAAAAGTTACTGCTCCCATTGCTGATCGTGTCGACCTTTACGCAAAAGGCGGTCAAATGTGGTACTCGACGGATTACAACGTTGCGGGCTTCCAAGGCAACAAAGATGATGAAGGTGTATTCGCTGGTGCCGGTGTTGGTTTTAAAGTTACTGATAACTTCTTAGTTAACGCAGAATATATGTGGTACGACGTAGAACTCAATGCGGAGAATGTCGCGAACGGTGCAAACACGGAAACAGACTTTAACCAAGCATCACTAGGTGTGGAATATAGATTTTAATATTGTTAACAACTCTAAGCCCTAATAAAAAGCGAAGCCTAAATAGCTTCGCTTTTTCTGAACTCAATCTAGTTGAGGATAATTGAGCGGTTTTTAGAATAATTGTTAGTGTCTTTTACTGTTACGCTACTATATTTAGAGCATTTCTAACATGACTGTCTAACCTTCTTACTAGTCTCGAAAAACAAAGTTTTATCACTCTATAAGTAATACTCGATAGGTCGATCGCTGCGCTACCTGACATTACATTCATGTGACCTAAAATACCGCGGACGTGTTCTGTATACTCGTTTTTTAGTTTTGAAATGTACGCCATAGCTTTAGCTAGTTGATCCCAAGCAGTAAGGCCTACGGTTGCTATTTGTTGTATTATATGACCCAGACCTGAAATTCTTAGTAAGGTCAAAATTGAAGAGACTATTTTACTTACCCAACCATCAGTCATTCGAGCATTATATCTATTGTTGAAGTCAAGAAATACGTTGCGTTCTAGGTAAGTTTGAGATTTGGGTTGTAGTGCCGACCACTCATTACTTGTAGCGGTATTGACATAACCCGGAACAGATTTTTTTCCTAGTCCATGAGCGCAGAAGTAGATGCCAGAACTTCCATCTAGCCGATACTCAATACCACCGTGAGTAAATGGCCAAAGAGGAGACATAGGAACTGGATCTGCACCATGAGTGCAGCGATATGAAGAATCTAACTCCCTTCTTGCGTATGGTTTAAAGCCAACTTTTGGTGCGCCAAAAGTATATAGGTGTACGCTATAGCCGTACTGACTCTTCACCCAATCTGCCGCTAATGAAGCAAGAGCACCACCTAAACTATGACCTACACAGTGTATTGCCTTCGGTGCTTTCATGTTCTTTTTCGAATAACCAGCGATGTATGCTGTAAGTTGTGGCTTTATCGTATTGAAGAGATTTACAAAACCTGCATGTACCCTGTAACCTGATGAGGTGCCTGATATCCCAATGTTTCCATCGGTCATAATGTCGCCGATGTTTGCTTGAGTGCCACGAAAGGAAAATACTAAAGTATCGGTAAACTCGCCCTTACCTCGACCTATCGCTACAAAATCTGATGTCATTCCACCAAATCCCATAAAGCCACTTGTCGTTCCTTTTTTGACATCATTCCTTAGATCAAATGTAAAAAACTTTGCTATATAACCACTAACGTTACGAACATTAGTTGCGAATACAGAATAAGGGATTTCTGCGATTCTAGATGATAGCTTTGGTGAGAGTGATTGCATTCTTTAATTTCCATATAAATCAGAGTCAATATATCCAAATAAATCACATTGACTATTTACGTAGTAGTCATCGTTTTCGTCATCATCAATTGAAAAAGCAAAGTACTTAAGAGGGTTTGCTGCATCACAGACTAGATTAGCCATATTGTTTTTTACGTAATCCTCTATTTCATAGCCATCGAACGAACCTTCCCAAATAATAACGCTTTCATCAATATCTAGTTCTGTGGTTAAAACAATAGTTACATAATGTTCAATAAGCGGGATCTTAACGCTCTCTTTGTTCTCATACACAGGAGAAAATTCAAACCGACCATTGCTGTCAGTAAATGTTGATAAGTCTATTGATTTTCCTGAAGCGCTTAAACCAATACTAAGACTAACCTTTTGGTTATCAATCGGCTTCCCTTTTTTTGTTAGCACACCATTGATTTGTGGTGTGTATTGGTTAACTTTATCGCTATTCAATATACTCTCTCCAAAACTCATATTAATGCTCAACAATATGATTGTAATAAATCCAACTAAGTAATTTCTCACATCGACTTTTTTCATTTTAAAAATCTATAAATGTATATGTATTGTGTGTTTTTACAATATTTAATGCTAACTATGTGATTCGTACTGCATTGCCCTTGTAACTTGTGAATTTGAAAATTACATTTTTAGATTTATGTTTATCTACTTGACCGATTTTTATTAGCATTAATAAAGTTTAAATCTGGAATACTCAGTCTACGCTAACCTTAGGTAGTTATATTGTATTGGATTTTTTAGGCTTTCATCAGGTAATGTGGAAGCAAAATAAACGAGAGCTATCGAATGGGAAAGAGCTCTATAAATACTAGGTTTCAGACAATGAAATCGTATTGAAAATAGTTAATTAGTCGCTTGCTCAAGAGGTGTTTTTATTACTTTACATCGTAATGCTAGATTGACTTGATAATTTATTTTTCCGCCAATTGTGATAACCAAGAACAAAAGAAAAGGCTTATTGAGTATCTTTTGATGGTTAGTGATAAACCCAAATTGTTCAACTTTAACCCATCATAATTCTATAACTTAGATTTAGCACTCGTAGTTGTTGATACCCCAAAAACTTAGAACACTTTAAATCGAAGAGCATATAGTACACACTTTTTGTCCTTGAATGAGTTCTTCTGAACTTCCATGTGTTTTTGGTGGTGTATTTATGAGCGTATCGCCTGTTACTTAATACTCAACGAGTTTTTAAATCGGTGTACGTTCAGAGTTATGCAGTAATGCTCGTGAAAAGTTATCAGGTAGCATGAGTGCGTGAGAAAAGAAGACAATGTGGATAGTGGATAGTGGATAGTGGATAGTGGGTTGTTGATACAAAAAAGGCCACCCGAGGGTGGCCTTTTCCAAACGTTTGGTGGAGCTGGCGGGAGTTGAACCCGCGTCCGAAAACCGTTCATCATTGGTACTACATGCTTAGTCGATCTTTAATTTCGCCACCCACCTGCGAACCGACACGCTAATGAATGACTAGCCTGAATTAAAATTCGCCGTTCATCTCTCAGGCGGGAGAATCCGGGCTAGCGCGTTTGGGTTTGATCCCTCGTTATTCCCCGTCTTACGTGCGGAAGCTAGGGCGAGAGAGCTCTTAGCAGGTTATTAAGCTGCTAGTGCGTAGTTTTCGTCGTTTGCGACTATTTTTTTGCGGTTTGTTAACGAGGCCTACCGCACCTCGGCATGCACCTCAGACTTCTGAATTCCCGTCGAATCCTAAATCAGCCCCAGGTAATATTCGCATAGTAACAGAAAAGCATTGGCTGTCCAGTACTATGCGTTTAAGTGGTCAAGATTAACGCAGCGCGCTCTTCATTACGCGTGCTTTTTCTCTTGCCCAGTCTTTTTCTTTTAGATCCGTACGTTTATCGTGCAGCTTTTTACCTTTTGCTACGCCAATTTTTAGTTTCACCCAAGAGCGAGACCAGTACAGTGAGAGGGCCGTTAATGTCATACCTTCACGGTTTACACGTCCGAATAGATTATCCAGCTCACGACGACTCATTAGTAGTTTACGCACACGTGTAGGATTCGCCACAACGTGTGTCGATGCCTGATTTAAAGGAGTGATTGTCATGCCACTCACAAAGGCTTCACCGTCACGCATAAATACGTAACTTTCAGAAATATTGGCTTTACCTTGGCGAAGGGCTTTCACTTCCCAACCTTGGAGCTCCAAGCCAGCTTCGATTTCATCATCGATGAAATACTCGTGGCGAGCTTTTTTATTCAGCGCGATAGTATTGCTACCCGCTTTTTGTTTCGTTTTTTTCTTTGCCATAATAGCGTCATTATACGGGTTGGATATCGGATAGGAAATCCTTTTATTTGCGCAATCGTGGAATAAAAGTAAAATTGGCGAGTAGCTTTAAATCTGTACATGTATCGATAGGAGTATGTATGAAGCAAGTCAGCCGTTCTGCGCTTGTGTCTTTTAGCGCCGAACAGATGTTCAATCTGGTTAATGATGTTGCTAAATACCCTGAATTTCTGCCTGGTTGCTCGGGCTCTAGAATCATTGAGTCTTCGGGGAATGGTATGGTGGCTTCTGTCGATGTGGCGAAGGCTGGAATCAGCAAAACGTTTACGACTTCAAATGAGTTGATCCCCGGTCAGGCAATTATGATGAACTTGGTGGATGGCCCGTTTAAGACGTTGCGTGGTGGTTGGATTTTTACCGCGCTAGATGAGCAAGCTTGCAAGGTTGAACTAAAGCTTGAGTTTGAATTCTCAAGTAAAATGATTGAGATGGCCTTCGGTAAGATTTTTAACGAGCTTACTAGTAATATGGTAAATGCATTTACTAAACGCGCAAAACAGGTCTACGAGTGTTATGAGTATTGAGTCAGATATGATTCACGTTGAGGTTGTCTATGCTCTTCCTCATGAACAGCGTGTATTTAACTTAGTGGTAAATAATCACGCAACGGTAGAAGAGATCATTCGACAATCCGGTGTATTGGAGTTGTACCCTGAAATTGATTTGTCCAAGAACAAAGTGGGTGTGTTTAGTCGTAACGTGAAGTTGGATGCGACCGTTCGAGATCGAGACCGAATAGAGATTTATCGTCCGTTACTCGCCGATCCGAAAGAGATTCGCCGTAAAAGGGCGGAGCAGGCTAAAGCCGAGGGAAGTGCAGACCCAGTCACCGGTGGCAAGCCTAGTACTGTACGTAAAAATAAGCAGGATTAATATAAACCCAATAGCTCATGTGAGTTACTCAAAGTTTGACTAACGTGATTTCTATATAATAAAAAACCTCCCAAACGGGAGGTTTTTTTGCAAAAGTCAGTTTACTGAATTTGCTCGTAAAATGCGTCACTTTTTGGAAAGTCACCACTGATGTCTGCGAGTGTGCCTTGGTCATTAAAGTTTACAATCAGATCTTTCTGTACTGGCTCGCCATGGCCAGGAGTATGATGATAGATGTAATACCAAGTGTTTGGATAGCCGTTTTCAATAAGCATTGGCGACCCTAATACGAAGCGAACCTGTGCTTTAGTCATCCCAAACTTTAATTTATCAACCGCACTTTGTTCTACATAGTTGCCTTGGTTGATATCAATACGATAAACCAGTCTTTCCAATACCGAACATCCTGTCAGCAATGTCATTGCTAATGGTACGGCAACTAACCACTTCTTTAATTGCATAATAATTTCTTAGTAACCTTTAAAATACTGCGCTGATAATAAACAAGCTCGACGCAGATGTAAAAAGCTATGCGTCGTATGGTAGACAATCTGACAACGAATTTTGAGTTGAGTTGCATTTATTCACCGATATTAGGCGGTAAATGTCACCACATGACGTATTAGTTAGGTGACGAAGAGCAAATTTCAATCGGAAGTAGGGTGATGGACGCTTTCAGCGGTGAGCAAAGCCTAGTGACTCGTTAGTCGGTTTTGGCGAATTCGCGTAATGCATCACCTGAAAAACGATAATACTCTTTTTCATGAATTAGTGTTGCACCAATTGAGCGGTAAAACTGACCTGCGGTAGGGTTACTACTTTCAGCTGTCCAGTCCAACCTTTGGCATCTACACTTGATCGCCAAAGATGCCAGATACTTCATTAACTTGAGACCAACCCCTTTTCCTCGAACCTTCGAAGATACGAACAGATCTTTTAAGTACATCTGCCCTGAGAGTTTTGGGGCAGGGAACATGATGGTATAAGATGCAAAGCCTACGACGTCATCATTATCGTAAACCGCAATGATATGAACGCCAGAATGTTCAGAGAAAACTTGGTTCTTTAGATAATGGACCAGATCGTGTTTTGATGAAGCTTTTTCTTTGAAGTAGTAATGTTCTAACTCAATAAAAATAGGGATGAGATCTAAGCAGTTGGTTTTGTGTATTGCTCTGATATCCATTTCTCATCCCTTGTCGATTTATTAAGCGGCGATAAGCAGTTCTTTTGCGTTTGCCAACGTTGAGTCGGTTATTTGACTACCCCCAAGTAAGCGAGCTAATTCTGCCACACGTTGTTGTTCATCTAATGCGTGCATTTGGGTTTCGGTTTGGCCTGCTTTGGTTTGCTTAGCTACAAACATTTGTTGATGGCCGCATCCGGCAACTTGAGGGAGGTGAGTGACACACAATACCTGAGTAGATTCGCCAAGCTTGCGTAGCATTTTGCCCACTACGGCAGCTGTTGGGCCACTAATACCTACGTCCACTTCATCGAAGATTAAACTTGGTGTATCTACTTTCTGAGCGGTGATCACTTGGATCGCTAGAGAGATGCGTGATAGCTCACCGCCTGACGCAACTTTTGCTATAGGTTGTAATGGTTGTCCCGGGTTGGTCGATACTAAGAAGCACACGCTGTCCATGCCAAGCGGCGATGGGTGCGTGTTGTCATTGCTAACTTCGATACTGAATACTGCTTTCTCCATGCTCAATTCGTGCATGCTTTGTGTGATCAGTTTGTTCAGTTCTTTTGCGTAACGGCTGCGTGATTTGTGCAGTTTTTCTGCTTGTGTTAGAAAGCTTTGGTACTTGTGTTCTACTTCTTGAGCAAGTTCATCTAAACGTTCATCGGAGCAATCTAACGCTTCTACTTGGGCCAGAAGATCTTGATGATGCTGGTAGAGTTCTTCTGGCATTACGTGGTGTTTACGAGCTACAGACATCACTTTAGAAAAACGTTCTTCTACATAAGCCATACGAGCTGGATCAACATCGATGCCATCTAAGTAGCTGCGTAATTCATTCTTCGTTTCTTCAAGTTGAATCATTGCTTCTGACAGCATGTTAGGTAGCTCAGATAGCTTTTCATCTAATTCGGCTAATTGAATTAGGGAGTGATTGGCCGATTGCAAAATACCAAGCGCATTGACTTCTTCACCTTCGTAAATAAGTTCGATGGCTTGCTGACAGGTAGTGGCGAGTTCACCACTGTTGGATAGTCGTTTGTGCTCTTGCTCGAGCTCTGCAAATTCTTCTTCACCTAGCGATAACTCATTCAGTTCTTTGATTTGGTATTCAAGCAACTGTTTTTGCGCCTGGTTTTGCTGGCTATTTTCTTTTAGCTGCTTGAGGTTATTATCCGCCTGACGCCAATGCTGGTAAGCACTTCGTGTGCTTTTTAGTAGGTTTAAATGCCCAGCATATTGGTCGAGCATGGCCATTTGGTGCTCACTTTTCATCAATTGATGATGAGCGTGCTGCCCATGGATATTGATAAGTAGCTGCCCTAGAGATTTGAGCTGTGATAGTGGAACAGGGCTGCCATTAATGAAGGCTCTTGAGCGGCCTTCTTTTGTGATAATACGACGCAAAATACACTCACTGCCATCTAGCAGATCGTTATCTTCTAACCAACGTGTTGCATGTAAGTTGTTGTCCAATAAAAAAGCGGCGCTAACTTCGGTTTTCTCTTCACCTTGTCGCACCATGCCGGCATCGGCTCGTCCGCCTAAGCAGAGCCCTAAAGCATCGATAGCAATGGATTTACCCGCGCCTGTTTCACCTGTAATGGTGGTCATGCCCTTAGAAAGCTCGAGTTGTAAAGACTTAACAATCGCAAAATTATTAACACTTAGATGAGCCAGCATTTTATTTACCTGTATAACTGAACAATACTGTATAAGAGAACAGTATATACTGTTTCTTTATACAGTAAAGTCGGGTAAGGAAAATTTTCTTTGTAGGCTGTTTTTTTGTGATGAAGTGGGAAAAATGAGCCGATGTGATTACAACGACTCATTAAAGTTGAACAGGTTACGGACGAGTTGGGTTAATCGTTAGTGGTTCTAGTGTGACGACTGCATTCACACCTGCACCTGGGTGATCCACGTATGAAGTGTCTTGCATTAGAGTGTAGTAAACGTCGACGAAGTCATCATCATTCGTGAGTACACCATCGGGGATAGTGTCGATGATCTTGTTCGTGATTTGCGGAATAATCGCGTAAGCCTGAACTTCTGGATCTGGAATCGCTTTCAATACTTCTTCGGCAACTTGAACAAGGAGTTTTGCCAATTGTTTATAGTCTGTGCCGTCATCTTGCTCCATGAGCACAATGTCTGCCGCACCCCAGCGGTAACGAGACCAGTGAATAATGATCTGATTTGGATAGTAATCTTGGTTATCGTAGTCTAAGTATGGAAGCTCCACCAAATCGAGAGTAGGTTCATCACGACTTGGATTGACGCCCGTTACGATAGCGTAGATTTCTGCCTTGCCAGAGATCCAAGGTTCTTTGTCATCGGCTAGACGGATCTTTTTCAACTGCGTGGTTTGAATTGGAGCCGCTTCGCCCACTGCGCTACTTGACAATAGCGGTGTATTTTGGCGTTGTTCATCAGCAATATATGGTTGAACTAAAGCTGGTTGACCGAGTTTTTTCATCTCAGCTTGCATAGCTTGCAAGCCTGCTTTTAGCTCTGCAGAGCTATTGTTATCAACGACAAGTACAGGTACCTCAGGGAGCTGGTAAACATCGAGTTGATGGATGTTGCCATACACATCAAATGCTTCGATGTATTGCCAATTCTCATCATCACCACTTGGTTCAAATGCAAATAATGGCTCGACCTCGCCACTTTGCCATGCTGTTATCATGGCTTCATTTGCCAAGCGAACTTCTAACAACTGATCAGAGTATTCAGAAATACCTTTCCAGCTACGAATTTGAGTGTCAGCTTGTACAAGCTGGCGGCTGAACTCTGAGTTAGGGTTTTGCTTAACAAATGCTGATACAGACACGTTAGTCTGTTGCGGAGTAATATCTCTTCTCAGCATGGGTTCAATGGCAGCATAATTCTCACTCAATTGTTGAGCTAGGGCCCGTTTCGTCTTAGTGATATCTTCCGCTTTTGCATTGGACACACTGTTGACTTGCGTTTCCTCTGATTGGCAGCCAATAAGTGCTAATGTACTGAGAACAGACAGAATGATGGTTTTCTTCATAATATGTCCTTTATTGATTGTATGAAATAGAGTTAATACTCTATTCATGGTGAGAATATCACCGGACATAGATCATTGAATTTGCTTTTCTATCTTTTGTGTAAAGTTTGCCCACAGGATCAAAATTTATAAGCTTCTCTTTAATGATGACAAATATCGTGTCGCCTCACTACTTTGTGTCTATTTCTTGTCTAAGAAAGCCAAAAGCCAGTAGCAATTAAGCTGCTGGCTTTTTTATTGAAGTTATTGCCCTGAGTAACAAGTGTTAGAACAATTTACTAGACCAGCCAAGCTTATTCCGTAAGACGTGATAGTAGCTGTAGTCTTTTGGATGGATGAGCTTTAGTACATTTGGACTTTGATAGATGTGAATTTCGTCGCCAGGGGTAACTGGAAGTGAGACTTGTCCATCACAGCTAACTTCTTGTGTTCCACGGTTTTCTGGTGATACCACCAATTTAATTCGACGTTTTCCATCAACCACCAAAGGTCGACTCGACAATGTATGAGGGAACATTGGCACGAGTGAAATGGCATTCAAGCTAGGAGAAAGAATTGGGCCGCCGCCAGAAAGTGAATATGCCGTCGAGCCAGTCGGAGTGGAGACAATCAAACCGTCGGCCCGTAAAGAGAAGGCGAAGCTTTCATCTATGTACACTTCAAATTCAATCATATGAGCAATTTGCCCTGGGTGAAGTACGGCTTCGTTTAGCGCAGCGTTATGGCTCTTTATTTGTCCGTGGCGGTGTACTTCCGCCTCTAAAAGAAAACGTTCCTCTTCAATATAATCACCGTCGAGTACCGCTTGCAGAGACGCTTGGAAGTCGTCTGGGTTCAAGTCAGTTAAGAAGCCCAAATTTCCACGGTTCACGCCTATAACTGGCACATCAAATCGGGATAAAATTCTTGCCGCACCTAACATGTTGCCATCGCCACCAACCACAATGGCTAGATCGGCATTTTTTCCTAGTTCAACTAAGCTAGCAAACTGACTCTGTGGGATATCATCCAGTATTGCGGCAAGGCGATCGTCAATGAATACTTTATAGCCCTCAGAGGTCAACCATTGGTACAACTCTTTATGAGTTTGAATTGCTTGTTGATCTCTTGGTTTTCCGATAATCGCGATCACGTTACATGGATTTTTCATAGCATTTCCGCATTAAAGAGGCTTGAATCAGGAATCTTCATCCCCATAATAATGGCAAGTCACCTAAATATGCGAATTTTTATGTGGTTAAAGCCCGCAAAAACGCGCATGGCTTTAAGGGCATTATGTTGAATTCTGGAGATATCATGAGCAACGAAGAAAACAAAGTTACAGAAGAAGAGCTTGATCAAATCATCGAAGAGGCTGAAAAAGTAGAAGCTGAAGCACAAGAAGTTGAAGCTGAGCTTGAAGAGCTTGGTGATGAGACAGACGCTAAGATTGCTCAACTAGAAGCGGCACTATTGTCTAGCGAGGCA
Organism: Vibrio sp. 1978; assembly: GCF_033344345.1. NCBI lineage: Bacteria > Pseudomonadati > Pseudomonadota > Gammaproteobacteria > Vibrionales > Vibrionaceae > Vibrio > Vibrio sp. 1978. The sequence goes on from NZ_JAWPOP010000031.1 coordinate 43,575, forward strand.
AAAGTAAAAGAGCAACAAGATGCGGTGTTGCGTTCTAAAGCTGAAGTAGAAAACATGCGTCGTCGCACTGAGCAAGAGATCGATAAAGCACGTAAGTTTGCGTTGAACAAGTTTGCAGAAGAGCTGCTTCCTGTTATTGATAACCTAGAGCGTGCAATTCAAGCGGCAGATACAGAGAATGAAACTGTGAAGCCGTTCCTAGAAGGCGTTGAACTAACACATAAAACGTTTGTAGACGTTGTAGCGAAATTTGGCTTGAAAGCAATCAACCCTGAAGGTGAAGCATTCAATCCAGAGTTCCATCAAGCGATGTCGATTCAGGAGAGCCCTGATCATGAATCAAACACTGTTATGTTTGTTATGCAAAAAGGTTACGAACTAAACGGCCGTGTGATTCGTCCGGCAATGGTAATGGTTGCTAAGTAACTTTAACTACCTGTTTTTTAAATATAAAAGCGCCCATCATTTTTGATGGGCGCTTTTTTGTTTTAAACATAAATGACTGCATCGAACTTCGTTGTATATCGATAAATGAAAATTTGATCCCCTTCATATTTTTTCCTATTGGTTAATTATTTTCCTATAGGAGATTTTCTCTCATCTCGCTGCGTGTTTATTAACGGAAAGGGCTATAAGTGATTGTAATCATTCGTTGTGTGAATATTTGTTCTGCATAGGAATGTAAATATAGTCATTTTTTCTAAAACAATGTCGTTAACAAAAATGTAAATTGTCACTTTATTTTGTAACTTCGGTGTGTATGATTTGCGACTAATGCTTTAAAAGTAAGCATATATAACTACAAAAATGTAAATAGTAAACACAACATATCGGAGATTTATAATGGATAAATCGCTTTCTAGTAAGATTTTTATAGGCTTGTTTGCCGGCCTTGTGCTGGGGACAGCAATTCAGTACTTATTTAGCGGTATTGCGATTTTTGATACATACCTACTTGGAGCAGCAGAAGGTGTTGGCGGCATGTTCGTCTCACTGATCAAATTGCTTGTTGTTCCTTTAGTTTACGTTTCAATCGTATGCGGCATTGTTGACTTGAAAGATATCAGTGCATTTGGTCGTCTTGGTGGAAAAACTTTTACCCTTTACATTCTTAACACCATCATTGCGATTACGGCGGCTTTGACTGTCGGCTTGATCTTCCAGCCAGGAGCGGGCGCTAATCTAGCAGGAACGGTATCTGAGGCTGTACAGCTGACAACGACAGAGACGCCGGACATTTTCTCTTTAGTTGTTAACATTGTTCCTAGCAATCCTGTACAAGCGTTTGCTAGCGGCGACATGCTGCAAATCATCTTTATGGCAATTTTGACGGGGCTTGCAATTCAAGCTTTGGATTCTCGTGGTGGCCCAGCTATTCGCACATTCAAAATGGCAAATGAAATCATGATGAAATTGGTTGGATTAGTGATGAGTCTTGCACCATATGGTGTGTTCGCACTAATGATTCAACTAGGTGCAACGCTAAACGCCAACACATTAATGTCCGTTGCCGGTTACGTGGCTTTGGTGGTTGCGATGTTGGTGTTCTGGATCTTCTTCTTCTACCCAATGGCAGTGAGTATTGCGACAGGAACTTCTCCAAAGACTTTCCTACGTGCAACTCGTGAGCAGATTCTTTTCTCTCTATCTACCGCAAGCTCAAACGCGACTATCCCGGTAACGATGCGCACACTGACAGAAAAGCTTCAGGTCTCTAAATCGGTTGCTGGCTTCGGTGTACCACTGGGCGCAACGATGAATATGTCTGGTGTGTCTATCTATATTGCTCTAGCAACGATGTTTGTTGCGAACGCTTTTGGCCAGCCAATTAACACCGCAGACATCTTCACACTTGGCTTAACTATTCTTCTGTTATCTATTGGTGCTGGCGGCGTTCCTGGGGGCGGCGTGGTAATGGTAGGTGTTTTGCTTCACCAGCTAGGCTTACCACCTGAAGGTTTGGCAATCATTGCAGCGGTCGACCGTATTAATGATATGTTCTGTACATCATCTAACGTTGTCGGCGACACGGCAGTGAACACCATTGTTGCAAAAACAGAAGGTGAGATAGGTAAAGAAGAGGGTGTTGATGCTGAGCCTGCTCAAGCGAACGCCTAATACCTTGAATAATTTATTTTAACCCTAATATTGAAGCGAGCTCTTATGAGCTCGTTTTTTATTTAGGAAGAGTCGGGCATAAATAAATTTATCTGGGAAATGACGTTTTGTTGCGCTACAGCAGTGTGACGAGTTCCCAACTAATCAGAAAGAAACACATAAATTTCGAAAAAAGACGCTTTTTTTTAATTCTGCCCTTGAAAAGCATTTTGCCGCCCTTATCTATGTGGCATAGAGAAGCAAACATTGATTATTTTTGTTTGTGAGCAAGGGTTGAAACCCGATTCTCCTCCCCCCACATTGGGGTTATAACCAAACGAAAATAGAATTTATTCGGAGATAGCCAGATGGGTAAAATCATTGGTATTGACTTAGGTACTACTAACTCATGTGTTGCTGTATTAGACGGCGACAAACCACGTGTAATTGAAAACGCAGAGGGCGAACGTACTACTGCATCGGTTATTGCTTACACTGACGGTGAGACGCTAGTAGGTCAACCAGCGAAACGTCAAGCAGTAACTAACCCAGAAAACACGCTATTTGCAATTAAGCGTCTAATCGGTCGTCGTTTTGAAGACGAAGAAGTTCAGCGTGACATCGAAATCATGCCTTACAAAATCGTTAAGGCTGACAACGGTGATGCTTGGGTAGAAGCGAAAGGCCAAAAAATGGCAGCTCCTCAGGTTTCTGCTGAAGTTCTTAAGAAAATGAAGAAAACTGCTGAAGACTTCCTTGGTGAGGAAGTAACTGGCGCAGTTATCACAGTACCTGCTTACTTTAACGATGCTCAGCGTCAAGCGACAAAAGATGCTGGCCGTATCGCAGGTCTAGAAGTTAAACGTATCATCAACGAACCAACAGCAGCTGCGCTAGCTTACGGTCTTGATAAGAAAGGCGGCGATCGCACTATCGCGGTATACGACCTTGGTGGTGGTACATTCGATATTTCAATCATCGAAATCGATGAAGTTGAAGGCGAGAAAACATTCGAAGTTCTAGCAACTAACGGTGATACTCACCTAGGTGGTGAAGACTTTGATAACCGTCTAATCAACTACTTGGTTGATGAGTTCAACAAAGAGCAAGGCATCAACCTTAAAAACGACCCACTAGCAATGCAGCGTGTTAAAGAAGCAGCAGAGAAAGCGAAAATCGAGCTTTCTTCTACTTCTCAAACAGACGTAAACCTACCTTACGTTACTGCAGATGCAACTGGTCCTAAGCACATGAACATTAAAGTGACTCGTGCAAAACTAGAATCTCTAGTTGAAGACCTAGTACAACGCTCTCTTGAACCATTAAAAGTAGCTCTAGCTGACGCTGACCTATCAGTAAACGACATCACTGACGTAATCCTAGTTGGTGGTCAGACTCGTATGCCAATGGTTCAAGCGAAAGTTGCTGAGTTCTTTGGTAAAGAAGCGCGCCGTGACGTAAACCCTGACGAAGCAGTAGCAATGGGTGCTGCAGTTCAAGGTGGTGTACTTGCTGGTGACGTTAAAGACGTACTACTACTAGACGTAACTCCACTGTCTCTAGGTATCGAGACAATGGGTGGCGTGATGACTAAGTTAGTTGAGAAGAACACAACTATCCCAACTAAAGCGAACCAAGTTTTCTCTACAGCGGAAGACAACCAGAGCGCGGTAACTATCCACGTTCTACAAGGTGAGCGTAAGCAAGCGATGTACAACAAGTCTCTAGGCCAATTTAACCTAGAAGGCATCCAGCCTGCACCACGTGGTATGCCACAAATCGAGGTTACGTTTGACCTTGATGCGGACGGTATCCTACACGTATCTGCGAAAGACAAGCAGACTGGTAAAGAGCAGAAGATCACTATCCAAGCTTCTGGCGGTCTAAGCGATGAAGACATCGAGAAAATGGTTCAAGAAGCAGAAGCTAACAAAGAAGCGGACAAGAAGTTCGAAGAGCTAGCAACTGCACGTAACCAAGCTGACCAAATGATTCACGGTACTCGTAAGCAAGTAGAAGAAGCTGGTGAAGCGCTACCTGCAGAAGAGAAAGAGAAGATTGAAGCAGCAATTTCTGAGCTAGAAACAGCACGTAAAGGCGAAGACAAAGAAGCTATCGATGCTAAAGTTCAAGCACTAATGACTGCTTCTCAAAAGCTGATGGAAATCGCTCAACAACAAGCTCAAGCGCAGCAAGCACAAGGTGCTGACGCAGGTGCACAGTCTAAAGAAGACGACGTTGTAGATGCTGAGTTCGAAGAAGTTAAAGACGACAAGAAATAATATTTCTTAACCAGATGGCTGCATAGCCATCTGGGGTCGATAAGACTTCGTGTGCGGGCGTTTGGGGCAACTCTTACGCCCGTCTGTTTGTAAACGCTGTCTTTCTAGTTAAGTATGTTGCAGACAAGTGCACTTACCTAGAACGATACAAACACCAAGCGGTGAATCGATGCCGTTTGTAGTAATTAACTGGTGACGAAGAACATGTCAAAACGTGATTTTTACGAAGTATTAGGCGTAAGCCGTGATGCCTCAGAGCGCGATATCAAAAAGGCGTATAAGCGTCTAGCGATGAAATTCCACCCAGACCGAAACCAGGGTGATGATTCTGCGGCGGACAAGTTTAAAGAAGTAAAAGAAGCGTACGAAGTTCTGACCGACCCTCAAAAGAAAGCGGCGTACGACCAATACGGTCATGCAGCTTTTGAACAAGGCGGCGGTGGTTTCGGTGGCGGCGGCTTTGGCGGCGGCGGTGCTGATTTCGGCGACATCTTTGGCGATGTATTCGGTGACATCTTTGGTGGTGGTCGTCGTGGCGGTGGTGGCCACCGTGCCCAGCGAGGTGCTGACCTACGTTACAACATGGAATTGACGCTAGAAGAAGCGGTTCGTGGTGTAACGAAAGAGATCGAAGTACCGACACTAGTACACTGTGATACCTGTGATGGTAGTGGCGCGAAGAAAGGTTCATCTGCTGAAACATGTGGTACCTGTCATGGTCATGGTCAAGTACAGATGCGCCAGGGCTTCTTCGCAGTGCAACAAACCTGTCCTACCTGTCACGGCAAAGGTAAAATCATTAAAGACCCTTGTAATGAGTGTCATGGTCAAGGTCGTAAGCAGAAAACAAAAACACTTAACGTTAAGATCCCAGCAGGTGTTGATACTGGCGACCGTATTCGTCTATCTGGCGAAGGTGAAGCGGGAGAAATGGGAGCACCAGCGGGTGACTTGTATGTACAAGTGCACGTGAAAGAGCACCATATCTTCGAGCGTGATGGCAACAACCTATACTGTGAAGTGCCAGTAAGCTTTGCGATGGCAGCTCTAGGTGGTGAAGTTGAAGTACCAACCCTAGATGGTCGCGTAAGCCTAAAAGTGCCTTCAGAAACGCAAACAGGTCGTATGTTCCGTATGCGTGGTAAAGGTGTGAAAGGCGTTCGCGGTGGCGGTGTTGGTGATCTTATTGTTAAGTTGGTTGTTGAAACACCAGTAAACCTAAGCTCACGCCAAAAAGAACTGCTCAAAGAGTTTGAAGAGTCTTGTGGTGGTGAAGCGGCGACAAAGCACAAGCCTAAATCAGAAGGCTTTTTCAACGGTGTGAAAAAGTTCTTTGATGATTTAACCAGCTAAGACGTTAGTGAAAAGCACAAATACAAAGGCCTGCTAAAATGCAGGCCTTTTTGCATCTCGGTGTTCTTCCTAATTCCAGCAATCACTTGGTTCTTCGACATTTGTTGACGTTAAAGTAATCGTTTTAGAACCAGTCAAGCACTCGTCGTCGTCTTGTCCCAGAGCCGATTTTGCTGTTGCTGTAATGGTATAGGCCGTACTTGCAGAGCTCGCAATATCGAAAGAAAATCTATTTGTGTCTGAGTCACATAGAGTGCATGTGCCTCCAGAGAGAATATGACTCCAGTCGTACCCACCATCATAAGATGTCTCTAGCTCTAGCTGAATTCGACTAAGATCGCTCAAGGCAACCGTCCTATGAGACTTGATTACATGATTAGTGTAAGAGGGGTATGCGACTGCAGCAATGATCCCGACAATCACTACAGCTACCAGTAATTCGATCAATGTCATCCCTCTCAATCCTTTTTTGTAGCCGTTACAACGAGAAATTCGAATCATCACGAGTAGTTTCCTTTTCACTTTTCCGCCTATTTTGGGCAGGTGATAGCATCTGTGCAAGATGAATTACGGCCCTTTTGCCGTTTACATAGGAATTTGGGAAATGCCTCGCGGGTTTACGTTGTTGGAGCTTCTTATTACTGTTGCTGTACTGAGTATTATATTGGCGTTTGCAGCTCCAAGCTTTAGCCGTGTTTCACAAACTGTGCAAATGCAGCGATTAGCAACTGAATTAGCTGGTTTTCTAAGCCAAAGTAAGTCCGAGGCGGTAATGAGAAATCAAAAGTTATATATTCATTTCTCTATGGCTAAAAACGTCGTTGTCAGTCAAGGTGCATGGTCTCTACAGTTAACTAACTCATCTAGCGGCTCAGGGGGAGTAATCTTAAACCTTTCCGGCTCCGCATACTCTGAATTATCTTTGAAGCACAGTTACGATAATCAAAAAATAAGCTTCGATGAGGTCCGTGGACGGCCCCAAGGAGGAAATATAGAGTTTTTCCCAACCAATGCTCAAAACATAAAACTACAAGCAAAGATCTCAAACCCTCCTGGGAGGATTAAGATTTGTAGTAACTCTGGAACTAAGTTATATGATTACCGTCAGTGCTAACAAACGCTATCAAATAGGTAGCTCTTTAATTGAATTAATGATTAGTTCTTTAATTGGGTTAATTGTTCTTAGTGTAGTGGGCTCTATATTCTTGAGTTTACAAAAAACAGCAAAAGAAAAAAGCTTAGAGCTAAATTTATTGCAAAGTCTTAATATCACTTTATCTGTTATGAAAGAAGATATTCAAAGGGCTGGTTATGATGGTGGTCATGGTATGTCTCTTAAATTATCCGGAGCCTTGGAAACAATTACAATCAGTGGTGCATCTTCTATTGGTTTTGTTTATTTTAGAGATGACTCTCCGCTAAATAAAAACTATAGAAATATTAAGTATGAGAAGCGAGATAGCAAACTTGTAATCTGTGAAAATGGCGTAGTATCCCAAGCCAAAATACTGTCTTTTGATGGTGTGGATTTTTGTCGTTCTTTATTTGATGAAGATATTTTTCAAGTGACGAGTTTTACAGTAAATTCTGATGTCGTAACGAATGGCACAAATATTAGCGCTGTAACGGATGTTACTTTGGCTTTACAAACTGTAGATGGCGTAATTAATCAAGTTGCAGAATTTTCAATTAAGCAAAGGAATTGGCAATGAGATCTAAATTTGGATGTTCTGGGTACACGACGTTGTTAGTAACATCCATACTATTATTGTTTGCTTTGATTACATCTCTCGCATCATCAAAGGGAGTATTTTTTCAATTAAAAGTGGCTCAGAATGAACTAAAAGCTCGACAAGAACATTGGAAGGCTGAAGGAGGACTGGAATGTGCTTTTGCACAAATAAAGGAGAAGATGTTAGTTCTTCCTCCTTCCGGAACAATTACTTTACTAGGCTGTACAGTATCTACTACGATAAAAAAGCTCAGCGATTATGAATATTTGGTTACATCTAAAGAGGGAAATACAAATTTAAGTAAAGCCCGAATTCAACTGCGAAGTGCGACACTCGCCAATATCAAGCGGCCAGTGCCATTTCTTTAAAGACAATCGCTGGT
>NZ_JAWPOP010000319.1:0-801 GCF_033344345.1 Vibrio sp. 1978
AGTTGGTGAACGAGTATCGTGATGCACTTGACCGCGGTGAAGTCGTGGTGAAAGAGTGGCGTCCGATGGCATTGCATTCTGTAGACTGGTCTCCTTACTTGGGACACGAGTGGGATATGCAATGGGAATCGACCTACGATAAGCAACGCCTTGTCGAGCTAGGTAATCGTTTATGTCAGTACCCGGAAAGCCACAAGCTGCAAAGCCGAGTAAACAAGCTGTACAACGATCGCTTAGCAATGATGACAGGTGAGAAGGCTATTGACTGGGGTATGGCTGAAACATTGGCTTACGCGACATTGGTAGACGATGGTAAGCGTATCCGTATTTCTGGTCAGGACTCAGGTCGTGGTACTTTCTTCCATCGTCACTCAGTTCTTCACAACCAATCAGATGCAAGCACTTACATCCCGCTAGCGAATATCCATGACAAGCAGGGGCCTTTCCAAGTTTTTGACTCTGTGTTGTCGGAAGAAGCTGTTCTTGCATTTGAGTACGGTTATGCAACTGCTGAACCTGGCGGTTTGACCATTTGGGAAGCGCAGTTTGGTGACTTCGCTAACGGCGCACAAGTGGTTATTGACCAATTCATTTCGTCTGGTGAGCAAAAGTGGGGACGTTTGTGCGGCCTGACGATGCTTCTGCCTCATGGTTACGAAGGCCAAGGTCCGGAGCACTCATCTGCTCGTCTAGAGCGTTACCTTCAATTGTGTGCTGAGCAAAACATGCAGGTCGTTGTACCATCAACGCCAGCTCAGGTGTACCACATGATTCGTCGTCAAGTAGTACGCCCAATGCGTC
>NZ_JAWPOP010000320.1:0-801 GCF_033344345.1 Vibrio sp. 1978
GGCATCGTTGGCGCCAACGGCAGCGTCATCATGCCTGCGCTGTTTGTAGATGCAGGACGCCAAGTAGCAGAGCTCGGGCTGTTCTCCTCAATGATGGGGGCTGGTGGTCTCCTTGGCATTGCCATTCATGCGTCGGTCGGCGCCCGGATATCAGCGCAGAACTGGCTGGCGGTGGCATTTTGTGGCTCTGCGGTGGGCTCGCTTCTGCTTTCACAGTTGCCAGGCGTGCCGGTGCTGATGTTGTTGGGCGCGCTCGTGGGACTGCTGACCGGCTCAGTCTCTCCCATTCTCAACGCTGCCATCTACAACCGCACGCCGCCAGAACTTCTCGGCCGGGTACTCGGCATGGTCTCGGCGGTGATGCTGTCAGCCTCGCCCATGGTTATGCTTGCGGCCGGCGCGTTTGTCGACCTTGCTGGTCCGCTCCCTGGCCTCGTTGTATCGGCCGTGTTTGCGGGGCTCGTGGCTCTACTCTCGCTCCGTCTTCAATTTGCTACAATGGCGGCGGCAGCCACAGCCTCCGCCCCAACCCATACAGAAGGTGAACACTGATGCCCCGCCCCAAGCTCAAGTCCGATGACGAGGTACTCGAGGCCGCCACCGTAGTGCTGAAGCGTTGCGGTCCCATAGAGTTCACGCTCAGCGGAGTAGCAAAGGAGGTGGGGCTCTCCCGCGCAGCGTTAATCCAGCGCTTCACCAACCGCGATACGCTGCTGGTGAGGATGATGGAGCGCGGCGTCGAGCAGGTGCGGCATTACCTGAATGCGATACCGATAGGCGCAGGGCCGCAAGGGCTCTGGG
>NZ_JAWPOP010000321.1:0-800 GCF_033344345.1 Vibrio sp. 1978
AGCTCAATTCGAATACTACGAACGTACCCGCGAAAATCGCATATTGGGTCAGCAGCGAAGCGGTTGGGTCAATGAATTGTGGGAATAGTGCCGTAAAGAAAATAATGGCTTTCGGATTACTGGAACCAACGATAAAACCACTGGTATAGGCGCTGACGTGGCTGGTTGACACCTGTGCAGAGTCGGACTTCGCAAAATCGTTTTGTTTTGATCGAAATGCTTGAATGCCTAACCAAATCAAATATGCCGCACCACACCATTTGATGATGTTAAACACGAACTCAGAAGACGCAATCACAACGCCTAAACCGGTAAAAGAAAGGGTAAGAATGATGGTAATCGCACTTAAACTGCCTAGAGCCGTCGTCAGTGCAAGACGAAAACCGCTGCTGACGCCTTTACTTAAGCAAAGTAGAGAACTTGGCCCAGGAGAGGCTGTGAGCACGAGTATCGCGAGAGTGTAGTAAATCCAAGTATCGAGTTGCATTGGCGCTCCTTTCCAATCATGGTTTGGTGCCACATATTAAGGCTTTAGCTACGTGATGTAGCATCGACGCTTCTATCCTTGAAACGTATTTTTGAGGCAAATGCGCAATCCTCATTGCGCATTAATTATGCAACCAAAATACTCGCTATATGCAATAGTGTAAAGAAAATAGTCAGTAATGATTCAAGCTAAGCACCGATTTAGTCATAGAACGGTTTTGGATCGATTTCTAAAGATGAAGGCGCTATCGCTCTTTCAATTTTGTGCGTACTTGTTTTTAAATCCACCATCGCGACATCAATGTATCGTTTGT
>NZ_JAWPOP010000322.1:0-798 GCF_033344345.1 Vibrio sp. 1978
TTTCTTCATGGCTAGTAATGATCTGGCTGATGGCTTGAGTAGAATCTTCTAGCAGTTCAGAGCTTTTCTCTGCTTGTTGATGAACGTCTTCACTCTTCTCGCGCAGCTCTTCCACAAACTTGCTCGACTCTTCAATCCCTGTGGCCATGTGATGTACTTGTTGGCTCATTTGCTCTGCCGCACTTGCTTGAGATTCACTATTCACGTTGAGTGCATTGACTTGCTCATCCAACTGCGACGATTGCTCATCAAGCGCTTGCGAAACAGATTTCAGCTCTATCGAATTTAAATTAGCTTGCTCCAATACTTCAGCCAGATGCAGTTCGCCTTCTGTTGCTTTTTTGGCGACTTGCTCACTCTCGACTTTTGCTGCTTCGGCATTTTCAATCGCATCATCACGTTGCTTAGCAGTAAATGCCTGAGCGATACAAATCACCACCAGCGGCAATACGGTACCAGACCAAATTTCTAATCTCTGAGAAGCTTCCGATAATACCAGTTGAGGAAACTCAAAACCCGAAACATGCTGATGTGTCATTAAGGCGGAAATGGCAATCACCACGCCACTCCAAGCAATAGCGATAAGACGAGTGCCAGATAAGAAGAAAGCGACAACCAACAAAGGCACCCAATAAGTTTGAGTTGAATCAACCACACCACCACTTTGATAAATGATATTGAGTGCATGCACCGACATCCCGACAAAACCAAGGTTAAGTGATAACGCAGGTTGCTTAAACCATTTGAGACTAGAAGCGGAAATAAGCTCAAGAGTAATCAGAATGACAGAAGTTAAGA
>NZ_JAWPOP010000323.1:0-795 GCF_033344345.1 Vibrio sp. 1978
TTGTTCTGCTACCTTGCGCCATAAAGTCGCAGGGTGAGCGGAATGAGGAATAGAGCGGATCAGGTGAAACAGTAATGCGCCCCACATCACGAGGAGCGCACCATTAGCATAGAATTGCTGAAAAATTTCTTCCATGAATGACTTGGATTACTTAACCAGTTCCAGCATCTTGAATACCATTTCTGAAGAGCTTTTTGCTGCTAGAGGCAGGAATTCTTCAAAGCTCATTGGTGATTCTTTATCAGCAACGTCAGAGATAGCACGTACAACAACAAATGGTGTGTTGAACTGGTGGCAAGTCTGAGCAATAGCTGATGCTTCCATTTCAACCGCAATAACGGATGGGAAGTTTTCACGAATGAACGCTTGGCGCTCAGCCGTGCAAACAAACGCATCGCCCGTACAGATCAAACCGCGAACGGCATGTGTATTTGCCATTTGCTCGAGTGCTTTTTCTGCTAGATCCATCAGTTTTTCATCCGCTTTGAATGCTGCTGGCTGACCTGCCATTTGACCAATTTCATAGCCAAAAGCGGTCACGTCTGCGTCGTGGTGGCGCACTTCTGTAGAAATCACTACGTCACCTAGATTTAGGCTTGAATCGAAACCACCAGCAGAACCTGTGTTGATAACCACATCTGGTTGGTATTCATCAAGAAGAATTGTTGTACCAACTGCCGCAGCAACTTTACCGATACCAGATTGTAGTAGCACTACATCTACATCGTTAATTTGACCAGAGAAAAACGTACAACCTGCTTTGTTTACGGTTTGGCAGTTTGTCATAGCTTCTTT
>NZ_JAWPOP010000324.1:0-794 GCF_033344345.1 Vibrio sp. 1978
TGGGATACGGATAGAAGCTGAACGGTTACGTGCAGAGTAAGCAAGCATAACTGGTGCTTCAAATCCAGGTACAAGACGCTTGTACGAGTTTGTTGATGGGTTAGCAAACGCGTTGATTGCACGAGCGTGTTTGATGATACCGCCGATGTAGTAAAGCGCTGTTTCAGATAGACCGCCGTACTTGTCGCCAGCAAACAGGTTAACGCCGTCTTTTGCTAGAGATTGGTGAACGTGCATGCCAGAGCCGTTGTCGCCAACGAGTGGTTTAGGCATGAATGTCGCTGTTTTACCAAATGCGTGAGCAACGTTATGTACTACGTATTTGTAAATTTGGATTTCGTCAGCTTTCGTTGTTAGCGTATTAAAACGAGTTGCGATTTCGTTTTGACCCGCAGTCGCCACTTCGTGGTGGTGCGCTTCAACAACTAGGCCCATTTCTTCCATGATTAGACACATTGCAGAGCGGATGTCTTGAGAAGAGTCAACAGGAGCTACTGGGAAGTAACCACCTTTAACGCCTGGACGGTGACCTTTGTTACCGCCTTCGATGTCGCTGCCTGTGTTCCATGCTGCTTCGATGTCGTCAATCTTGAAGAAAGAACCTGACATGTCGTTAGAGAACTTCACGTCATCGAATAGGAAGAATTCTGGCTCAGGACCAACAAGCACTGTATCTGCGATACCTGTTGAGCGCATGTAGTCTTCAGCGCGTTTTGCGATAGAGCGTGGGTCACGGTCATAGCCTTGCATTGTTGCAGGTTCTAGGATGTCACAACGGATGTTTAGCGTTGCAT
>NZ_JAWPOP010000325.1:0-793 GCF_033344345.1 Vibrio sp. 1978
AGCGGCCAATGGACATTCCGTTATTTCACCAACCCAATGTTGGTACCTGATGAGTTTTACTCACAAACAATGAACGACTGGGGACACATTACCGTCCCAAACATGTGGCAAATGGAAGGCCACGGCGATCTGCAATACACCGATGAGGGCTTCCCATTCCCGATCGACGTCCCGTTTGTACCAACCGACAACCCAACGGGCGCTTATCAACGCACATTTACACTTGGTCCACAGTGGGATAACCAACAAACCATCATCAAGTTCGACGGCGTGGAAACCTACTTTGAAGTGTACGTAAACGGCGAGTACGTCGGCTTTAGTAAAGGCAGCCGACTCACAGCGGAATTCGACATTTCCAAGTTCGTCCAACAAGGCGAAAACTTGCTGTCTGTACGCGTGATGCAGTGGGCCGATTCCACTTACATTGAAGACCAAGACATGTGGTGGACGGCGGGGATCTTCCGCGATGTTTACCTTGTGGGCAAAGAGCAGGTTCACGTCCAAGACCTAACAATTCGCACCGATTTCGCCGACGATTACCAAAGTGCGACGCTCAGTGCTCAAATCGAATTGGAAAACCTTTCCACCGCTATCGCGTCTGGCTACACGCTGGAATACGCGCTGCATGACAAAGGCACTGTCGTAGCCAGTGGTCAATGCGATTCACTGACTATCCAAAACCACCACTCAACAAGCTTTGCGATTGATATGGTGAATCCAACGCATTGGACGGCTGAAAATCCTTACCTTTACCACTTGTTCATCACCTTAAAAGATCACCAAGGCAACGTAG
>NZ_JAWPOP010000326.1:0-792 GCF_033344345.1 Vibrio sp. 1978
AAACCCGAGCAACCAAAGGGTATCTCGCCACAAGTCCATCAGATCCGCTCCTCGCAACACTATGCCTCGAATCATGCGCATAAAGTGAGTGGCGGGCAGGGCTTCTGAAATCCACTGTGCAGCGACTGGCATGCCCTCGTAAGGGAACATAAATCCAGACAGCAGAATCGAAGGCAGAAGAATGAACACCGTCATTTGCATGGCTTGAAGCTGTGTTGTGGCGATGGTGGATATGACCAATCCTAAAGTTAAGCTGGCGGCGATAAACAACAAGGTTCCAAACAGAATTTGGCTGATTGCACCGTTAATTGGTACGCCGAAAATCCAATGTCCCAACCCTAGAATGATGAAAACCTGAATTAAGCCGACAAAGATATACGGCACGATTTTCGCCACCATTAGCTCTATCGAGTGGATGGGCGTGGTGATCAATAGCTCCAAATTTCCCCGTTCACGTTCTCGTACAATCGCGGCACTGGTGAACAAAATCATCGTCATGGTGAGAATCACACCGAGTAAGCCGGGTACGATGTTGACCGCAGAACGCCGACTTGGGTTGTAGTAGAGTGCGACTTCGAATGTTTTGCTTGGCGCTGGGCGAATCTCGAAATCAAAATCGGTCAATGGCATGGTTTGCAATGACAATATTGCCGAGCTGATCATGGTATCTGACCCATCCACAATCCATTGCCCAAGCTCTCGACCTTGCATCATGCGTTGTGTGAGATCGCTTGGCAAAATCAGCACGGCGCGCACAATACCATCTTGAATCGCTTGTTCGGCCTCTTGCGC
>NZ_JAWPOP010000327.1:0-792 GCF_033344345.1 Vibrio sp. 1978
TCTCTAGGATTTGTCTTTCAAAGCTTTCTACTTATCCCAAGTTTGAGTGCACTTCGCAATGTGACCTTACCGTGTCTTTTACGCGGAGAAGCCGAAGATGAAGCACGAGCGACAGAATTATTAAGCGCCGTAGGATTGGAAAAGCGACTCGACCACTTACCAAGTCAACTTTCTGGTGGTGAACAACAACGCGTCGCGTTGGCTAGAGCATTTATGACTCAGCCAGAATTGCTGTTTGCTGATGAACCGACAGGGAACCTTGATCACCAAACCGCGGACAAAGTCATCGAGCTGTTGTTCGATCTCAATAGCCAGCACGGTACGACATTAATATTGGTCGCTCATTATGTGAACTTAGCAAGCCGATGCGACAGAATTTATCGTATGGAGGCGGGTGAGCTTAAGGAGGAGATGTAATGTCAGCAGTATCTTCAAGTGAAGTAACATCTTCAGATCAACGTGGATTGAAGCAACACTCCCCGAATAAAAGTTTGGTGCGTTGGAGTTTGGGCGAAATTAGGCAAGGAAACCTTTGGCCGATCAGCGTCGCTCTTGTGTTGGTCATCGCGAGTATTTTTGCATTGTCTGCACTTGCATCTCGTATGGAGCAAGTGATTGTCAAGCAGGGCAAGGATGCATTAACTGCGGATGCGGTGTTCGTTTCCGCAAACCCATTCTCTGACTCGCTATTAAAATCGACAGAGCAACTTGAGCGCTCCGTTATGACCCGATTTTCGACCATGGCTTTTAGCGATAACGGAATGCAGCTTATTTCTGTACGAGGTGTCGATG
>NZ_JAWPOP010000328.1:0-791 GCF_033344345.1 Vibrio sp. 1978
TTTGAGATAAAACGATCACAGCCTACCTTTTGCACCATCGCCTCGTTAAAGCTACCGCTGAGTGACGTGTTCAACGTGATGAACAACTTCGACATACGAGGATCGCTACGGACTTCGTGAGTCAATTTGTAACCATCCATCTCTGGCATTTCAGCGTCCGTGATCATCATTAACAGCTCTTTTTCAACATCACGACCTTCATCACACCAACGTTTGAGCACCGTTAATGCCTCTAAACCATCTCGGCACTCGATGATGTTCATACCCAATTGAGAAAGGGTGTCACGTACTTGGTTTCTTGCTGTCGAAGAGTCGTCTACGATAAGAACGTTACGTCCAACCATCGACTGCGATAAGTCATGATCTAAGATATCTTCTGAGATAGTGACATCATAATGAACGATTTCCGCCAACACTTTCTCAACGTCAATAATCTCAACGATTTGAGAAGTATCACCATCTTTCACTTGGGTGATAGCTGTGAGGTAGTTAGAGCGTCCAGAAGTCGATGGCGGCGGCTGAATTTCAGTCCATGCGGTATTGATGATGTTACGTACCGGACCAACAAGGAAACCCTGCACCGAACGGTTATATTCCGTCACGATCAAGTTTTCTTCTTCCGCTTCTCCACGAAGAGGAGGAAAACCAATCGAACAACGCAAATCAATCACAGGTACGGCTTCACCTCGAAGGGAAGCAACACCACGGATGTTGTAGTGTGAGCCAGGCAGCTTAGTCAACGGCGGAAGCTTTATCACCTCTTTCACTTTGAACACATTAATCGCAAATAA